>JBCDFO010000028.1:0-23229 GCA_039177895.1 Bacteroidota bacterium
GGGCGAGGCCCAGTATGACTCAGCGCTTGCGCCCGAGGTGACGCGCACCGACGCGCGCCTCGTCGAGATGAGCAACGGCTGCATCTGCTGCACGCTCCGCGAAGACCTCCTCGTCGAGGTCGCGCGGCTGGCCGAGGAGGGGCGCTTCGACGCGATTGTCATCGAGTCGTCGGGCATCTCGGAGCCGCTGCCGGTCGCGGAGACGTTCACCTTCGAGGACGCCACGGGGCGCGTGCTCAACGAGGTCGCCCGCCTCGACACGATGGTCACCGTCGTGGACGCCGGCAACCTCCTCGACGAGTTGGATTCGGTGGAGCAGCTGCGCGACCGCGGCCTCCAAGCCACGGAGGGCGATGTCCGCTCGATCAGCGAGTTGCTCCTCGACCAGATCGAGTTCGCCGACGTGATGATCCTCAACAAGCTCGACACGGTCAGCGAGGCCGAGGCGGCGACCATCGACGCTACCCTGCGGCGGCTCAACCCGCGCGCGCGCATCGTCCCGGCGACGTACAGCAGGGTGCCTCTCGGCGAGGTCATGGAGACGGGTCGCTTCGACTTCGACGCGGCAGCCGACGCGCCGGGCTGGCTGGTCGAGATGCGGGGCGAGCACCTGCCTGAGACGGAGGAGTACGGCGTGACCTCGTTCGTCTATCGGGCGCGGATGCCGTTCCACCCGACCAAGCTGTGGCGCTTCCTGCAGGGGGCCTGGCCCGCCGCGCCCGACGCGCCGGGCGTGCTGCGCTCGAAAGGCGTCTTCTGGCTCGGCTCGGCCCCCCAGACGATGTGGGTGTGGAGCCAAGCGGGCCGCCACCGCCAGTACCACGCGGTCGGGAAGTGGTGGGCCGACGTGCCGCGCGCGCACTGGCCGCAGGACGAGACGCTGCGCGCCGACACCGAGCGCGTCTGGGACCCGGTCCTCGGCGACCGGCGGCAGGAGATCGTCTTCATTGGGATCGGACTGGACGAGCCCGGCCTCACGATGGCCCTCAACCACTGCCTGCTCACCGAAGACGAGGTCTACGCCGAAGAAGCAAGCTGGGCCTCGTGCCCGTTCACCGAAAGCCGCTAGTCGTATGGCGACGCCTCCGACCTCCCTTCCAGACCGGCCTGTGCCCGTTACGGTCGTCACCGGCTTCCTCGGCGCGGGCAAGACGACGCTCGTCAACGCGATCACGACGAGCGCGGCGGCGCGCGGGCGGCGGCTCGGGCTGGTCGTGAACGACTTTGGCGCAGTCAACCTCGACGCGACGGAGGTGGACGCCAGCGGCGGCCGGGTGATGGCGCTCGAAGGCGGCTGCGTGTGCTGCTCGCTCTCGGCGGGCCTCGTGACGGCGCTGCTCGCGCTGGTCGGGCACGAGGCCCGCCCCGAGCACATCCTGATCGAGGCCTCGGGCGTGTCGGATCCGCTCGGCATCGTGCTGCCGATGATGGGCGCGGGGCTGCAACCGGTCGTCCGGCTCGCCGCTGTAGTCGCCGTCGTCGATGTCGGCCAGGTGGGCCAGTGGCCTTCGGCCGATGCCGAAGTGCTGGCCGAGGCGCAGGTGGGCGGGGCAAGCATCGTCGTGCTCACCAAGGTGGGCCTCCACGGGGAACCCGCGCGCTGGGTCGCCGAGGACTGGGTGCGCAGCTTCGCGCCCGCCGCCCGCCTCCTGGACGCGGATGACCTCGAGCCCACGCTGCTGCTCGACACGGACGACGACGTGCTCGCTGGTCTGCTCGACCCCGCCGCGCGGGCCCGCCCCGTGGCGCGCCACCTCGACACGTTCGATACATGGACGTTCGAGGCCGACCGGCCGCTGCGGTCGCTCGCGGCGCTGCGCCGGACGCTGGCCGACCTGCCCACCGAGGTTGTCCGTGCCAAGGGCCTCGTGGCCGTCGCCGACAGCAAACGGCCCGCGCGCTTCCACCTCGTCGGGCGGATGCTCGCCACCCGCTTCGCCGACGAATGGCCCCCGGACTGGCCGACCGGGACAAGCCGCCTCGCCGTACTCGGAGCCGCAGGGACTCTCGACAACGGGGCCCTTGCCGACGCCTTCAATGCGCTGGTCCCTGACTCCTCCTGAGCTATGCGTGCGGTCGCTTTTCTCCTCGTGCTCTCGGTTGTCCTGCTCCACCCTGGATGTGCCACGCACGGTACACATGTGCAGGATGCACGCGCGTACAGTCCACAGGTATCTAGTGCGCATAGCCTCCCGGAGCTGTCGTCCCATTCGCTCACGGTCGATGTGCAAGCACTCCGCGCCCGTGCGTCAAAGTCCGAGGCGGTGGCCACCCAACTGCTCGGGCGCTGGCACCCTGACTCGCTCTCAGTCTTCGCGTGGGATGCCGTGCTCTCTGACTCGGCACAGGTTACGCTAGCCCGCAGCCAGGCTAGCATCGAACGCACCCTCGATGCCGAGAGAGCAGGGACGCTCACCATCGAGACGGTGTGGGCCGAGGATGGCACCTACACGCACCGGCTGCTCGACGCAGAGGGTGCCGAACGCTACACAAAGAACGGGACGTGGCGCGTCGATGCCTGCGGCACGATTGCGTGTACGCGCGCTGACGGAGGTCTCTGTCCGCACGATGGCTACCGCGTGCTTCGCCTCGATCTCGACGCCCTTGGCGGCCCTCGTCTCGTCCTCGGCCACGAGTGGACGGAGGGCGACGCCGCCGGCCTGGGCGAGCGCATCTACCTCCGACGCCAGCCCTAGTCCACCTCTCCTCCCATGAATCCTGTGCGCCCGTTGCCCCACCATCCCGCCTTGATTTCCGACGCGCCACCCAACCGTGCCCCCATCTCGCGTCGGCAGGCGCTCCGCATCGTAGCCTCTGGTGCGATGGGAGCGGCGGTGCTGCCCTTCGTGTCGGGCTGCACGGTAGAGCGCAACGCCGACGCGTCCGGGGGCGCACAGGAGCCCAGCGCCGCGCCGAGCGCCGTGTCATCCAGCTCAGGCGTCCTGTTCGACCTCGCGGTTGCTGCGCCGGGGGCCTCGCTCGTCTATCCCTACCAACTGCCCGACCTGCCCTACGCGACGGACGCCCTGGAGGCGGCCATCGACGCGGAGACGATGGGGATTCACCACGGGCGGCACCACCAAGGTTACACGACCAAGCTCAACGCGGCGCTCGAAGACAAGCCAGACCTCCAGAGCCGACCACTGCTGGAGCTGCTCCAGGATGTATCGACGCTTCCCGAAGACGTACGGACAGCCGTCCTAAACAACGGCGGGGGCTACCTCAACCACGCCCTCTTCTGGCCGTCGATGCGGCCCGGCGGCGGGGGCACGCCCACGGGGCCGCTGGCCGACGCCATCGCGCGCGACTTCGGGTCGTTCGACGTCTTCAAAGAGCAGTTCACCGCGGCCGCGCTGGGCGTCTTCGGGAGCGGCTGGGCGTGGCTGGGCCGCGACGCGTCGGGTACGCTGCAGATCGTCCAGACGCCGGAGCAGGAGCCCGCGCACGCGTTCGGCTTCGTGCCGGTGCTGGGCGTCGACGTGTGGGAGCATGCCTACTACCTCCGCTACCAGAACCGCCGCGGCGACTACCTGGCAAGCTGGTGGGACGTGGTCGACTGGGAGCAGGCCGCCCGCAACCTCACCGCCTGAGAACTCCACGCACTGCCCCTCAAACTCCCGCGTTCATGTCCGATCCGATCCTTCACGCGCGCGGCCTCACGAAGCGCTTTGGCGCACAGACCGCGCTCGACAGCCTCGACCTCGCGATCCACGCGGGCGAGGTCTACGCGCTCCTCGGCCCCAACGGCGCGGGCAAGACGACCACCATCAACCTCTTCCTCGGCTTCCTCGCACCCGATGGCGGGTCCGCACGGGTCGATGGCCTCGACGTGCAGGCTGAGCCGCTGGAGACGAAGCGGCGGCTGGCCTACCTCCCCGAGCAGGTCGCGCTCTACCCGGCACTCTCGGGGCGCGAGAACCTGAAGTACTTCGCCGCGCTCGCCGGGCACGCCCTCGACGACGGCGCGCTCACGGGCTTCCTCGACCGCGCCGGACTCCAGCGCGAGGCGCACGACCGCAGCGCAGGGACCTATTCGAAAGGCATGCGCCAGAAGGTGGGCGTGGCCCTCGCCCTCGCAAAAGGGGCGCAGGCGCTGCTGCTCGACGAGCCCACGAGCGGCCTCGACCCCTCCGCGTCGGTCGAGTTCTCGGACCTCGTCCGGCGGCTGGCCGCCGATGGGGCCGCTGTGCTCATGGCGACGCACGACCTCTTCCGCGTCAAGGACACCGCCACCCGCGTCGGGGTGCTCGTGGACGGACGACTCCGCGACGAGATTCCCAGCGGGGTCTTGCCGGACATCGACCTCGAAGCGCTCTACCTCCGTCACGTGAGCGGAGCCGCTGCCCCAGCTTGACGCCGCCCTCGCTCTCACTCCGCCCTACGTGATCCTATGCCTCGTCTGCTCGTCCTGCTTGCCGTCGTCCTGTCCTTCGCCGCTGCTCAGGCGCACGCACAGACGCCTCCTCCTTCACCGGAAGACCTGCCCTTAGATCGAGCGTCGCTCATTGAGGCGCTGCAAAGCGCTGGCTACATCCTGGTCATGCGCCACGAGCGCACGGAGGTCCCCTCTCGCCGGGACGACTACACGCAGGCCCCCGACGACTGCCGAGCCCAGCGCAACCTGTCCGTGGCCGGGGCAGCCGGGGCGCAGGAGACGGGGGTCATCCTGCGTGTCTTGGGGATCGAGGCAGGCCGCGTGCTTACCAGCCCCATGTGCCGCAGCGCCGAGACGGCCCGGTATGTCTTCGGCGTCGGGTACGAGATCGACATGCGCCTTATGCACGGCGATCCCGACGGCGAGCGCGATGGGGACGCTGCGATCCAGGAAACGAAGGACCTCTTGGCTGAACTCGCCCCGGGGCTGCCGGAGACTAACATCGCCCTCGTGAGCCACGGGGGCGTGATTTTCGGGGCCACCGGGATCCGCCTCTCCGAAGGGGAGATCGGCGTCGTGCGCCTGGACGAGGACGGCAGCGTCACCATCGTCGGTCAGTTTCACGGCAGCGACTTCGGCCCCTACGCCCGCATTGCCTTGCGCGAGAGCGAGTGACCAGCACGTAGAACGAGGGCACGCCGTATTCGATAGCGGGGTGCCTCGGTTCTACACGATGCAGTTGCTCTAACCGGTGGGGTGGAGGGTGTGGGGAGCAGGGGCCTCGGTCAAAGACGCCCCACTCCCTACCCGCTACACCCCACAGCCTGCACGAAGTGACCCGTAGCGCCCCCGTTGTATTCACCGCCCAACCACCTCTTGCCATGACGCTCACCATCGCCAAGAAGGAAGCCGCCGAGACGCTGCGCGACGGGCGCTTCTGGTGGACCACCGCCATTGTCCTGATGCTCCTCGTGGGCGCGCTCGCGACGGGCTGGCTCCACACGGAGCGGCTGGAGGCGCAGCACGCTGAAGCGGCCAGCGCTGAGCGAACCGTGTGGACGGGCCAGGGGGAGAAGAACCCCCACTCGGCGGCCCACTTCGGGACGTACGCGTTCAAGCCGGTGACGCCGCTCCTCGCCGTGGACCGTGGGCTGACGGCCTACACGGGCGTCGCGCTCTTCATGGAAGGCCATGCGATCCAGGACGCGCGGTATCGCCCCGCTGAGGACGCGTCGGCGGCAGCACGGCTGGGCGAGTTGACGGCAGCGGCCGTGCTGCAGTGGCTCGTGCCGCTGCTCATCGTACTGCTCACGTTCGGGGCGTTCGCAGGCGAGCGGGAGCGGGGGACGCTGCGCCCGCTGCTCAGCCTCGGCGTGTCGCGGCAGGCGCTCGCGGCGGGCAAGGCGCTCGGGGCGGCGGCTCCGCTGGCGCTCGTGCTCGTCCCGGCAGCCGTCCTCGGTGCGCTGGCGATGGCCGTCGCGGCCCCGCCCGAGGCCGCGGCGTGGAGCGCCCCGCGTGTGGCGCTGCTGGCGCTGGTCTACCTCGCCTACTTCGCCGTGTTCGTGGGTGTGTCGCTGCTCGTGAGCGCGCTCGCCCGGACGCCGCGCACGGCACTACTGGTGCTGCTCGGCTTCTGGTTCGTGAACGGCTTCATCGCGCCCCGGCTCGCCGCCGACATGGCCGAGCGCGTCCACCCGGGCCTGACGAACGAGGCGTTCGCGGAAGGGGTCGCGGAGGTCGGCGAGCTGTCGTGGGCGGACCTGCTGGACCGCGTGACCGAGCAATTGCTCGCCGAGGAGGGCGTCTCGACGGTCGACTCGCTCTCCGTCAACATTATGGCCGTCCGGCTCTACGAGGGCGAACGGATCGAGACGGCGGGATACCGGGCGCTGTTCGAGCGACTCGCGGACGGGTTCGAAGGCCAAGGGCGCGTGGCACAGGCGGGGGCTGTTGTGGCCCCGCTGCTCGCCGTCGCGCCACTCTCGACGGCCCTCACCGGGACCGACTACCGCCACCACCGCCACTTCACCGAAGCCGCTGAGACGTACCGCTACACCTACGTCCAGATGCTAAACCAGGACCTCATCGACAACGCCAAGCCGGGCGGAACGTGGGACCGTGATTACGCCGTCGGGGAAGAGCTCTGGGCAGCCATCCCGGCCTTCGATTACGACCTGCCCAGCGCCGGGTGGGCACTCGGTGGGCACGCGACGGCCCTCGGACTGCTCGGACTGTGGCTCCTCGGGCTCGCCGTCGCCGTGCCGGTCGCGGTCGCGCGCATGCCGCTCGACCCGCGCTGATCCTGTCTCTAGACCCTTGACTGCCATGTCGCCGCTCTTCACCGTTGCCCGCATCGAAGCCCGCCTGCTCTGGGCGGACCGCACGGCGCTCTGGGCGTTGCTCGTCTTTCTCGCCGCTACTGCCTACGCGCTGGCGTCCGGCCTGGGCATGCGCGCGGACAAGGTAGAGTCGGTGGAGGCCCTCGTGACCACCGATGCGGAGCGCTGGACCGAGTGGCAGGCCGAGGCCGATTCGATCGAACAGGCCATGCAAGCCGAGGGCGTCGCGCTCGACACGTACGAGTGGGGCGTCCGCTCGCCCTACACCGTCGGCATGTTCTACGGGCGCGATGTGGCCGTCCCGCCGCCGCCGCTCTCGGCGCTCGCGATGGGGCAGGCCGACCTCTACCCGGCCGCGCACCGGATCGTCGCGGCGAGCACCGTCTCCGTCGGCTCCAGCGACGCGCTCACGAGCCCGCTCCGGCTTGCGGCGGGCGCGTTCGACCTCGCCTTCGTGCTGCTCTACCTGCTTCCGCTCCTGGCGCTCGCACTGGGCTACGACCTGACCGCTTCTGAGCGCGAGCGTGGGACGCTGCGTTTGGTCCTCGCGCAGCCGCTCTCACGGCGGACGCTCGTAGCAGGCAAGCTGCTCGCGCGGGGCGGTCTGCTCGCGCTGCTCGTCGTCGCGGCGACGACGGCGGGCTTTGTGCTCGCGGGCGGCGATGTCGCACGGTGGGCGTTGTGGACGGCGGCGACGCTCTCGTACGGCCTCTTCTGGCTGGCACTTGCAGCGCTCGTGGACGCACGGGGCAAATCAGCCGCCTCTAACGCGGTCGTGCTGGCCGTGTGCTGGCTCGGCCTGGCTGTCGTCTTCCCGGCGATCGTGACGCTGCTGGCCAGTCAGGTGCACCCCGTCCCGACGCGCGCGGCGTTTGTCGCAGCGGCGCGGACGGCCGAGGGCGAGGTCCTGCAGCGCGGCGACGAGCCGCTGGCGCTCTTCCTCGCCGACCACCCCGAGATGGCGGAGGCCGTCGAGGGCGGAGGGGGCGGGGAGACCTACGCGATGACGCGGATCGCGCGCGACGCGCTCGTGGCCGAGGCGGTGGGGCCGGTCGTGGCGCAGTTCGCCGAGCAGCGGGCAGACCAGGTTGGCTTTGTGCGCACGGTCGGGGCGCTCTCGCCGACGGTGCTCGCCCACGCCGCCTTCCTCGACCTCGCCGGGACGGGCGACGCGCAGCAGCGGGAGGCCCTCGCCGCCGTGACGGCCTACCAGCGCGCCTGGCAAGACTACGTCGAGCCGCTCACCTTTGCTGCCCGCCCGTTCCGCGCTGCCGCCTACGCCGAGGCCCCCACTTTCGCGCCGCCCCCCGACCCGACCGCCGACGCGGTACGTCGGGCCTCCGGTCCCCTCGCGGGCCTCGGGCTGGCCGCTCTCCTTTTGCTCGGGTTCGTCGCCGTGTTCCAGCGACGCCCTGGTGCACCGCGACCGCCGCCCACATGTCCCCTGGTCTCGCGCAAGTAAACCTAGCGTTCGTTCTTGAGGTGACGCCGTGAGAATCGCGCTCCACACATCGTCTCGTTGCGGGCTGCTCGGCGCGGTGCTCGTGTTGGCCGCGTGCAGCCCGGCGAGCGACGCAGCCTCGGATGCGAGCATCGAAGGGACGCCGGTTCCGATGGCGCACGCCACGACGTTCTCCGTCACGGACCTCGGCGATGGTATGCGCCTGGTCGAGATGCGGGCGTCCGTGTCGAGTTGGGGCGGGGAGGCCGAGGGGCCGGAGCAGCGCGCTCGGATCGCGCTCGTCCCGCGCGATGGCGAGGTGCCGCCACTCACCGGAGCGCTGGCCGGAGCGACCGTCGTGCGGACGCCGGTCCAGCGCGTCGCAACCAACTTCGCGCCCTACGAGGTCGCGCTGACGGCGCTAGGCGTGGCGGACCGGCTCGTGGCCGTCGGCGGGACGACCTCCTACGACGACGCCGTGCACGCGCGCGTCATGGCGGGTGAACTGGCACAGATCGGCTACGGGTGGCACCGCCCGCCCTCGCTCGACGCCGTCGCGGCCTCGGAGGCCGACGTGATGCTCATGGCGCTCGCCGACCTTAGCTTCGCCGAGGCGATCCCGCGCATCGAGGCGCTCGGCACGCCCGTCGTCCCGTCGTTTATGGCGGCCGAGCCGCACTACCTCGGGCGCGTCGACTACGTCCGGCTCGTCGGGATGCTCACCGGGCGCGAAGCCCAGGCCGACTCATTCGTGACGATGGTGACCGACGAGGTAGACCGGCTCAAGGCGCTCGCCGCATTGCAGCCGCAGAAGTCGGTCCTGTTCGCCTGGTTCTCGGGCGGCGACCGCTGGGGCGTCACCGTCCGCAACGACGACGCCCGGCTCCTCCGCGATGCCAACGCCGAGGTCATGCTTGCCGAGCCCGACGACGCCCGCCTCGACGCGATGGCGTTCTACGGCACCGAGCGGCTGCTTGCCGACGCGACCGACGCCGACTGCTGGGTGATCCAGGAGTCCGGCACGGAGATGTACCGCAACGAGTCGGTGCTCGAACAATTCAGGGCGTGGCAGGAGGGGTGCGTCTACGGCGCCATCCTCCAGGCCAAGCCGAGCCGCAACGCCTGGGAAATCTTCCAGGACGGGGTGATCCGCCCCGACTACATGCTCGGCGACATCGTCAAGATGCTCCACCCCGAGGTGCGGCCTGAGCCCTTCCGCTACCTCGGGCCCGTAGGCCCCACCCCCGGCGCTACGCCCATTACGTCATGACGACCTTCGCTCTTCCTGCGACGACGCCGACCGTGCGCCCGACGCGCTGGGTGCTCGGCGCGGTCGTACTCGTGTTCGCGGTTGTCGCCGCCGTGCTCGCCTCACTGAGCTACGGCCAGGTGGCCATCCCGCTCGCTGAGGTGATCGCCAGCCTCCTCAACCCGTCCGCCGACACCACCGCGGCCCGCATCCTCCACGACCTTCGGCTGCCGCGCGTGGGCACCGCCGTCGTGGCGGGGGCCGCGTTGGGTGTCGCGGGCGTCCTCATGCAAGCCCTGCTGCGCAACCCCGTGGCCGATGCCTGGTCGCTCGGCCTGCTTGCGGGCGGGCAACTCGGCGTGGCGCTGACGGTGGCCGGGGCTGCCTTTGCTGGACCCGCGGCACTCCAGTTTTTGGAGGTATTTCAGGGCGTCAGCCTGACAGTGGGTGCCGCGGTGGGTGTGTCCGTTGCGGCGGTGGCCGTGCTCTGGCTCGGGCGGCGCGTCGGGCCGGTGACGTTGCTCGTTGTAGGGCTCATGCTCTCGTTCACGGTGCAGGGCATCGTCAGCGTCGTGGTCCATTTCGTGAGCCGGGCGGGGGGCAAGGTGTTTAGCGGATGGAACGACGGCAATTTCGCGAGTGTGGTGCCCGCCGAGTGGCCGCTGCTGGCGGGCGTCGTGCTCGTAGGACTCCTGCTGGCCGGGGCGTGCGCGAAGCCGCTCAACGCGTTGTTGCTGGGCGAGACGTACGCCAAGAGTCTCGGCACGCACGTCGGGCGGCTCCGCGGGCTGGCGCTGACGGCAACCGTGCTGCTCGTTGCTCCCGTGACGGCGTTCTGCGGGCCGATCACGTTCATCGGCCTCATCGTGCCGCACGTGGCCCGAGCCATCGCCAAGACGGCGCGCATCGGCCCGCTGCTGCCGCTCGCGGCGCTCTCGGGCGCTCTCCTCGCTGTCGCGGCCGACTTCGTGGTGCACCTGCCGTGGCAGCAGCACTTCCTGCACCTCAACGCCGTGCTCGCGCTCGTCGGCGCGCCGGTCGTGATCGCGCTCCTCCTGTTCTCGCCCGTCATGCGAGGTCTCCGATGAACGCGGTCTCGCTCATACTCAACCGACTCACCGTCGGCTACGGCGAGAAAGCCGTGCTCACGGACCTGGATGCCCGCGTCGGGCCGGGCGGCTTCGTGTGCGTGCTCGGGCGCAACGGCTCGGGCAAGTCGACGCTGCTGCGCACGGTGGCGGGGCTCCAATCTGCGCTCGTCGGGCACGTCCGGCTCGGTGATGCCGCCGTCGGGCCCATGCCGCCGGCCGAGCGGGCGCGCCGCATCGCGGTCGTGCTGACGGAGCAGGCGCACAGCCCCGGCCTCACCGTCGACGACGTGGTGGCGCTCGGGCGGCAGCCGTTCACCGACTGGCGCGGGCGGCTCTCGGCGGAGGACCACGCTGCGGTGCGCGCCGCGTTCGATCTCGCTGGTGCGACGCCGTTCGTAGGTCGCCTCTTCGACGACCTCAGCGATGGGGAGCGGCAACGGGTCATGATCGCCCGCGCCATCGCGCAGCAACCTGCTCTGATGGTGCTCGACGAGATTACGGCCTTCCTCGACCTGCCCGGCCGCGTCGAGGTGATGGCGCTCCTGCGGCGGCACGCGCGCGAGACAGGCACCGTCGTCCTGCTCTCCAGCCACGACCTCGACCTCTCTCTCCAACTCGCCGATGCCGTCTGGCTGCTTGCCGATGGCGCACTCCGCGTCGGGACGCCCGACGAGTTGATCGAGCAGGGTGCCGTAGGGCGCGCTTTCGACACGGCGGACGTGGCCTTCTCGGCCGAGCGCGGGCGGTTCGAACTCCGCCAGGCTGCGCACACCTCCTCCAGTGGCTCCTCCAGTGGAAGCGGATTGGAGCCGGGACGTGCGTCGTCGTAATGTTTGGGATCCACCTTCAGGGCTGCTTCCTCACCCATCTCGAACGCCGTGCGCTACCTCGTCCTCCCCTTCGTCCTTGCCCTCGGCTGTGCGGGCGCACCGGATACGCCGACCGCTGACCCCTCCTCTGACGCCATGAACACCGATGCGGCGACCGCCAGTGACCTCGGCGCGCTGGGCAGCGATGCCGTCACGACCGTCCTCGAGAACGCCCGCGTCCACGTCCACCGCGTTGCGCTCGCAGCCGGTGCGAGCCTCCCCGCCCACGACGGCGGTGAGCGCATCGTCTACGCGCTGACCGACCTGCCGGCCCTCACGTTCGAGATAGACGAGACGAGCGAGGCGCGCTCGTTTGCGGCGGGTGAGGTCCACTACCACGAGGCGGGCGTCCACGCCGTTGACAACGAGAGCGATGCCCCGGCGGAGTTTGTCGTCTTCGAGCGGCGCGGCGGCACGGTGGCGGTAGCCGACTTCCCTCCGGAGCCCAGCGCTGAGGGCGTTACCGACGAGATCCTCTTCGACAGCGACTTCGCCACGGTTCGTCTGGTCACACTCGCGCCGGGTGCGTCGTCGCCGTCTCACCGCAATCACGCCCGGGCGTTCTACGTACTGGCTGGCGACACGGTCACGTTCACCGTTCCAGACGGGAGCCAGATGGAGCGCCTCCAGGCGGGGCAGGCGCACTACCGCGAGCCCGGTGACTTCAGGACTGAGATCGCGGGCGATGCAGGTGCCGAATTCCTGGTCGTCGCGTTCAAACGCTGACACCGGTTCCCGACGTGCGACCCTGTTCAGAACCCACGAAAGATGCGAGGTGCGCTCCCGCAGTACGGCCGGGTGCCGTACCGTAGTTCCTACGCTCGCCATCCGGGTGAGCACCCCCACCACATTCATCAACCCCGATCCATGCGCTATCTCGTCCTTTCGTTCCTCCTCCTTGCGTTCGGCTGCGCCGACTCGTCGGACGCGCCTGATAGCGACGCTGTATCCGACGCGGACACCACGCAGGCCGCCGACGCCATGTCTGATACGCCTGGCGACCTCGGCGCACTCGGCAGCGATGCCGTCACCACGCTGTTCGAGAACGACCTCGTCCACGTCCACAGCGTGACGCTCCCCGCCGGGGCTGACCTCGCGGCGCATGAAGGCGGCGAGCGTGTCGTCTACGCTCTCTCCGACCTCACGCTCTCGTTCACCACGAACGGCGAGGCCGCCGAGCACACCCACGAGGCGGGCGGCGTCCACTACCACGAGGCCGGAACGCACGCGGTCGTCAACGTGGGCGAGAATCCGGCCGAGTTCCTCGTCTTCGAACGCCGCGGCGGTGCACTGCCGGAGGCGTCGGCCCCCGACGAGATGCCCGCCGCTGAGGGCGTCACCGATGACGTCATCTTCGACAACGACTTCGCGGAGGTCCACCGCGTCACGCTTCAGCCGGGGGCCTCGCTGCCGCCGCACCAGGGCTTTGCCCGCGCCGTCTACTCGCTGAGCGGCTACACCGTCGAGTTCACAGACGCGGAGGGCGCCCGCGAGCAGCAGTACGAGGCCGGCCAGGCCCACTACCACGACCCGGGCGACCATACCGTCGAGAACGCGGGCGATACGGTGGCCGAGTTCCTCGTCGTCGAGTTCAAACCAGGCGAATAGCCCAGACGCTCGCGCACGTCCCGCCAGCGCACTAGACCTCGCGGGCGCGCCTCGTGCCGCGCCGTCTCTGATGCCACCCGTTTCATGATCTCCGTCACGCTCCTCACCGGCTTCCTCGGCTCCGGCAAGACGACGCTCGTCAGCGCCGTGCTCGCCGATGCGCGGGCGGCGGGGCTTCGGGTGGGCGTCGTGGTGAACGACCTCGGCGCGCCGGGCGTGGATGCCGAGACGCTCGTACGTCACCACGCCGTGACAGAAGGCGACCTCGTCAACCTCTCGGGGGGCTCGGTCGGAGGGACGCTGGGCGGACGGCTCACGGAAGCGCTCGGCAGGCTCGCGGCGAGCGGGCGCTACGACCGGCTCCTCGTCGAAACGTCTGGGACGACGGACCCCGCCGCGTTGCTCGACGCCATCGCTGCCACACCGGGGGTGACGCTCGCCCGCGTCGCCGCCACGCTCGACACGTTCAACCTGGTCCGCGACTACGATGACGGCCGGGCGCTCTTTGCCCGCCTCGTGCAGGACGAAGACGCAGGCACGGCCTCGCCCGAACTCCTGCTAGCGCGGCAGATCCAGGCCGCGGACCTCATCGTGCTCACCAAGCCCGACCTCGCAGGCGACGAGGCCACGCGGCATGCCGGGGTGGTGGCCCAGCTGCTCAACCCGGTCGCCGAGGTGGTGCCGAGCGTACGCGGCAATTTGCCGCCGGGGCTGCTCCTCCCGACGCACGGCGCGAACGCGGAGGCGGCCCGTGCTCGTCTGGCGAGTTCTCGATCTGCCGACGCTGCGGACGCGGGGCTCACCGCAGCAGTCGTCTCAGACCCGCGCCCGTTTCACCCCGAGCGGCTGCACGGGGTGCTGCAGGCGCTGCCTCGCGGGCTTTTCCGCGCCAAGGGCGTCCTGTGGCTAGCCTCGCGCCCGGCCGACATTCTGCACTGGAACCTCGCCGGGGCCCGTCTCGACCTCGAGCTCGCGGGCTACTGGAAGGCCAGCCTCCTCGATGATGCTCGCGCGGATCGGGTAGCGTTGCTTCAGGAGGAGCGTGCCGCCCTGGAGGCGGCCCTCGCCCATCCCGTCTACGGCGACCGGACCACGGAGCTGGTGCTCATCGGTGTCGAAGAGGCCGTCGGCGACGTGGCGCGGCGGTTCCGGGAGGCGCTCTGCACGCCGGCCGAGGTGCGCCGTTGGCAGCGAGGTGGCTCCTTCCGCGATCCGTGGCCGACGCGGCTGCGCGAGATCGCGCCTTCCTGATACACCCATATCCCGCTCGTGGCATGTCGAGCGATGCTTCCACCTATCCTTGGCCATGGCTCGCGGCGGTCCTGATCGCCGTCGTGCTGATGGCCTGGCCGCGACCCTCGCACGAGTTGCCAGCCGACACGCCGTGGCACCTGCTCATGCAGGCGGAAGGGCTCGACGGGCCGTCTCCCATCCTGCCTGACACGCTGCGTTTGCTCGTCAGGCAGCCCATCCAACTCACCGGGTTCATGTACCCGCTGGAGCAGAGCCGGGGCCAGCGGCACTTTCTGCTCTCGCCCTATCCTGCTGGCTGCGCCTTCCACGCGCCCGCCGGGCCGACCTCCACGGTCGAGGTCTTCGCCGAGGATCCCGCTCGGTTCACCTACGAGCCGGTGGCCGTGCAGGGCGTGTTCGCGCTCGCAGGAGGGGAAGGGGAGGGCCTGCGCTACCAACTCCACGCCGCATCGGTGGAGGAACTGCCATGAACTGGCTTCGTCTCCTGCTCGCGTGCACGGCGGTTGCCGGGACCGCACTCTCGGCGGTCGCCCGTGCCCAGGTCCCGGCGTCCTCGTCTACCGAAGACCGGCCGACGGTGCGCGCCATCCGTGTTGCGGAGGGAGCCATCCGGCTCGACGGACGCCTCGACGACGCGGCCTGGGCCGAGGTCCCCGTCGCGAGTGGCTTCCGGCAAGTCGAGCCGGACGCCGGGGCCCCGGCGGCGCTCGACACCGAGGTCCGCGTGGTCTTCGACGGCCGCGCGCTTTACGTAGGCGCGGTGATGCGGGACACGGTCGGGGCCGAGGGGCTGCGCATCCGCGACCTGCGCCGCGACTTCGGCGCCTTCGACAACGACCACGTCTCGGTCGTGCTCGATCCGTTCGGCGACCGGCGCACGGCCATCGCCTTCCAGGTGACGCCCTACGGCGCGCAGCGCGACCTCCAGGTCCGCGACGGCGTGGACGATAACCTCGACTGGGACGGCGTGTGGGACGCAGAGGTCACGCGCGGCCCGGCAGGCTGGACCGCCGAGATCGCGATCCCGTGGGCGTCGCTCCGCTATCCGGCCGGAGCTAGTGCCCGGGGACAGACGTGGGGCCTCCAACTCTCGCGCAACCTCCGCCGCTCCAACGAACTGCACGCCTGGAGTCCGTGGCCGCGCGCGTTCACGCCCTACCACCTGGCCTACGCTGGCGTGCTCACAGGCGTCGAGCCACCACCGCCGGGCCGCAATGTCCGCGTGCAGCCCTACGTGCTCACCGACGCCGCGCGGGTGGGCGACGCCTCCTTCACCGACCAGGCGGGGGCCCAGGTCGGGGGCGACCTCAAATGGGCCGTGACGCCGCAGACGGTGCTCGATGTGACGGTCAACACCGACTTCGCGCAGGCCGACGCCGACGAGCAGGTTGTCAACCTCACGCGCTTCTCCGTCTTCTTCCCGGAGCGCCGCGCCTTCTTCCTGGAGAGCGCCGACGTGTTCGACGTGGGCTACAGCTTCTTCACGCCGTTCTACAGCCGTCGCATCGGGCTGGACGCGGGCCGCCCGGTGCCTCTCGACGGCGGGCTGCGGCTCGTGTCGAGCGGGTCGTGGGGCCGCGCCGGGGCGCTCGGGGTCCGGCAGCGCGGCATCGATGGTGTCCCAGCGGCGTGGTTCGGCGTCGGCCGGGCGAGCCTGAACGTGGGGGCTGAGGGCAGCGTCGGCGGGATGGTCGTCGCCCGCCACGACAAGGCGCTCAACAGCCCCACCAGCACCGCGGCCGGACGCACCAACACGGTGGCCTCGCTTGACGGCTACGCCCGCCTCGGCACGACGGCCGCGGCGACGGGCTTCGTCTCGGCGTCCAGCACTAGCGGCGACGGGGGCGAGGGCTATGCCCACTACCTCTGGCTCCGCAACGAGGCCGACTGGGGCTACGTCGGCTTCATCCAAGACCTCGCCACGACCGAATATGAGGCCGCGACCGGCTTCATCTTCCGCCGCGATATCCTGTTCAACAGTCCTGCGCTCACGCTCGACCTGCGACCCGCGTTGCTTCCTAAGTCCGTCCGCAGGCTGGCTCCCTCGTTGTCGGCCTTCGTCTACCACCGACCCAGCGACGGCGCGTTTTTGCAGGCGGATCTCTCGGTGCGCCCGCTCTCGGTCGTGTTTCAGAGCGGTGCGCGCGTCTCGGCAGGTATCCGGCCTTCCTGGCAGGAGTTCGACGCGAACGAGGTCGTCTTTTTCCGCCCCCTCGGGGCCGAACTCGCTCCAGGCTCCTACCGCTACGCGCAGGTCAGCGCCGCGCTGTCGTCGGACCCCTCGCGTCGCCTCAGCGGCACGCTCGACGCCTCCACGGGCGGCTACTTCGACGGCCGGCTGACTACGGTGCAAGCCTCTGGGTCGGTCGCCCCGATCCCCAACCTGGCGTTCTCGCTGCGCTACGAGTTCAACGACGCGCGCAGCCTCGGCGTGGATGCCCTCGACGTGCGCAGCCACCTCGTCGGGACCGAGGCGCGGGTGGCGCTCTCACCCCGGCTCCAGGCGACGGCCTTCTGGCAGTACAACTCGCTCGTGGATCTCGCCTCCCTCAATGCCCGCCTCTCGTGGGAGTTCGCGCCGCTGTCGTTCGTCTACCTCGTCGTCAACGACGCGCGCTACCTCGTGTCGTCCACGGACCGGATGGCGCAGCCCGACGCCTTTGCCGCCGAGCAGCAGGTCATCTTCAAGGTGAGCTACCTCGGCCAGCTTTGAGGGCAGCCCAGCAGGATCCGACTATGCTCTTGTCGTTATAGTCTGCAGGGAACCTGCATAGTTGACTAAAATCTGCAACCAACGTGCTTGTCTAGGCTACATAGGCAAAACCTGTAGCGCCGGATGGCGTTTCGGACAACTCTTCCCCTCACGCGCTCTTTCGATTCCTCGATCCCACCCAATCTCTACGATCTGATGAAGCACCTACTCGTCCTCGCGCTCGCTCTCATGATGGCCGTGCCAGCCTGGGCGCAATCGCGCTTCGGGGCCTCCGTGGCCGTGGTGGAGGGCACCGCCTTCGCGGGTGCCTCCGGCGGCGACCGCGCCCCCGGTGCCGTCTACGTCTACCGCCCTGGCTCAGACGGCTGGGCGGAGCAACTCAGCCTGAACGCCTCCGACAGCTTCCCGGGCGATGGCTTCGGTGCTAAGCTCGTGGCCGAAGACGACATGCTCGTCGTCGGGGCTCCCGGCATGGAAGACGGGCGCGGGGCCGTGTACGTGTTCGCGCGCGCTGGCGACGGCTGGGACGAGGTGAGCCGCCTGGTTCCTCCCGCTGACACCACACTGGTAGGCTTCGGCACCACCATCGCGCTCAAGGACGGCCTGCTCGCCGTCAGCACGGCTTCGCAGCGTAATCGGTATGGCATGCCCGATCCAGGGATGCAGAACGCCGTCTATCTGTACCAGCATGACGCCTTGACTGGCGAATGGGCTCAGGCGGGGCTGCTCGACGGTCGCGCTGCGGAAGCGCACCCTAGCTTCGGGGCAGCCTTGGCCATCGGCGAGGGCCTCATCCTGGTTGGTGCCCCGGGCAGCATGCGCGGCGGGAGCACCCCGGCCGTCTATCCCTACCGCTGGGACGAGGCTGCGAGTGCGTGGATCGGGGCCGACCCGATCATGCCTGCTGAGGAGGAGGCTCCCTTCGGCTTTGGCGGCACCCTCGCTATCGATGGGGACCTTGCCTACGTCGGTGCTCCGATGGACGGCGGTACCGGCGCGGTGTTCGCGTACGCCATCGGCGACGACGGGACGTTCGAGCGCGCCCGCACGATGCGGCCGTTCGACGGCATCGAGGGCGAGCGCTTCGGTGCGCGCCTCGCCGTCACACCGTCCTCGATCTGGGTCGGTGCGCCGGGGGCCTTCCGCTCGGGCACGGGCGGCCACATCTATATCTACAGCCGCGATGCCGAGTCGGGTGCGTTCGCCGATGTCGTCAAGACGTCCGCGCCTGAGGGTGCCTCAGGCGACTCGTTCGGTGGCTCGGTAGCTGCCAACGACGGCGTCGGCATCGTCGGTGCCCCTGGCGACGACTACGGCGCGGGCACAGCCGTCGTCTTCGCGCCGGGTCCGGATGCCCGATGGGCGTCCGCCGCCACGGTCTTCAACGACGCCCAGGGATTACAGGCAGTGGTCGGTGAGCGGATGGGATGCCAGACCGGCGAGGCCGCGGGCTTCGACTGCGACGGCATGGAGCTGATGTCCTACCTGCCCATCGGCGAGATCGGCGGCAGCCGCGGCGTCCGCCTCAACGACATCTGGGGCTGGACCGACCCTGCCACCGACCGCGAATACGCGCTCGTTGGCCGCGTCGATGGCACCTCCTTCGTCGATGTCACCAACCCGATGGCCCCCGTCTACCTCGGCGACCTGCCGAAGACGGAAGGCTCGCCCGGTACGACCTGGCGCGACATCAAGGTGTACCAGAACCACGCCTTCGTCGTCGCTGACGCGGCGCAGCACCACGGCATGCAGGTGTTCGACCTGACGCGGCTCCGCGACTTCAACGGCACGCCTGCGACGTTTGAGCCGGACGCGTGGTACGGCGACATCTACAGCGCCCACAACGTCGTCATCAACGAGGAGACCGGTTTCGCGTATGTCGTCGGTGCGCGCTCGGGTGGCGAGACGTGCGGGGGCGGCCTCCACATGGTCAATATCCAGGACCCGCTCAACCCGACGTTCGCGGGCTGCTTCGCCGACACCTCGACGGGCCGCCGCGGCACCGGCTACTCGCACGATGCCCAGTGCGTCGTCTACGACGGGCCGGACGAGGACTACACGGGCCGCGAGATCTGCCTCGGCTCCAATGAGACGGCTCTCTCTATCGCCGACGTGACCGACAAAGCGAACCCGAAGATCGTCGCGGCGCAGAGCTACCCCAACGTGGTGTACTCGCACCAGGGCTGGCTCACAGAAGACCACCGCTACTTCTACATGAACGACGAGATCGACGAGCTCTCCGGCGTCGTCGACGGAACGCGCACGCTCATCTGGGACCTGACGGACCTCGACGATCCCCAACTCGTGCGTGAGTTCATCCACGACATGCCCGCCTCGGACCACAACCTCTATGTGCGCGGCACCACCATGTACCAGTCGAACTACGCCGCGGGCCTCCGCGTCTTCGACGTGAAGGACCCGGTGAATCCGGTCGAGGTCGGTTACTTCGACACGAATCCCTTCGGCACCAACGATGCGGGCTTCACGGGGTCGTGGAGCAACTACCCCTACTTCCCGAGCGGCACCGTCATCGTCTCCTCGATTGGGGAGGGCCTCTTCGTGCTCCGGGAGAGCGGCGTCGATAGCTGATCGCCCGACTGCCTTCGTCCCACCTTCGTCACGCGTCAGGGTGCCCGGCTGCTCCGCCGGGCGAACCTGGCGCGTGTCATTTGAACTCGCTGATTCTCTCGTATGCGTACTCTCCGCTGGCTTCTTCTTCCGCTCTTGCTTATCGCCTGCACCGCGCCGCGCGCGGTAGCCACCGACGGGGGCGGGCCGTATGTCTACGTCGCCAACCAACTCGATGCCGCCGTCACCGTCGTGGACATGTCTACGAACGAGGTGGCTGCGACGGTAGACCTGGAAGCGCTCGGCTTCTCGGCCAACGCCAAGCCGCACCACATCGCCGTCGAGCCAGATGGCTCGCACTGGTACGTTTCCCTCATTGGGGATAACCTGGTGGTGAAATTCAACCGAGCGAACGAGGTCGTCGCGACCGCGCCCATCGAGACGCCCGGCATGCTCGCGCTCGACCCGACGACCGACCTGCTCTACGTCGGCCGCTCGATGTCGGCCGTGAGCCCGCCGCCCTCCATCGGCGTCGTTGAGCGCTCGACGATGGCCGCCGACGAGATCGACATCTTCTTCTCACGCCCGCACGCGCTCGTTGTCTCAGGCGACCTCGGTCAGGTCTACGCCGCCAGCCTGGTCGAGAACAGCGTGGGCAGCCTCGACACAGGCGAGGAGACGCTCGAACTGCTCACGCTCGACGGCCCCATCCACACGCTCGTCCAGTTCGCCATCGCCCCAGACGGGAAGACGATGGTGGGGACGGGGCAGCTCACCGGCCAGGTGCTCTTCTTCGACCTCGCCGATCCGGCGAACCCCACGGTGTCGGGCGTGGTCGAGGTGGGGGGCATGCCGTGGCACCCGACCTACAGCCCGGACGGCAGCCGCATCTACGTGCCCAACCAGGGCGCGGACGCCATCGACATTCTCGACGCGGAGACGCGGGAAGTCGTGGCGCGCGTCGAGGGGCGCGGGCTGGCCGAGCCGCACGGAAGTGCCGTAAGCCCGGATGGCCGTTTCCTCTACGTCTCGAACCGCAACCTCAAGGGCACGTACCGCCCCGATGGCGCTCCAGCCCCCGACGCCTCGGACGAGCACGCGGGCCACGATATGGGCGACATGGATGAGCACGCTGGCCACGACATGGGCTCGATGGAGGGCATGGATGGCGCGGACACCGCCGACGACATGAGCGACATGGAAGACATGGACGAACATGCTGGCCACGGCATGGGCGATATGGATGAGCACGCGGGTCACGACATGGGCGGCATGGTGATGAACGACAACCCCGACTTTGGCGGCACGCTCGCCATCATCGACACCCAGACAAACGCGATCATCAAGGTGATCGAACTGGGTCGGATGCCCTCGGGCATGAGCGCGGGCCTCCAGTAAGTCGGTACCACGGATGAGCGTGCGGACAAGCAGAGGCATGGAAGCGCTGACCTATGGCCGTAGCGTCGTCTCCGGGCTCGTGCTCGGCGTTGCGCTGGTGCTAGCTGGGTGTTCCGGCGCGGGTCCCTCGGGCACATCGGCTTCGGAGGCGGCTTCGCCAACCACCACGGATAGGACGATGCCCACGTTCGTGCGGCAGCCGGCCCCGTTCGAGATCCGCGACGCCGCCGGCGCGCCCTACGCATTCCCGACGCTGGGCGGCCTCAACGTGCCGCGCCCCCAACTTGTCGATGTGGATGGGGATAGCGACCTCGACCTGTTCGTGCAGGAGTACGCGGGCGAGGTCATGTTTTTCGAGAACACAGGGACGCCCGGTGCGCCTGCGTTCAAGTTTCGTGAGGAGCGGTACCAGGATCTCGACGTGGGCGAGTGGTACCGGTTCGCGGACTTCGATGGGGACGGGGACCCCGATCTCCTGGCCGAGCAGCGCTACAGCTACGTCAAAGCCTACCTCAACGAGCCATCCGGCGGTGAAGCGCGTTTCCGTCTTGCTACGGACACGCTCCGCATGACCGACGGGGCACCCCTCTTCGCTGACCGCCAGAACATCCTCAACGTCACGGACCTCGACTGCGACGACCGGCTCGACCTCTTCCTCGGGCGCATCGACGGTACGGTCAGCCGCTTCGAGAGCACGGGCACGGACGACGAGGGCTTACCTCGCTTCCGGCTGGTGACGGATCGATTCGAGGGCATCGAGATCATCGGGCAGATTGGGGAAACATCGCAGCCCGGCGACAAACCCGCGCCAAGCCTACCAATGCCCAATGTGCCTGGCGCGAACATCCCGGGCGGTGGCGGCAGCCCCCGTGGCCCGATGCCTGGCAGTCCGGTGCCTAGCGACCCGCTACCGGGCGGCTCGATGCATGGGGCCAATACGCTCGCCTTTGCGGACGTGGACGGCGACGGCGACCAGGACCTCCTGTGGGGCGACTTCTTCGAGCCGAGCGTGCTTCTTATCGAGAACCGGGGCACGTGCGAGCGTCCCAATCTCCGCTCGGTGCCACAGACATTCCCGCCCGAAAACCCGGTCGCGACGACCGGTTACAACGCGCCCGCGAAGGGCGATCTCGATGGGGACGGCGACCTCGACCTGCTCGTGGGTGTGCTCGGCGGGGCATTCAATGCCAACCGCTCCGCCGTTGACAACCTCCTCTACTACGAGCACACCGACGACGGCTACCAACTGCAAACCGAGCGCTTCCTGTCCATGCTCGACGTCGGTGCCGAAAGCACGCCCGCGCTAGGCGACCTGGACGGCGATGGCGACCTCGACCTCCTAATCGCCAACAAGCTCGACCCGGACGACCCCGAGACGTCGCGCGTCGTACGCTTCGAGAACGTCGGCCGTCCTGGCTCTCCTATTTTTCAGTTGGCCGACACGCTCAGCCTCCCTATCGCCTACCACTACGCCCCAGCGCTTGGCGATCTCGACGGGGACGGCGATCTGGACGTAGTGCTCGGCACGTGGCGCAATCGTCTCGCGCTCTACCGAAACGACCTTGGAGCCGGCGATGGTGCTGAGCGATTCGTACTCGCTACGGACGCACTCACTCAGATCGATCGCGGCAGCAACACGGTCCCGGCTTTGGCTGACCTCGACGGCGATGGTGACCTTGACCTCGTGGTAGGGGAGTCGTCCGGCGAACTGAACCTGTTCCGAAACGAGGGGACGCCCCAGGCTCCCCGCTTCGTGGCCGTCCCTGAGGCGTTCGGCGACTTCGACGCTGGCCGCCGTAGCGCGCCGACGTTTGCCGACCTCGATGGTGATGGAGACCCCGACCTCGTCGTCGGTAGCGAGGCCGACGGCTTCCAGGTGCTGCTTAACGGGGGGACTGGGGCAGAGCCCCAATTTGCGCCCGCCGGCACGCTCGACGTGCTCACACCCGATCTCGCCACGCCCGCCTTCGGGGACCTCGACGGCGACGGCGACCTCGACCTCCTCACCGGCGGCAGCAGCGGCGGCGTCGTGTTTTTCGAGCGACGCTGATCGGGGAGGGTAGACGCTCGACGCGCTTCGTCAGACCAGCTGTCCTGCTTCGCTCCCAGATAGAGGCATAAAAAGACGAAGCCCCTTGTGCATCGTCTGCGCAAAGGGCTTCGGGCGTTCCTGTAAGGTCCTGCTTCAACGAGCACGTGAGCGTGCCGTTCGGCGGTCCGGACGGGACTCGAACCCGCGACCTCCGGCGTGACAGGCCGGCGTTCTAACCAACTGAACTACCGGACCAGACAGGATGCCGCCTCGCACGTGGCTCGACGACAGA
>JBCDFO010000029.1:0-23129 GCA_039177895.1 Bacteroidota bacterium
GCGCGCCACGGGCTCATCGCCGCGCGCCCGTTCCGCGCCCCGCACCACTCGATCTCCAACGCGGGCCTCTGCGGCGGCGGCTCCAACCCGATGCCCGGCGAGATCAGCCTCGCGCACAACGGCGTGCTCTTCCTCGACGAGTTGCCCGAGTTCGACCGTGCCGTGCTGGAGGTGCTGCGCCAGCCGCTCGAAGAGGGCCAGATCACAATCTCGCGCGCCCGCGCCACGGTGGATTACCCTGCCCGATTCATGCTGGTCGCGAGCCTTAATCCGTGTCCGTGTGGGTACCATAACCATCCGTCCCGCAGTTGCTCGTGCAACCCCGGCCAGGTCCAGCGCTACCTCGCCCGCGTCTCCGGCCCCCTCATGGACCGCATCGACCTCCACGTCGAGGTCGTCCCCGTCCCGTTCGACGACCTCAACCGCCGCGCGCCGGGCGAGGCCTCGGCGTCCGTGCGCGAGCGCGTCGTCGTCGCTCGCCAGCGCCAGGCGGCACGCTTCGCTGAAGCGCCGGGCGTCCACGCCAACGCGCAGATGCCGAGCCGCCTCGTCCGCCAGCACTGCCAGCTGGACGACGCCGGGCAGGCGCTCCTCAAGATGGCGATGCTGCGCCTCGGGCTCTCGGCGCGCGCCTACGACCGCATCCTGAAGGTGAGCCGCACCATCGCCGACCTGGACGGGAGCGAGGCCGTCACCGCCACGCACGTCTCGGAGGCCATCCAGTACCGCTCCCTCGACCGCAGTTGGTGGAACGGCTGAGCGCCGTCTGGGCTACCGCGCGATGGTGAAGCGCTGCGAGGCCGAAGCCACCTTGCTGACGGCGTGCGCGACGTACGTCCCTGGCGGCAGCGACTCCGTGGCGAGCGACAGCCTGTGCTCCCCCGCCGCCAGCAGACCGTTGTGCAGCAGGACCACCTCGCGCCCGAGCATGTCGTACACCGTCACGCTAACCGCGTCTGGTGCTGGCAGGGTAAGCGTCACCGTCACGGTATCACCTGCCGGGTTCGGATACGGAGCCGCCATCTCCAGGGCCGCCCGATCCGGAAGCGGGATCGCCACCTCCGACGCCACCGCCACGACCGGCTCGACCGTACGAAGCACACCTCCGACGCCGCTCGGACCGACAGGACCAGCCATTGCTACCCAAAGTCGTCCGTGTGGCCCGATGACGAGCTGTTCGAGCCGCCCTGAGAAGCCTGTATAGCTCTCGGCGTCAATGGAGTCCGTCGCTACCCAATGTCGTCCTCGGTCTGCCGAAGCGTAGACCCGCAGGTTCTCACGCGTCCCCTCGTCAATGGCGAACAGGTAGTCCCCGCTCCCATCCTGCGCGGCAACCAATTCTCCTCCTCCGTTGCTGATGTTTGGGACCTGCCCAACCTCCGTCCACATGAAACCGTCGGCGCTCTCGTACACGAGCCCGTTGCCGCGTGCCTCCGAGCGCTCAAAGTCGTTGATGAGCGTGTAGAGCACCCCCCACGGCGCACGGATCACTGAGATTGTCCGGTAGCGAAACGCCTCGAAGAGGTCGGTGGTCTGCCAAGTGAAGCCGTCGTCGGTAGAGGCGATGAGGCCGTCGTTGCCACCACCAACGATTACCCCCTCGGTGGCCGCCTCGCCAGAGAGCGATGGGTCGGGCGGAAGTGCCGCGAACGTCTCGGGGAAGTAGCCGAATCCGAGCGAGGGCACGGTATCGATGAGGGTCCAGGTGGCCCCGTCGTCGGTGGAGCGAGCGATGATGGGTCCCGCGGCATCCCGGTTGGTGAGGAGTGCATCGTCGGGGGTATAGATGGGACTGAGTTCGCCCTCTTTAAGCGACTCTTCCCACGCAGTACCGCCGTCTGTCGAACGCCACATCGTGGAGCTTGATGCGAATAGTGTTCCATCGCGCGAGACGAAAATGTTTTCAGCGGTTCGAGGCCAGGGCGTTGGCGAAATGATGGTCCAATCGTCAAGCGGAAGCGCCTGGTCTGGCTTTAGTCCGATGACCCTGATGTCGTCCGAGCTGTTTACCCATACCGCTGTATCTGCTGCGAAGAGACCATAGGGCTCTTTGAATGCCGAGCCCACAAGCTCCCATTCGAAGAACTGAGCTGCGGCATCTTCACCGAAAGAGAAACCCCATGCCAAAAGCAGCAATGCGTGGAGCACGGTCCTACGATTCATCGAGCTACGAGAGGTTCTATGCAAAGTCATCCTGCTTGCGAGAACAGATGGGCGTATTCGATACTCTATGTGTGAGTGCAGGTAAGGCGAGCATACAGCGCCCAGCAGAGAATTATTCTCACTGGGCGCTGACAATGAGCACATTTAGGGCGCGACTACTGCACCACGGTGATGCGCTGCTGCAACCGCAAGCTCGCCGTGGCACCCTCCACGCGCGCCTGCACCACGTAGACACCTGGGGCCAGTTGGGCACCCTCAACACGCGCTTCGTGGTAGCCAGCGGCGAGGCGACCTGCGAGGGCAGTCTGGACGCGGCGGCCGAGCACGTCGTAGACAGCCACGTCGAGCGTAGCATCCTCCGCCAGGGCTAGCGGTAGCGTCAGTGTCCCCCGAGCCGGGTTGGGATAAGCTGCACCTAGTTCTGTGGTCTCAGGAAGCGCCGCATTCGCCGCTGCCGATGCCGCCTCCATGGACGGCATATCGACCTGCTCTACTCCGTGCCGGAGACGCTGCGACGGCTCGCCAGCCTCGTCGAAGAACCGCATTCTGTAGTCGTAGGCCATGGCCGCTGTCTCCTCGTCCTCCGACCGGCTTGCCTGGAGCGCACCCAGCACCGCTTCGGCCGCCGACCTATCGCCGCGACCCGTTGCCAGACTGTAGCGCATCATCCAACCAAAGCGAGCGTGTTCCGTCTCAGGGTATTCCTCTGTGAGAGCCCGCGAGGCCGTCTCTGACTGGTCCATATTCCCTTCCGTCTGGTGGAGTTGGGCCAGTGCCTGGAGTGCGTAGGGGCGCTCGCTCTCACGTCGGCTCTGAGCCTGTAGGAAGGGAATCGTCGCGGGAGAAGTCCCCCGGCGTCCGATGCGCATCATCGTCGCGTAGGCACGCTGCGACTCCTCAGGCGAGCGTGCCGTCTGGATCGCCGCGACGAGCACGCCGAAGGCGGCATCGAACTCCTCCTGGTCGGCGAGTTGCATCGCGTCCCAGACGCCCTGTGGGATTACAGCGGGAGCACCCGGCCCGAAGTCTCCCTCGTCCGACGCCGACGGCCCGTTAGCACGCAGCCCACTCGCACCGTATCGGGTTGTGACATCGCGTGCGTCAGCGCCGCCGCTTTGGCGTGCCAAGGACATGCCGCACGTCCCGCCCTGCGAGGCCAGGTAGGGGATGTACGTCAGCGTGCTTGTCCCATCAGAATCCCTGTAGCTCGGGACTGGACCTTGCGAACGACCCCACCAGTTGCACTGAGCGCGCACTGACGACGATGTGCGGCTGTAGACGTGAAGTTCGGTCCCCTCGCGGATGAGGTTGTTTTGTCCCCACTGCGTCGTTGAGCCCGCCGACACGTCCGCGTTGTTCACCGCGTAGAAGGTGCCACTAGCATGATCGTCTACGTCTGTATTCTCCGAAGGTGTTGGATACCCGCCAAATGGAAAGCCGAAGCCAACATACCCGTTAGAAACCGCGTGGATGCCGTATCCATCGCTCTGGTCTACAACGCTATCGTACAAAAAGACGTCTCCGCCTCCTGAGTAGACTCCCCCATCTTCGTTGTTGAAGATCTCGCTTTGGTCGACAAAGACGCGTCCATTAAACCCCGCGTATACTCCATATCCCTCATTATCTCGGATGATTCCGTCTTCGACAAGTACGTCTGATGTTGAACCGTAGGCCTGAATGCCGTGTCCACCTGCACCGAGCGTACTTCCCTTCACGGTCGAGTTCAAGAAGTCGAGACTTCCGGCGACGTAGATAGCGCCGCCGCCGAAAGTGCGGACATGCTGGACGAGCGAACTAGCCTGAATGGTTGCTGAGCCCTGGACGTTAACCCCGCTCCAGCCAAGGTTCGTGTTACTCGCCTCGAAGGTCGTTCCCTCTGCTGCGAGCGTCCCGTAGACTTGGAGCAGCTCACCCTGGTCGAACTTTAGCGTCACGCCAGATTCCGTGTCCAAGCGAGCTCCACTATCGACGCGGATGCCCTCTTCGAACGTCAGCGTGATGCCGTCCTCGATGGTAAGCGTAGCGCCATTGGTAACGCGGACCTCACCTGCGAAGCTACTACCATCTGTCTCCGTTCCCATCCACGAGTCCTCGCGAATGTAGACGATAGAAGCATCACGGTAGTCGGCAAAAAAGTCAAATGCCATCTCATCATCAGCGCCTCCCGTATAGCGGACGTTGTCGATGGCTTGCCACGTCATCGTGAAGTCTGACTGACCGCACACCACGTCTCCGTTGTAGCTATCGCATCCATTGACATTGGGAACCGTCCAAGGCGTTATTTGGCTAGTCGTCGTCGGCCCGTACATATCTCCGTCGTGATCGACAGCATACGAGCTCCCGGCATAGGTGTTGTCGGCAAAGACGTAGTCGTAGAATTGGTTACTGCCCCCAGGATAATTCGAGAGTTCGAGCGATAGTCCTGTCGTCTTCAGCGACCAGTCATTTGCGTTTGGCGGTCGCCCTGGGTAGTCGAACGTGCCAAGCGAATCGAAGTAGCTATGGCGCTGACGGTTTCCGATGAACATCGTCCGGGTAGTTCCTCTATCCCCGATCTCGACTTGATACGCATCTCCGTATGTGTAGAGATCGCGCACAGTAACACCCTGCTGATCAGATACCAGAGCGTCAGGCGCTAGCCACCCCAAAATCGTCCGCTCATGGATCGACATTGTGTAAGCACCTACAGTATATTTCCCATAGGGAGTATTGCCCGCCATCAGATTATAGTCATATAGCCTATCAGGAGCAAGATCACTTCCATACAGTCCACTCTCAGGGATACCATTCTCCCCATCTGCCAAGTTTTGACCCATTGCATGGAGGTGGTCGAACACATTGACTCGCTGCTGAAATAGGTCATGCCCATGCTCGTGAGCTAATATCCACGTCACACCTGATGACTTATAATTTCCCTGAGGATCATAGCATACATTTTGTATCATATTTATAGACCTCGAGTCAAAATAATCAATTTTAATACCATCATAGACCGCAGCAGGTGTAGACGATACGCTATATGGATGCCCACTCATGCCAGAAACTCCATTTACTCCATATCTATCACCATTTCTATTTGTAAATGACCTTAGATTAAAAAAATCCTATCAAAGAATCCATCTCCATCTCTATCATAATCTGTAAAATTAATATTGGTACTATCCCTGAGATAGTCCATTGCCTCTTTCACAAGATTACCCAAACCTCGTCGCGGGGACACATTGTCGTACCATGCCATATTATTCTTTGCCTCGTAGACCATCGGATTACCGTTTTCATCCTTAGGCCATACGTCCCCGAAAAGGAAATGAGGGTCTCCCTCAAGCTTAGATTGCTCATAGAAGAATGCGGTAATCGATTCTTCGTCGAATGTTGCAGGGTTAATCGATCCTACAGGAAAAGGTTCGAATATTTCGTCTGCAAAATCTGGTGCTATGGAAATATCACTCGTGGCTTCCCAGCACGAATCGTAGCTAGACACGTGAAAGTCGTCCGGAAACCGAGCAAATATAACGATGGCTCGCAGAGTATCGTCGAGCGCTTGGAATCCTGTTGATGAAGCATTAGCTGTAAATGGAGGCTGAGCCGTATCCATGACACAACCGGGTGGTGCGTCCACCACTTGTGCATTTACCCTAGACATGCAAGTCAGAGTAAATATGATGCATAGTGTGTATGACCAACGAAACAGAGAGATGTTTAGGAGTCGTTGCTGCATGAAATACCTTAGCTAGGCAATTAACTCATGTTCCTATAAGTGCCAATTTTATACTATCAGGGCCACAATTTTCAGCCCACTCAAGTATGTAATCAGGGATGTCAGCTCGGCTTAGCTAGCCGCTCTGCACTTTAAGCAAAACATGAATTCGTTTCAAAGGACGTGAACTCATTTAAAGCTGGCTGCGCTCGGGCGTGATGCATTGATGATCCATCGCGTGTCGCCAGCCTATCCTGTTTGGCAGGCGCTGCAGAGTATGACGACACCAGGCATAACTAACGTAGGTTAATGCACTACTTCTTTGTAGGAGCAAACCTTACGAGCCGTAATGTGACTTGCTACACAGCCTACTCTTGACTGACATGGCACCGCGCGCTCACGCACCGCTTGCGAGCCTGCTGCCCCCGCCGCTCCCGCCAGCAGATCGTGGAGTAGTGGATACCCAACTCATCCGCGAGCTCACGCTGCGTCAACCCGCGGCACAGGCGCATCCCCAGCAGGCGATCTCCAAGCGTGGCGACAGAGCCAGGGTAGTACCCCAAGAACTCGACCAGCTCGGTCCACACGTGAGCCAGCGGCAAAGTGCCGTGAAGCTCCCAGTTCACCACCGTCATCTGGTGGACACCGAGCCGCTTCGCTAGCTCGGTCTGGTAGAGGCTGAGATTCATGCGCCGGGCGCGAATGTGGTCGCCCAGCATCTTTATGCGCTCAGGATAGCCCTTAGGCTTTGGTTTGTCGGCTCGCAGCGCCGCGTTTACAAAAGGTGACACAACCCTGCCCCTGCGGGTACCACAACCACCCGTCTCGCAGTTGCTCGTGCAACCCCGGCCAGGTCCAGCGCTACCTCGCCCGCGTCTCCGGCCCCCTCATGGACCGCATCGACCTCCACGTCGAGGTCGTCCCCGTCCCGTTCGACGACCTCAACCGCCGCGCGCCGGGCGAGCCCTCCGCGTCGGTGCGCGAACGGGTCGTCGTCGCTCGCAAGCGCCAAGCGGCACGCTTCGCTGAAGCGCCGGGCGTCCACGCCAACGCGCAGATGCCGAGCCGCCTCGTCCGCCAGCACTGCCAGCTGGACGACGCCGGGCAGGCCCTCCTCAAGATGGCCATGCTGCGCCTCGGCCTGTCCGCGCGCGCCTACGACCGCATCCTGAAGGTGAGCCGCACCATCGCCGATCTGGACGGGAGCGACGCCGTCACCGCCGCGCACGTCTCGGAGGCCATCCAGTACCGCTCCCTCGACCGCAGTTGGTGGAACGGCTGAGCGCCGACCCGGCTAGCGCACTACCGTGAAGCGCCGTGTCTCAGTGCCGTCGCGGCCGTGCACCTCGGCCACGTAGACCCCAGGAGCCCATGCGGCGGTCGGCACCGTGAACGTGCGATCGCCGGCGAGCACGCCTTCGTGGACGGCTGCGACGGTGCGCCCCAGCAGATCGACCACCCGCACGCGCACGGCCTGCGGCTCAGGGAGCGCCACCGCGACCTGCACTCTCCCCGACGCCGGGTTGGGGTACACCCCGCGCAGCAGTCTGGCGTCCGCTGGCAACGCAGGCTCCTCGCCCGAGGCGGCCACCGGCTCCACCGTGCGCAGCACCGCTCCGTCCGTTCTAAGGCCCGGGCTACCCTGACTAAATCCCACCCACACACGGCCCTCCCAGTCCACCACCGCGTCCCACACTTTGAGCGAGGTCCCGACGAGGTCTCGCCCATCGAACTGTCCCACGTTCGCCCACGTCGCACCCCGGTCCTCCGAACGGTACACCGCCCCGTACGAGAGCGTGTCTACCGCTCCCCGCATGATCCCCCACAGGCTCCCATCCGGCCCCGCCGCCAGGTGCCCGATGAACCCGATCCCGTCCGTCGGCAGCCGACCCCGCGTCGTCCACACCACCCCGTCCCGGCTCTCGCGCACCACCCCCTTCTCGCTCCCCCCGTCCTCCACCGGCCCGTTCATGTACGTGTAGAACGCGTCGTGGAAGCCTGAATACACCACGTGCTCGGAGTCGTAGCCGAAGAACTGCGCCAGGTTCGAGGCCTGCCAGGTGAGCCCGTCGTCGGTGGAGACGGCGGCGCCGTTGAGCCCAGCGAGCACGAGACGGCCGTGGGGGAGGTCGGGCGTGGGTGGGCTCAGCGCGAAGGAGCGGCCCCAGATGGAGGCGGGGCGCTCGGCGAAGGTCCAGGTGTCGCCGCCATCGGTGGAGCGCGCGATGGCGAGGTCGGTGGCGACGACGATGGCCCCCGAGTGTGTCTCGATCACCGCACGGCCGCCGTCTACGACTTCGGGCGTGTCGCGGAGACTGTACGTGGAGCGCCGAATGGTTCTATTGCCTTCGAGGAAGAAGAGGCCGCTGGAGGCCATGAGCACATGAAAGAAGCGGCGACCGTCGTTGATCTCGAGAAACTGCCCCGGCTCGGAGCGCCGCCACACCCACGTGCCGTCATTACCGGAGAGGTAGATCACCGAGTCGCCCGAGACGGCGAGGTTGTCCACCTGCAGGAAGTCGTCGACCACCTCCCACGCGATGGGCGGAGCGTCCTGCGCTGCCGCATGCGTGAGCGCGAGTAGCAGCGCCAGGCTGCAGAGGCCAACGAGACGCGTAAGGTGGCGAGCGATCATGGTCAGGGGAGAATCCGGTTCTGGTGAGCGTCGGCTGGGAGCGCGGCGGTCGCTAGCGCAGCACAGTGAGGCGGCGCGTGTGGCGCACGCTCCCGCTCCGCGTCGTCACCGTGGCCTGCACCAGGTACACCCCCGGCGCCAGCCCCGCCGTCGCGATCTCGTAAGCGTGCTGCCCGGCCACCTCGGCACGCGGGGCGAGCGCGCGCACCCGCTGCCCGAGCGTGTTCAGGAGCGCGAGCGTGACCTCGGCGTCGGTGGCGAGCGCCAGCGGCACCGTCACCCCGGCCGCCGTCGGGTTCGGGTATGGCGCGCCGAGCTCGGTCGTCTCGGGCAGCCCTGCCTCTGACTCCGACTGCGCGGCCGACGAGGCGACCTGACGCACGCCCTCGGCAGGCTGCACGCCCTGGCGCCCTTCCTCGGTCGTCTGCGTACGCGTCGCCACGAGTGCCGCGCGGAGCACGTCGGTCTCGTAGTCGGGCCACCTTGCTTCGACGGCTGCGAGCGCGGCCTCGGCAGAGGCGATGTCGCCCGCGTCCCGCGCCAGCGCGAAGCGGGTCAGCCAGCCCCGCCGCGCGTGTGGCGTCTCGGCGAACTCCGACAGGAGCGTGCTCGTCGTGGAACGGGCTTCCTCCGCGCGTCCGCTGCCGTAGTAGACGAGCGCAAGCGCTTCGAGGGCGAGCCCCCGCTGCCCCGCTGTCTGGCCCGGTCCCATCGTCCGGCCCTGCTCCGTCAGCCGGCTCCGCTCCACCAGCAACGCCTCCAAGCCCCGGTGCGTCGTCTCGCTGCCGAGCTGTCCGGCCACCTCGTAGGCACGGCGGAGGTTGGACGGCGTGGCAGCCTTCTCGATGGCCTCCATCGCATACGCTATGCCGACCCCGGCATCTTCGTTCTCGCGGCTCTCAACGATGGCGTACCACCGGCGCGCGTCCATGCCTGCAGGCGGCCCGGCCTCCCCAGCGATGGGCGACGGGCCTTCGCCGCCACGCGCACTGCTACCGCGCGCGCCGCTCTCGATCCCCGCATGGCGTGCCGCTGAGCCTCCACCGCCCGTGCTCGATGCGACGCCGCACGTGGTGGAGATTGCAGGCGGATTGAAGAGGTAGGGGGATCCATCGAACGCGCCGCCGTTGGAGCCTGAGATGAAGACCTTGCTCGGGTCCGGTCCCGTGGAGAGGTCCCAGTAGCTGCACTCCGCGATCACGTCGCCGCCGTTGACCCAGGCGTGGCGCTGGTTCGGATTGCTGCTGTCGAGCCGGATCCAGTTATTGCGGTAGTTCTCGCCGAATACATCTCGACCGGCCCCGCCGTAGATGATGCCACCGAAGTCCACGCGCAACGAGGCGTTGAAGCTGTTCGAGATGAGGTTGTTCTGGTCGTTGACCTGGTTGCCGCTCCCGGTGAGGCCGAGCACGATGCGTCCGTTCTGGCCGTAGGCGCGCGCGCCCTGTTGTCCGCTGTTGATGACCCTGGTCTTGCGCATCAGGACACGTCCGTCGTTGGTGTAGACGCCGACGCTGCCGCTGTCTTGGATGAAAGCCTCATCCAGCGTCACGTCCGCCCCCGATGCCGAGACAACACTGCGGTGAGCGTGGCGCAGGATCTCCGGATCGCGGATGGCGGTCGGTTCCATCGTCACGTCAGCATGGGTGCCCACCACGAAGAGGCCGTCGCCCGCGCCGTCCTGGAGCGTGACGCCCTGGAGCGTCACGTCGGCGTTGTTCACGAAGAGCGTCTTGCCGGGGGCTCCCACCACGCCCGTGACGGTCGTGTTGCGCAGCATGCCCGTGCTTCCCGGCTGGTAGACCACGCCGCCCCACGTGCCATCGTCGGTAGCGCAGACGATTTCTTCGCACGGCGGCGGTGGTGGGACCGCAGGCAGCGGGGCCAGCGTGATGCCGTCCGCGTTTCCAAAGGAGTCCAGCGTGCCATGCACGACGAGTTGTGCGTCGCTGCCAAACTTGAGCGTAACGCCGTCGTTGATCTGCACCGTAGCGCCAGCTTCTACGACGAGCCCTTCCATGAAACCGATCTCGCTGAAGGTCTCTCCGCCATCAAAGGTGAGTGTTGCTCCGTTCGTGACGGTGACGGTGCTCTCGAAGGTCCTCCCGCTCGTCTCGGGCCCGATCCACGAATCCTCGCGTATGAATACAGGCGTTAGCCTAGCGAAGGGGTCAGGTGTGTAATCGAACTCGATCGTTGTGCTTCCAGGGAAGGCATACCGGATGTCGTCAATGATGGGAAAGTCACCGTCGCTCGTGAGATACGCGCTCGGTATGCTTGCGCCTGTAGAGTACCCGAGAATGTTTGGCCGCGTCCAGATAGAGAGCTGTACGTCCCGGCCAGGCTCCCAGAGGTCGCCGTCGTAGAGGTCGTAGATGCTAGGCGGGGTCCCCACAGCTACCCTACAATCTTGAATATTTGCCAAGTCCCCATCCGCAGGGATGAGATCCCGCTGCCTTTTGAGCTCATTCTGATCAAAGAACTGCCTCCCATTCTCTATCATTAATCCATAATCTGTATTATTAAACGTGTTTATATCCAAGCATCCAGGACATATAGAAGCATCAACTTTTGCCTTGACTATAAATCTATCTGTCCAAGGTTTAGAGTTTTGAACATTTGATATAAATATATTACGTATCCCGCTCGATCCATCGCCATATGCTATGATGTAGCAATCTCCCGTAGTCAGTATATCTCCTACCTGGTTTGGACTCACTGAGTCTGGGACCTTACAGTCTATCCAGTCTCCGAGGGCCCCATTACCAGTATTGATAAGAGATCGTTCAAAAGCAGACAGTGAGGTAGCGCCTAGTCGCTCACTCTCACCACTATCGCTCCCAGTCATGAGCGCATATCCTACGATTCTGTCAGCGTAGGTGCTATCAGTTACAACGCCCGGTATATCCTCACTCCTAGCAATAGGAACAGCGTTTCCCTGGATTGGACTCAGGTGACCGTCTCCCCATATATCGTGACCAATCTCGTGAGCAGCGTTCAATACGTTAGATGTTAATGGATTTATATTCTGCCAAAGCATAAATGAACCAGACTCACTCCGCACAACTATAGTCTCCAACGATGGACCAGGAGGACCCACCTGTACGTCTAACGTCCAACTTATATCCGGAGACAGATCAGACACGCCATCAAATCCAGGATCGTTAATTATTGTGTTAGGTGTCCTAAGGTCTCTTAGATATATAAATATATAGTCTATTTCATTATCTCCATTTCTATCATAATCGCCAAAATCTACCCGAGAAGCAGCTGCTATTATTGCATCTTCAGATATATTTTCATATTTTATGGCACCATTAGGAAATCTATAATTCGACGCATTTCCTATATTGACCCCTACGATATCTGTATATATGGTCATATTTCCATCTGACTGACTGAAGTAAAAGTCGCCAATAGATCCAGCCTTAAAATTACCAGGCCCACTCACTACCGTGTTTTCCATATCTGAAGCGACGAGAGGCATCACCGAAGATGTAGGCCATTGTTGATAACAGCTATCACAGTCAGTGGGACCGTGTGAGTCGAGGTCGTCGGCAAACTTGGCAAAAATGATCAGGGTACTCATATCTCCACCTATCGAAAGCACATCGGAGACGGCTGCATTACGCGCAGCAGGGGATCCCGGCGGGCCCGGCTCAGTGCCACACCTCAAATTGAGATGGTCCTGGGCAAATGCGCCAACGGGCACGAGCACCATTGAAGCAACGAGCACGAACGCACTGTTTCTCTTCCAAGAATTCCAGAGGGCGCTACGCATGGCTTCGTACCAGTATGGTTCGCAAGGCAATCCGCCCGCATTGCCCAGATAGAGCCTCGTATGCGGGTGCCGAAGTATAGCGGGCCGACTTATAGGAAGCGAAAGGCTAGAACTGATTACTGTGTGAGGGTTATTCCTACAGCCCGCTGAACGATCTTCCACATTCACTGCCGTCAACCGATCCAGCCTACTCGTCCGTGCATCACTGCGGCATCGGGCCACCTTACCGTTCAGGATATCACACATGCACCGCGAGCTTGCTGACCCGATGTGCACGTTTCAGAAGTGCCAACATGGTCTTAAATCGCCGATTCAAGGTCATCCTCGACCTGCAGTCGCAGGGCACAGCGGACCACCCAAGGTCCAGCGCCCGCAGGCGCGGAGAAACTGCTACGGCATGGCGGGCCCGAAGTGGGCCGTCCCGGTGCTGTAGAGGAGAAACACGGGGCGCTGCCCCATCACGTCGTTGCCGAGGATGATGGCGGGCTCCTCAGCCAGGCCCAGCACGGAGAACACCGGCAAGTCGGCGATGCGCACCTCCCTCGGCTCGAAGATCACGCCCTCGACGCCGAGATTCTCGAATGTGTAGCGGTAGGTCTCCGTCACCGCGTCGCCGAGACCGCGGGTACCCTCGTCCTGGCGCTGGACACGCTCGGAGTCGGGCGTGGCGCCCTCTAAGGCCGCTGCCGCCGTGTTGAACACGCTCCGTCCGGCTCCGGTGTCCACGATGGCGGTGACCGCCGCGTCGCCGAGCGTAGCGTCGAAGCTGACGAAGCCGCCGAACCCACCGCCAGCGAACGGGACAGCGATAGTCCCGGCGAGGCGCTCGGGCGGTACGGTGCCCTTCGCGTACAGGCCGAGCACCTGCCCGTGTCGGTCGTATTCGATGTCGAAGCGCCGGAGGAAGTCGTTGCCGAGAATCCCAGCGTAGGTCGTCTCCCCCTGCTCGAACCGGTCGAGGTCGATCACTGCCACCAAGAGGTCGCGCTCGGTGCGTCCGCCGACGGTAAGGGCGTCGAGCTGGACCAACTGGTACTCCGTCGGGCCACTGGCTCCGAGCACCTGGGCGATACCGCCGTCGTCCTCCGTGAACCCCAGCGCGTCGCGGGTCGCTGGCGAGATCACGCTCGCGCTGGCCGCCGTGTCGAGCACGAACAGGAGCGAGTCGAGGCGGCCGACGGAGACAGGCACGAGCGCATAGCCGCCCTCCAGCACCAGCGAGACCTCCGCGTAGGTCGTGTCGGACGGTGACGCCGCTGTTTCCTGGGCGAGGGTGGGAGCAGCGACGACTGCGAGAGCGAATAGCGTGAGGACGAGCAGAGAGGCGAGCGGGCGCATGGCAGAGAGGACCGGACCGGCGATAGGATGGCGAGAGGAAGACTCCCTCCCGGTCCGTACCCGCGACACCCCATCGACAAGTACACGCGTGGCCCGCCACCGACGAGGCAGCGCGACCACTGGACGCGCTACGTGCGCCCCTCCGCCAGCGACTCCAGCGACGGGGCCTCGCCCGTGCGTCGCTTCATCGCCGAGGCGAGCATCATCATCTCGCCAATATTCTCTAGTGTGAGCAGCCCGACCAACGTGCCCTCCTGATCAACGACGGGCACCATCGAGACGTCGGCGGCCTGGAGGCGTTCGAGCGCCTGGTCGAGCATGTTGCCCGCGTTGACGGGCGGCGGCGGCGGTAGCATCACCTGCTGCACGCGCGTCTGCATATCCTGCTCGGAGAGCGCCTGCACGAGCCGCTTGCGCGTCAGCACGCCCACCATCCGCCCGTCCTGAATCACGGGGAAGTCCTGCTCCGAGACGGCCAGCAGCAGATCGACGGCGTCCTGCAGCGTCTGCCACGGGTGGAGGTCGTGGTAGTCGGTGACCATCGCCTGCCGGACGTGGACGCCGCGTGTGGCAACGCGGAGCTGCGTCGCGGACGCCTCCTGCTGCGCGCCGAGGTAGACGAAGAGCGCGATGAAGAGCAGGAACGGGTTGAACGACACGAGCCCGAGGAAGGCGAACAGGATGGCCATCCCTTGCCCCACGCTCGCCGCGATCTGGGTGGCGCGCGGGTAGTCGAGCTTGAGCGCGAGGAGCGCCCGGAGCACGCGCCCGCCGTCCATCGGGAACGCCGGGAGGAGGTTGAAGACCAGCAGCGCCACGTTGATCCACATGACGCTCGGCAGGAAGTACGCCGCCGGCTCGGCGAGCCCGCCGAACTCCTCGAACGCAGGTAGGCTGCCGCGCACGGCGAGATACCCCCCCGCGATCAGCGCCGCGATGACAAGGTTCACTACGGGCCCCGCGAGCGCGACGACGAGTTCCTGGCTCGGCTTCTCGGGGATCCGCTCCAAGCGCGCGACGCCACCGATGGGATAGAGCGTGATGTCGCGCGTGGGGACGCCGTAGCGCCGCGCCGCGAGCGCGTGGCCGTACTCGTGCAGGACCACGCAGGCGAACACCGCCAGGATCAGCCCGACGCCTGCAAGCGCCGTGGCGAGGTCGTTGCCGCTGAGGACGTAGTAGGCGAACGCCCCCACGATGAGCAGCAGAAACGTCCAGTGCAGGAAGACGTCGATGCCAGCGAACCGGCCGACGCGCAGCGAGCCGCCCATGACGACGCGAAGGTGGTGAAGCCAGAGGGTAGGGCGTCACCCAACCGCCCGATGCCTCGGTTTGTTCGGCAGCATACGGATCTCAGGGACTCCCAGCCGTCTCGTCTGTCGGGCAGACACGGTGCCAGTTCGTGGTGGCGCGCAGCATGCCTGACGGCTTCACTCGGACGTGTTGCGGAGGGCGTGATGCCCTCGATCCGATACGCAACACGCCCTACGCATCATGTGCTGTGACGCCGAATCCCCCAGCATTGCCGTGCGATAGCGTTAGACGATCTCGACGAGTTCGAGCGCGAACGTGAGGTCTTCGCCCGCGAGCGGGTGGTTGGCGTCGAGCAGGACCGTGTCGTCACCGACTTCGACGACGCGGACGGGCACGTGCTGGCCCTCCGGCGTCTGAAGGTGAAGCTCCTGCCCCACCTCAGGCACGACCCCGGCAGGGAACTGGTCGTGGCCGACCTCGATCACCATCTCCGGGCGCGGCTCGCCGTAGGCTTCGGCAGCCGGGATCACGACGGTCTTCGTCGCGCCGACTGCCATGCCCGCCACGGCCGCGTCGAAGCCGGGGATGACCTGCCCGCTGCCGAGGGTGAATTCGAGCGGGGTGCGGCCCTCGGACGAGTCGAATTGGGTGCCATCGGCGAGGGTACCGGTGTAGTGGATGCGGACGGTCTGGCCGTTGGTAGCGGTGGACATGAGGAGTCGGAATCGCGGGGGAAAGGCCGCGCGGACATGCACGGCAGGGTGAGCCCGCACGAAGGAGCCCGTCGGCTGTTCCACCTGAGCGCGCAGCGTGCCTGCTCTTCGCCTCGACTTCGCCCGCCCGAACGACGGAGCCACTGCGGTAGCGCACCTGAGCGGTTCGCCAGAGAGGAAAACATCGACGTGCCGCACCTTCCGGGGAATTCCTCCGTCTGAGTGCGGAACGCCGTATTCTCAGAGACGCCTCCGCCTCACTCCGGGCTCATCCGCGCGCGCCTGGAGGCCCTTACGATTATCACCGCTTGCCGCCATGCTTCGCTCTGCCGCTCTCTTCGCCCTCGCGCTTTTCCTTGCCATGCCCCTCGCCGCGCAGGACGCGACGCTGACCTACCAGACGCCCGCGCCCGAGCTGGCGCAACTCGTCGACGCGCCGGCCTCGCCCGTCGTCTCCCTGAGCCCCGACCGGACGATGATGGCCGTCCTCGAACGCCCGGGCCTGCCGGGCATCGAGGAGATGGCGCAGCCGGAGATCGGGCTGGCGGGGATCCGCATCAATCCGCGCCTCAACGCGCCCGGCCCGACGCGGATCTACTCGCTGCGCGGCCTCGGCTTCCGCGCCGTCGATGCTGAGGGCGACGCGCGTCCCGTGACGGGCCTCCCCGAGAACCCGCGCATCCGCAACATCGACTGGAGCCCCGACGGGGCATACGCCGCGTTCACGCTCGACCGCGCGACGCACATCGAATTGTGGGTGGCAAACGTCGCGGACGGCACAGCGAAGCAGTGGATCGAGACGCCGGTCAACGACGCAGCACCGGGCGCGCCGTTCGCGTGGCTGCCCAACAGCGCAGGCGTCGTCGTGCGCGTGATCCCTGACGGACGCGGCACCGCGCCTGAGGAAGCCGTCGTTCCGACCGGGCCTGTCGTGCGCGAATCGACGGGCGAGGCGGCCCCGGCGCGGACCTACCAGGACCTCCTCGAAAACGCCCACGACGAGGCGCTCTTCGAGCACTACGTCACGAGCCAACTCGTCGTCGCGGGCCTCGACGGCACGACTCGGATGCTGGGCACGCCGAGCCTCAACATCGACCTTTCACCGTCGCCGGACGGGCGGTTCCTGCTCACGGAGACGATCACGCCGCCGTACTCCTACCTCGTCCCGTGGTCGCGCTTCCCGCGCACAATCGTGGTGCACGACCTCGCCTCGGGCGACGTGGTCCACACGGTGGCGGAGTTGCCGCTTGCCGAGCGTATCCCCATTGCGTTCGGCTCCGTGCGGACGGGCCCGCGCTCGGTGCAGTGGCGCGCCGACGCGCCCGCGACGCTCGTCTGGACCGAGGCGCAGGACGGCGGCGATGCCGGGGCCGAGGCGGACATCCGAGACCAACTCTTCGTCCACGCTGCCCCGTTCGACGGCACGCCGATGCCGTGGACCGAGCTGTCGCTCCGCTTCTCCAACCTCACCTGGGGCGACGACGACACCGCCATCGTCTACGAATACTGGTGGGCCGACCGCGCGCTGCAGGTCCACCGCCTCCAGCCAGGCACGCCCGACGCCGACCCCGAGTTGCTCTTCGCCTACTCGTTCGAGAACCGCTACGACAACCCTGGCAGCCCGATGACCGTCCCGAACGAGGCGGGCTACCGCGTGCTGCTCCTAGCCGGCGGCGCCATGGTCCTCACCGGGCAGGGCGCGTCGCCCGAGGGCAACCGCCCGTTCGTGCGCCGCTTCGACCTGAGCGACAAAGAGACGACGGAGCTCTTCCGCTCCGAGGCCCCCTACTACGAGCGCCCGGTCGCCTTCCTCGACGCCGCGTCGACGCAGCTCCTCACCAGCCGCGAGACGACGACGGAGCCTGCGAATTACGTCATCCGCGACCTCGATGCGGGCACGGACCGTACCATCACGGCCTTCCCGCACCCGTACCCCGACCTTGCCGCCGTGCAGAAAGAGACCATCGAGTATGAGCGCGCCGATGGCGTCCCGCTCTCGGCCACGCTCTACCTCCCGCCCGGCTACGACGCCGAGCGCGACGGCCCGCTCCCGACGCTCGTCTGGGCCTACCCGCGCGAGTACAAGTCGGCCAGCGCCGCCGGGCAGCGCTCCGACTCGCCCTACCAGTTCACGCGCGTGAGCTACTGGGGCGCGGTGCCCTACGTCACGCGCGGCTACGCGGTCCTCGACGACGCGGCGTTCCCCGTCGTGGGTGAGGGCGAGGCGGAGCCCAACGACAGCTTCCGCGAGCAGCTCGTGGCGAACGCCGAGGCCGTGATCGCCGAGGGCGTCCGGCGCGGGGTCGTGGACGCTGACCGCGTCGCTGTCGGGGGCCACTCCTACGGCGCGTTCATGGTGGCGAACCTCCTCGCCCACTCCGACCTCTTCCGCGCGGGCCTCGCCCGGAGCGGGGCCTACAACCGCACGCTGACACCGTTCGGCTTCCAGCGCGAGGAGCGCACCTACTGGGACGCGCCCGACCTCTATGCCTACATGAGCCCGTTCATGCACGCTGACAAGATCGATGAGCCGATCCTGCTCATCCACGGTCAGGCCGACAACAACCCGGGCACGTTCACGCTCCAGAGCGAGCGGCTCTACGGCGCGCTCAACGGCCTCGGCGGCACCGCTCGGCTCGTGCTGCTCCCCGCCGAGAGCCACGGCTACCGCTCCCGCGAGTCGATCCTGCACATGCTCTGGGAGCAAGACCAGTGGATGGAGACCTATGTCAAGCAGGCCGAGGTCACCATGAGCGCCCCTGTCGAAGCAGAGGCCGACGGGACGGACGAGCCGTAGGCGCCTACCGCTGCAACACGTTCGGGAGGATCCGCCCCACGACCTCGGGGCGGAGTTCGATGCCGCCTGCGATCACGCGGCCGTCGGCTCCCACGAGCACCAGCTTGGGCAGCGACCCCAGCGCGAAGGTTTCTTTGATGGCCTCCGTCGCTGGGGTCTCCGGTTCGAGGTAGGCGTGGTGCCACGGCATGGGCCAGCGCTCTAGGTCCACGTCGTCCCGACTGAGGTCGAGCGAGACGCTGACGATCTCGAAGCCGCGCGCGCGGTGGACTTCGTAGAGCTCCGCGAGGGCGTCGCGCTCCGCGAGGCACGGCGCGCACCACATCGCCCAGAAATCGATCAGGTAGACGCGGCCCGCGAAGTCTTCGGGCACGAACGCGCCGCTGCCCTCCAGCTTGGGAAACGCGAACGACGGAATGGGCTCGCCGGGGCGTACGGCGCGGTCCTGCGCGAACTCCACCAGCGCGCGGCTGCCCCAGTACGACGCCGCCGCGTTTTCGCGCACGAAGTCGAGATAGCGGACGACGCGCTCGGTCTCACCCGCGAGCCTGGCGCGACCAAGCGCCGTGTAGACCACGCCCGTGACCGAAAGCGGATCGAGCTGGCCGATCACGAACTGCTCAATGTAGTCCGCATGCGCCTCGGGATCGTTCGTCGCGTCGATGGTGCGCAGCAGCAGGTAGCGTTCGCCCGACGCCATCCAGGACGGGGTGTCGGGAGGAAGCCGTCGCAGCGCTGCCTCAGCAGAATCGGCGCTCAGGCCTGCCCTACCACGCAGGGATTCAGCGAGACGCTGGATCGTGACGGCGTCGGCCATCGCTGGGTCTAGCGCATTGGGATCGCTAGCCAACCGCTCCCCCCGAACGAGCCGAGCAAACCACGCGGGCCGCGAGTCCGGCTGCCTGAAGTCCAACTGGAGACGCCCGTGCCATGCCTCTCCAGTGGACGACGGCGCATACCGCAGATCGGCCTCCACCACCTCGGGGCGATCCACGAACAGCGCGACCTCAGGGCCCCGCACTTCCGTCGTGTCTCGCACGACCCGCAGCAGGTGCACCCCGATGCGGTCGAAGTCGAACTGGTAGCGCCCCGATGTGTCCGTTTCAAACGCGTCGATGACTGCCCGGGGCCGCCATCCGTCGTTGGAAAGCACCTGCACGGTGACATCGGCGTACGGCCGTCCCAGCGTGTCGAGGACAGTGCCGGAGAGCGACACCGGCTGTGCCAGAACCGGAGCAGTGGCGATCAGCGCGAAGCAGAGTAGCCCTTTCATAACGAGAAGCAGCGTAAGCCAACCGGACGCAACGTAACTGTTCCCCAACGACACGCAACACAGGGGAATGTTGCCCAGTGACACGCATTGCGGGGCAATCTTTGTGTTCACCGCCGAACGTAGGCGTCGGCGAGGCATTATCTCGTTGCGCGCTCCACCTCCACTGGCGAGCGGTAGTTGCAGGGCATCGCTTCAGAGGCGACGAGGAAGTTGGCTATCAGGCTACGTCCACCGCTTCCGCTCGATCTGCTTACTCCGAGCCGTCCGGGAGGTATCGCTGCAACTCCGGGACCGACGTCATGACTGCGTTGTAGAAGATGTTATAGACGATTTGGGTGTCGCCCGAGTTGTAGTACCCCGCAGTGAAAACGGCCACCAAGTCGTATTCGGGCACCACAAAGATGACCTGCCCGCCGTTGCCCCGGGCCGAGATCACGTCCACGGCCTCGCCGTCCGGCCCGCCGTAGCGGAGGGTGTTGCGCCACCAGAGGTAGCCGTACGGCTCTCCGTTGATCTGGGTGCGCGGTTCCACAGAGCGCTCGATCCACTCGGCGGGCACAACCTGCTCTGCGCCCCAGCGCCCCTCGTTGAGGACGAGCAGGCCCACCTTTGCCATGCCCTGTGGAGTGAGGAGCAGATGCCCGCCCGTATCAACTTTTCGCTCGTCATCGAACCGCGCCCAGCGGTAGTTCTGGATGCCGAGCGGGTCGAACAGCGCGTCCGCTGCGAAATCGGCGAAGTCCTGCCCGGACCCTTGCGCGATGGCCTCCCCCAAGGCCACAACGCCGCCCGTGCAATACCTCGTCGTGTCACCAGGCGCGTGGGGACGCTCCAGCGCAAGGAAGTACGCGACCCAGTCGTCCGACCGATACATCCGGTCCTCCTGCCCCCGCGTCGAGCGATCCCCGTCGTCGCAGTCCAGCCCGCTGCTCATCGTCAGCAGGTGGCGGAGCTCGATGTCTCCTTTGTCGCGGATGTCGGGGTACGCGCCAGCGAGGTAGTCCATGAGCGGCGCGTCGGCACCCGCCAGCGCCCCGCGCTCGATGGCGACGCCCGTGAGGAGGGACGTGATGCTCTTGGTGGCGGAGCGCAAGTCGTGGGGGTTGTCTCGGCCGAACCCGTTGTAGTACCGCTCGAACACGAGCAGGCCGTTCCGGACAACCAGCATGCTGTGGAGCTTGTGGTCAGTCTCCTCCTCGAAGTGCCGCGAGACACGGCTGAGATACGAGAGGTCCAGCCCGACGGCCTCCGGCGTGCCCTCCGGAAGCGGGGCGTTCAACGCGATGGGTTCCACGATGCCGACGACGGAGGAGCATCCCGATGCGATCAGCGTCACGAGGAGAAGGGTGCGCACCATGCTAGAAGGGAGGTGTAGGAATGGAGCAGGAACCGCGCCGGGAGATCCAGCAGCGACGCGCCTGGCAGGGCCTCTGACCAACGACCTCAGGCGCCAGCGGAACGCCTGGGGGACGTGGCGCCCTACCCCCTGCTTCGTTGCAACCGGCACCCAGGTTGCGGCGACGCCGGTCGGTGTAAGCGCGAGGGAGAACCGATCTTGACTCCAATAAGCCGCCACTTGGATACGCCGAACGACCTTCCGCTCCGCTCACCTCCAGCCCCCTCGCATCGTAGCGAGAACAGATTGCGGCTCGCCCGATTTGGACAACAGCCTCTGCGGCACTGCGCGGCTGGTGCTCCTCCCCGCAGAGAGCCACAGCTACCGGTCCCACGAGTCGATCCTGCACATGCTCTGGGAGCAGGACCATTGGGTAGAGCCCTACGTCAAGCGAGCCGAGGTCACCATGAGCACACCGGTCGAAGCTGAAGCGGACGGAACGACGAAGACGTAAGCGCCAGGTCTGCTCCTACAACAGGCTTCGAAACTCATCGCGTGTCAGTTCGCAATCGCGGAGGATCTTGGACAGCAAGCCTGATCCAAGTGTCTCACCGCTGTGCACAGGTACCACGGTCGTTCGCCCGTCGTCGTGTCGCAGGAAGTGGTGGCTTCCTTTGATACGGATGACCGCAAAGCCTGCCCGCCTCAGTGCCTTGATGAGTTTCTTGCCAGTCAGGCTTGGCAGCTTGCTCATGCCGCGATGCTGACTTTTTGCACGCCGACGAAATCAAGCGATTCAGCGGCCCCCTCCTCCACTTCCAGGCATAACTCGATAGCCTCTCGAATACGCTCCATCAGCGTATCCAGCGAACGCGCCTGCGTGTGACAACCAGGTAGACTTGGCACGGAGGCGACGTAATAGCCCTCGTGGTCCCGTTCGATGACCACGTTGAAATCTCGCGACATAGTCGGCTTTGCTCGGTTGTGAGGTAGACTTACAACACACTCTGTCCCGAACGGTTGCGAGTACTTACGCGACTCGATCCTGCACATGCTCTGGGAGCAGGACCAGTGGATGGAGGCCTACGTGAAGCAGGCCGAAGTCACCATGAGCGCTCCCACGGAGGCTGAGGGGGACAGCCGTAGTAAACTCCAGCCAGGATCGACCGCGTTAAATCGATACTGTTGACACCAAAAATGTAGTCACGACAGGCCTTTCATTAGCCAACCTAACTAACATATTAATTCTCCAGATCTCCACACTAGTCTATTCTAGACGTAACTAGGATAATCATACCTGTAATTCGGAACCCTGGGTATATTCGGTAATTCGCTTTTCTTGCTAAAGTTCTCCCAAAGTAAATCCGACCTAACCTCCTCCTTAACCCACCTCCTAAGGTCATCATTATCTCTAAGGATTTTTGCAACTCTAAGATAAGAAGGGAGCTCTTTCACTTCAGCAAGCAATATCTGTGCGATTTTAACTCCCTGCTGCCTCCCGCCACCAATTTCAAAAGGAACCCACCACGACCCTTTTGTACTATTGCTAATCACTCCGATTAGATGAGAAGACGCAGCTATCCCTTCCTCGATATATTGAACGATTTTCTTATCATCCCCTGACCTAACCGCGTGCTGCAATCTAGCATCAGCTTCTGAGAAATACACATTCACGCCTACTATTTCGCGAAGATATTTTGCTATTGCCCTCGCCACATCAATGTCGGCGAGTCGGTGCGAAATAAACACGCACTCCTTCACCGACAAATTCTTCAATTCGTTGAGAGTACGCCCGTAAACGTTTCTGGCTGCCACTTTTCCACGATTTCACGTTGTAAGTCTATAAGCCGGATCGCGCGCACCTCGCCGTCTACACCCAACGGCGAGGTACTTCGACCTTGCGACTGTCGCACCTACGCCGCAGCTTCTGCCAGTTCCTCGTCGAGGTTGTACTTCTTGCGCTTCTCCCAGAGCGTCTTTTTCGAAATCCCCAGCAGCCGCGCCACGTCGGCGTAGGACGAGTTCGAGCGGACGGTGAGGATGTGGCGGATGTACTCGTGTTCGAGGTCTTCGAGCGAGCCGCCGGAGCGGAAGCGGAAGTAGCCGTCGGCGTCGTCCGTGTCGAGGCCGTCGGCCTTGAGC
>JBCDFO010000030.1:0-22862 GCA_039177895.1 Bacteroidota bacterium
AGGCTCGACTTCGCGCTATCCAGGACCTCGAAGCCGAGGCGCGCGCCGTCGAGATCGAAGCGATGGAGCGGAGTGCGGCTCAGGTCGCCGCGCAGGTCAACCACGAGTTCGACGAGCGGCTGCGCCAGGTACGCCGTCGGTACCATGATCTCGGGCAGGCCGTACCCGAAGCTGTGGAGAACGCGCTGGGCGAGGGAGGTGCTGCGCGCGTGCAGGCCCTGAAGGCCGCGTTCGGGATCGACGAGGCGAGCGTGGAGGCGGTGACGGACGACCTCGACCGGCTGCTCGCTGAGACAGCGGACACGTTGGATGCGCGCATGGGCGACTTTGTGGAGGGGTTGAACGAAGAGCGCGAGGTAGACTTCGGAGAGACGACGCTGGGTGAGTATGCCGCGCAGCTACGGCTCGGGATGCTCGCCGCCATCGACGACGTGGACGCGGCGCTTGCCGACCTGCAGGAGCGCTTCGGCGCTGCTACGACCGAGGCGCAGCGCGAAGAAATCGGTGCGCTCATTCGCCAGTTGCAGGCACTGCGCGGTGAGTACGAGCGAGGCGCTGACACCTCGCAGTCCTGGGCGGAGCGGGCAGCGCAGGCCGACGAGTCCGTGCGCGCCTCTATCGAGCAGGGTGTGGAGGAGCTGGCAACGGGGATAGCCAGCGTAGCGGGATCCATTGCGAGTAAGGCCGACGGGTTTGATACGTTCGCAGACGCTGTGGACTCAACGCTGCAGGTACTCCTCTCAACGGCGGCGTCCATGCTGGAGCAGCTCGGTCGCATCGCCATCGCGACGGCCGTGAGCATCGAGGGGATCCGCAACGCGCTCTCTTCGATGAACCCAGCCGTGGCGTTTGCCGCAGGCGTGGCCGCCATCGCGCTCGCTGCTGTGATCCGCAGCCAGGTGGCGAGCATTGGCGACCGGCAGCAGCGCCGCGCAGAGCGCCGTGAGGAGGCTAGCGAAACACCCGACGCACCCGAGGGTCGCCGCTTCGCACGCGGCGGCCTCGTTGAGGGACGTAACGTGCAGGCGCTCCTCAACGACGACCCGGCTGACGCGCGTCCTGAGTACGTTGTGAATGCCCGCTCGACGGCCCGCTACCGCCCCGCCATCGAGGCGATCAACGAGGGCCGCTCGCCCGAAGCTGTCGCGCGCCGTCTTGGTGTGCCGCTCGCCGCCATTGCGCCGGACCGCGCGGCCGAGGCGTCGGTCCGCGAGCGCATGGCAGGCATGGCGGCGCGGGCACGGGCTGCGATGCCGACGGGCTCCATGGATGCTGCCGGTGCTGCGGAGCGAGCCAGCCAGCAGGCCGAGCAGCGCCGCGCCGACCTGTCGGCAGCCCTCCGGGAAGTCGCGGGGATGAACGAGGCTACCGCCAGCCGCCTCGCCGGTCGCCTGGAGCGCGCCGTTGCCTCGCAGCGCCTCCGCGCTACCGTGCGCGGCTCCGAGCTGCGCTACTTACTCGAATCCACGGAGCGAGACGATGAGGGGGCCTTCTAATGGGGGTCTGGACGGCTACTCAGCGAGACCGCACGGGCGTCACGTGGACGCTCCGCTGCTACGGCATGCCTGACACAAGGGATGTCGAGCTCGACGGCGACCTTGTGCTCGAATACGGCCGCAAGCAGGCCGCGTGGACGACGGGCCTGCTCGGCAGCCGCCTCACTGTCGCTGTGGTTGATAACGGTGGCATGGCGGAAGCATTCGACGCGCTGCTCGCTACCCTGACGGCGGCCGTCGACGACACGGGTACGACCGTCGCTCCGGTCTGCCTCCTCACCTCGGATGACCCAGGCGTGACGACCTTCCGGGGTGACGTAGGGCACCGCTGGGCAGGTGTCCTGCTCCCTTCGTCGTCGCGCCCCTACTCGGACCCGCTCACGCACGTACAGCGGCTCAAGCTCGTCTTCGCGTGCGGCCTCGCCGCCACGCGCGACGCGGTGCCCGAGGCGGACGGGACGACCGTCCCGGGCGCGCTCGCGCTGCCAGCTATCCGCGACACGATTGATGGCACGGGCGAGAATCCCCCCTTTGGAGACGGCGCGCTCGCGGCCGATGGCTACGTCGAGGACGACACGACCGAGTGGGCGTGGGACGTGGAAGCCGAGTCGAAGCCCGCACCGTACGAGCAGGGCTTCCTCTACCTGCCAGAGCAGCCGGACCCCCTTGCGACTGTACGCCAGAAGGCCGTCACGAAGAACCTGGGCGAGACGCTACAGCTGCGCATCTACCGGACGCTCCGGGGGTGCTGCCGCGTGGAGCACCATGCGCTCGTGGGCTACGCGTGGAGTGGACACGCAACGGCGAGCGGGCGGCCTGCAGCGGCGCTCGTTGAGGAGACGCGCAGCCTGCCCACCCATGAGCGGGTCGTAAGCCAGGCGTTCGGCGACGGGGGGCTCGAACTCTCACCCGACCCACCCGAGTCGCTCCTGCCCACGCTCGACGGCGTCGAGGCCGGGCGCCTCGAAACGATACGAGGGACTACGCCCAAGTTCGGCATGGTGCCCAACGGCGACTTTAGCCAGTGGACCGGCAGCGGCAGCGCAGAGGGGCCGCGCGTCTGGACGCTCGCGGCCGTAGCGTCAGGCACGGCCGACCCGGCCAACGTGGCGCGCGCAAGCGGCATCATTCCCGACGGCAACGACGCGGCCGAGTTCACGGGAGCGCTCACGGCCCTCGTGCAGGACCTTTTTCGCGTGGCGCCCGGACAACGTGTGCTGTTCGCGTTCTTCGCGACGGGCGGCGTTCCGTGGCGCGCGGAACTGAGCGGGATTGCAGACAGCGGTACCGTCTACTACTTCAAGGCCGTCACGGTAGACGGCAGCGTGACGCATGGCCGCTGGGAAGAGAATCCGGTCTTGACCGCGCTCGACACGAACACCACGCGCGTGAGCGGTAGCGACCGCTGGCTCTACCAAGGCGTGAACGAAGACGTACCCGAGCCGATGCGGCTGCGTGTGCGCTTCTTCAGGACGACGCAGAGCGCTTCCGGAGACGTCGTCGTGGGCAACGTCTTCGTGCGCACCGTGGCCTACCCCAATACGGAGGGTAGCCTATCCGCGCCGTTCGATGCTGCCGACGCCACCCCGTTTGACCACGTCGAGACGCGTGCGCCTGAGCACTTTGGGACCTACCCGCCTGCGCGCTCCGAAGAGCTGCCCGACCCGGGAGTCCTCGGTCCCGTCGAGACGACACCGCCGCTCTTGCCAGCGCCCGTCGAGACCAACAACCTCGCGTCGCGCCTCACGGGCCAGACCTACATCGACCTGCGCAGCTACGGGGCTGAGCGGCTGCTTGCGCTTCGTGGTCGTCCACAGCAGCCCATTGAGGCCAGTGCGTTTGACCTCGTCTATCCCGACGAAGCGCTCGTCGTCGAGAACGCAGGCGCGGACGGCACACCGGACGACACAGGCCGCCGCTACGTGGCCACGCACCTCACGCTCAATCTCACGCAGCGCATCACCGAGGGCCGCTGGGTGCAGGTGCCCGTGTGGGACGCTGCGAACCAAGCCTGGTCGTGGGACCGCCCCCGATGAGCCGAGGTACCCCATGAGCGGATACAGCCAGGTGGTCCCAGCGCGCTTCTTGCGCGCCGTGCTCTACGACCCGGCCACGGGCGAGGTCGCAGACGTGGCCGTGGCGCGCGAGGGGGACGACACGGCGGGCGTGGCGTCGTTCGAGCGGGCCTCGCGCGAGTGGTTCCAGACGCGCACCCGGGGACGTCGCCTGCAGTACGAAGAGCCCACCGCGTCCATCGGCGTGCTCGACGCCGGGCTCTTCAAGACGCTCGACCGCTGGGAAGAGGACGCGACGCCTGTGCGCATGCTGCTCCTCGGCTATGCGGATCACGTCGCGTGGGACGAAGCGGTGACGCTCGCCTGCCGCCGCACAGCCGTAGACGGGATGGCGGCGCGCTCGGTCGAGCTCAAGTTCTTCGGTGCAGGCGGCGCGGTCACCGACGGGCTCAACCTGCTCGCCACGACCCCGCTCGACCTCAGCGACACCGAAGACCTTGGGTCTCCAGCGTGGGGTGGCGGGCTCGCTCGCCTCGGTGCCTGGCGCTATCACGAGACAAGCCCCGGTGCGTCCACACTCGCGACCATCGGGGGCCAAGCCGGAATCACCGTAGCCCCCGGCGAAACGGTCACGCTCTACGCCGACCGTCCCCTCCCCGTCCCGGGCCAGCTCGTGCGCTTCGGGCTCGACGTCACCGAAACCGCCAGCCTCCCCGCCGACGCAAGCGCCAAGGTTTTCCTCCGCGGTCTCGGCTTCGGCGACGACTCGGGCGAGCAGGACGCCGCCTGCGACGCGCCTACAGCCAGCGGCACCGAGCTCGCCTTCGAGAGAGTACGTCGGGACGGGCAAGCCGACTGCGTCGCGAGGCTGCCGGCCGCGACCGCAGACGGTCCGCTCTACCTCGCCTGCCACGTGCCCGTCTACTGGATGCGCTGCGGGATCGAGATCACGGCAGGGGCCTCGCCCGCCACAGTACTCGTCACAGCGCCTCTCCTCGCGACGGTCACGGCTTCCGGCGCTGCGCTCTCGGCGCAGGACCTGCAGTCAGGGCTCTTCATCGCCTCGACGTTCGAGGGTAGCTGGCTCGATGCGGGTGTGCTTGATACGACCTACCACCGCATCGAAGCCGACGCCCCGGCCTCGATCACGAACGACGGGCCGCACGCAGGCTCCACCATCGACCAGAAAACGATCACGGTACCCGCGTCTGCCATCCTCGGCCGCGTGGGCGCGTGGGGGCTTGGCGTGCGGCTGCGTGTGGACGAGCCGAGCGAAGCCCAGACGCCCTCCTGCGATTAACTACCCCTTCCAATCATGTCCGAAGTAGTCACGCTTGACGCCAACCAAGCCGAAGCCAAGATCCAAGAGTTCGAGGCGCGCTTGCAGGGTGAGGCGGACACGCAGACCCAGCGCGTCACTAACGAGGGCTCAGCCCAGGTGCAGGCCGCTACCGCTCAGGCTACGCTAGCCGCGAGCAGCGCAGCGGCGGCGCTAGAGTACCGCGACGAGGCGCAGGAAGACGCCGACCGTGCCGCCAATAGTGCCGCGCGCTTCTTCGACCAATCGCTAGAGGGCGGCGAACCGGGCGCGACGTTCGAGACGTTCCCCCAGGGGAGCGCCGAGCCGGTGCTCGGCGACGACTACGGCGTGGTGGGCGGGTTGGCCTATGGGTCGGGCGGCTGGGCGGGCGGCTTGGACCAGATCGCCGTCCTGATGACGCTCCGCAGCCAACTGACAGACGCAACAGGGATGCGCGTGCGCTGCGTCGTCTACGACGGAGAGGGGGGCACCATCCTCGCTGACGTGAACCGCGAGGTCGAGAGTGTTTCGAACGCGAACTACGAACTGGTCACGTTCGACCTTGGAGGCGTGGTAGCGCCGACCGGTGCGAACGACCTCTACGTGCTGCTGTGCTCGAACCTCTCGGAGGGCGCGGGCAACCGATTTCGCATTGCAGGGGACGATTCCGGAGAGGCGGGAGAGCGCATTGCGTTCAAAACCGTGAATGTGTACGAAGCCGCTGACCCCTACGCTGCCGCCGCTTTCAACCCCGCGGCCATCGACCGGAAATTCTGGTTTCGCGGCGTCAGATCACCGACGAGCACGTCAGGGATACAGGTGCCCAACCAAGCGCTAGTAGACGGGCTCTCTACTACGAGTTTGTCTATATCAGAACCCCTCGTGAGACGCGAGGATGTTTTTGGGCGCGTGGTATACAACAACGGTTGGCCTAGTCGGCCACCCGGCTTTGCTGCCGTCATTTGGACCTCTAGAACAGCAGGTGTCGGCTTGCCACCGGAGTTCGGGGACGACGACTTAGCATTTATTCCCCCAGGAGACGCGTCTACGGGACAGCTTTAAGAAGAAGTATAAGATTAACGTAGCCTTTTGATAAGAATATGTACCTGATAAATACACCGCAGGGTGTCGTAGAGGCTCTAGTACAGCTAGGGACGCCTGCGGGTGCGGTGACTGTTCAGGACCCAACCGCTGACACCGGAGGCGACGGTGATCCGCCGGACCCAGGCGCATTCGCGGTTCAGGGCCTTAGCGGTCCGGCCTCGGTGACCGAGGGCGATACGTTCGCCGTGCTCTACGCGGTTCAAAATGGCACCCTCGATACGCTCGCAGTCGGCACGGACCAGGGCGACCAGTGGACCGAGGCAGCTGTGGGCCAGTCCTCAGCCCTCGTCATCGCCGAGACGACCGGCCAGCGCACGCTCACGCTCGTGTTCACGAGCACAGGCGGCGACGTGGTCAACCGGACGCTCCCGATCACAGTCCTCCCGGCTCCACAGAGTCCGGCTCAGATTTTTGGGGCAGATCTCCTCTACAGCGGCCCAACGCTCGGCACGGCCTACGACACGCGCATCTCAGCCGTGGACGGCCTCGCAGCACCAGCGGGGCAGGAGCCCGTGCTGCGCCGGGATGCCATGTTGGGTCAGGACGCGCTCGCGTTCGACGTGACCCGCGCGAAGACCGGCCCGCGCCGAATGGCAGGCGACCTCGCATCGCCCATCGACCTCGACAGTGACCAGTTCTTCGTGGCCGTCGTCGTGGACTACGACCGCACTGTGGACGGCCACATCCTGGGCCTCGCACCCGCTGGCGGCAGTGCTGGGCAGGGGCCAGAGCTGACGGTGCTGAGCGGCGGGGCGCTTCGGTTTGGCGTGAGCGGCCAGGGGGCGGTGTTCGGCAGCGCCGCGATCTCGGGGCTAGAGCCGCGCGACGACGATGTGTTCGGCGTGCCTACGATCATTGCTATCGAGGCGACGGCGACCGAGCTGCGCCTGTGGCAGTGGCACCACTACGTGTGGGACAGCCCGCGCGGCGGGAGCACTCTCGACGGCGGGGCAGGCGCTCCAGCGGAGGGATCCTGGCGACTCGTCGAGGCAACGGCGCGGGGCACCACGACGAGCGGCACGACGCTCTCGCGTCTCATCCTCGGCAACCGGCAGGACACGACGGCCGCCGCCGCCAAGCCCGGCCGTTGCCTCATCGCGGACGAGGGCGTTCACGTCGTGCGCGGGGCCGTCAGCCAGGCCGACCGCGACGAGCTCGGGCGCTGGCTCTACGCGCGCTGGACGCGCCTCGACGAGCAGGCATTTCCGCCGCTCGGGAGCGGCGCTGGCAACGACAAGTCGGTGTTCACCGAAGCCGTGAGTCCGGCGGTGCTAGAGCACACGTTCCAGTTCACGACGCTGGAGCGCAGCGGCCTCTACGGCATCGAGGCAGCTATCCCCATCGACCCGACGCCGGACGGCGTGACGTTCCACGTTCGGCCCGGCACGCATGCTCGCGTGGATGGTACCGAGAGCGATGCTCTCAGCGCGTCGCAGGACGCGTTCACCGGTAACTACGCGGGGGCCGTCGGCGACGACCCGACGCAGTCCGTGAGCCTCACGATCTCGGTCGGCGTCCACGTCGCGCTGAACGGCGGCGAGACGTACACCTGTACCGTAGTGGGCGAGGCGGCTCCGAGCGGCAACACCGTAGACAACGTCGTGAGCCGCGTAACGGTGTTCGCGCCGGAGGTCGAGACGGGCCGGGTCACCTCGACGAGCTGCTCGTTCCACTCGGATCCCCACTCGGCTAGGACTCCGGGCGGCGACGTGTACCGATTCGCGCACGCCTCGTGGACCTCGGATCTGATTCTGTTTCGGAACAACCAGCCGCTCCTCGATCCCGCGACGGGGCAGCCGTACGTCGCGTTCGATGCGCCGCCGGGCAACTACGCAGCAGGCGGGCCGGACGGCAACACCAACGTAGGCGGGGCCGAACTTGAAAAGCATCACATCACAGGGTGCGTCATCACCTGCGGAGACAACGTGGTGCTGCTCGGGAATTTTCACGGGGACGGGGCGATTGACCTGCGCGTGATGGTCGATCCGGATACCAACGGCGTGAGCCAGGTGAGCCCCGATGGCGCGCTGCCCCTCGGCAACGCCGACGGCGCGCAGAGCTACGCCCAGTGCGTGTACCGCGCGGCCACCGACACGCTCTACGTTCTCACTCGTGGCCGAAGTGGGTTCACCACGGGCGGCACGCTCGGCGACGTCAACGACTGCCTCCTCTGGATCGTCGAGGGCCTGGGAGCGGTGACGGACGCGGCCGACCTGTCCGGCGTGACAGTCGAGCGCGACGTGCTGCTGCGCGGCAACGCGGACCCCGTGAGCGGTCTGGAGTTTCGGAGCTACCCGCGCTCGCTGCAATTGCTCGCCGACGACGCTGGGCGCTCCCGCCTGGTCGCCGTGATCGCGCCCCGAGACACGAGCGCGTGGCGGCGCTCTAGCGTGATGGTCTCGGGCGATCTCGACGCCGCGTCCGACAGCTGGTACACGCCCGATGGCACGGCGGGGGCGGGAGGCCCGGCTATCGGCAGGGAGAACGCGCCTCGGTTCAGCTATGCCCAGCGGGATGCCGCCATCGAGGCGAGCGGCCTTGTACTCGACGCGGCCTATCCTGGGCAGATCCTCTACGCGGAGCCCTCAGCGGCCGCCGATCTCTCGGCGTGGAGCACCGAGGGCCTGCGCGTTGCGGTGATGGTCGCGCGCTCGTACTACGACAAGGGCTGGCAACTCATCCATCCCGAGCTTGTCACGTACGCCGGTGGCGTCGTGAGGCGGAGCCCCTACGAGCTACCCGCCCCGCCGCACGGGGCTACCAATCGCTACCGACTCAACTCGAAGTGGGTGCCAGTCAATGCCGCTGCCGGAACGTTCCGGCACGTGTCGATGGAGCGCGGCAACTGGCGACACCTCGACCGCGAGGGCAACCTGTCGCCGTCGTACTACACCGGGTTCAACGGGCAGTACATCGCTGTCTATGAGGTCACAGGGCTCTGGACGGGTAACCCGGTCTGGACCGAGGTCGCGGTCTATGACGACGAAGTGCCGTATGGTGTCGGCAACCTATCGGGCCAGTCGGGTGCGCCGGGCGTCATCACGTACGACATCGGCATCGCGAGTGGTCACCCGCTCCACGAGCAGGCCGGATACGGCACACTCTCCGCCGCGCAGGTGCTGGGGTAGCATCGTGCTGGGGTAGCGCTACGCTGGGATGAGCGCCTAGAACGGCACCCCTTTCGCTCGCCACGCCTGGCCCCGGCTGATCATGCAGCTACGGTAGACCCCGCTAGCTGCATGATTGCCCCGCATCTCCTCACGCCCGACGTGCTCACGCGCGCGCTCCGAGCGCTCGACGTGCCCCTCCCGCGTCCGGGCGCGGACGGTCCGGGCGAAGTGTTACCCATCGGCGTCCGCTCAGCCAACACCGAGGCAGGAGCTTTCGACGACGCCATGGGGATCCTCGTCTACAAGCCAGGCGGCGCTCCGAGCTCAGAGCGGTTCTGGGCGCAGATGGAGGTCGGCACCGTGGACCCCGGCACGCCGCACATGCTTCGGCCCATCAACCCACGCGGCTGCGGCATCATCTGCGAGGGCTTCCACAAGAACATCTGGACGCGGGGGCTGCATAAGGGTCGGCAGCGCGCGCTCATCCAGCGCGGCGCACCGATCCGTGTCTACCGCGACGACAACCGCGACACCATTCTAGACTTCGACCCCGGCACCGTCGAGGAGGGGTGGTTCGGAGCCAACTGGCACACGACCGCCGGGCGCGCCGACGACGTCGGGCTGTGGTCGGCGATGTGCCCCGTGACGCAGGATCCGCGCCTCCACGCGGCCATGATGGACGTGTGCTACGAGAGTCCACAGGAGCGCTTTAGCCTCGTCGTGCTGACTTCGCTGCAGGTCGAAGCCGCGTATCGCCACGGGAAGGTGCCGCCGTTTCCGCCCACCGCTCTTCCTACCGCTGCTTCGTGACTTTCCTCGAGCTCTCGCTGCGGGTCACGGAGCCCGCACGAACCCTCCTCAGCAACACCGCCGCGCTCCTCACCGGCGTCGTGGTGGCTGCCGGCGCCGAGTACGCCCACCTGGTGGGCTTCTACGTCAAGCTCTTCGCGACCGACCCCGTCCTCGTCGTCGTGGCCCTCTCGCTCGTCATCCTGGACGTGCCCGTCGGCCTGGCAGCTAACCTCTACGACCGGGAGGCCAGACGCCTCCGCTTGCGACGCTTCGACCCAGCGCGCGCCTGGGGTTGGGTCGCCAAGATCGCGGCCTACGCCGTCGCCACCGGGGCCTGCACGCTCGTCGCGAACGGCATCCAGCAGCTCGGCTGGCCGGTCGTCTCGGACACGGTCGCGCTCCTCGATGAGCTCTACCTCGTGGGCGTCATCCTGACTGAGGTGGGGAGCATCCTCTCGCACCTGGGCGGCTTCCCGCTCATTCGCAGGGGGGCCGCGCTCCTCGGCCGCAAGGACGTCACCGAGGTCATCGAGCGCATCGAGGTCGTCGAGCGCATCACCCCCGAGCACACAGCCTCCAACGAGCCATGAGGTGTTCCAGCCTGCTTCTGCTCGCGCTCGCAGGGATTCTCCTTGCTGGCTGCTGCGCGACCGAGACGCTCACCATCGAGCGCCCGGCTCCGCCGCCAACCGTCGTCACGGTCACCGACACCGTCCGCATCGCGACGCCTGCCCCGCCGCCGACGGTCGAGGTCGTCGAGCGCCTGCGCGTCGACACGCTCGTCGTCACCGAGACGCAGGCTGTCGAGGTACTGGTCTACCCCGACGGGCCCTCTGTGCGCGACTCGCTTCCCACTCTCGACGTCGTTGGCATGGCAGCCACGGACACCATACTCGTCATCCAAACGAAGCGCTCCACGCAGCGCTATAGGCTGCCGGTTGACGGCGAGACCTGGGAGGGACAGGTGCTCGGCTCCGACTCGCTCGCCGCGCGCATCTACGGTACGCCCACGGACCCGCCCGACGAGGTCGTCGAGGTGCGCTGTCCGGAGGCCCTCATCCGCCGCTCGCTCTGGGGCTGGTTGCAGCTCGTGCTTGGCCTCTTCGCCGCCTTCGCCTTCGGATGGATCGTTCGCTCGCTTGTTCTCGCCACTCGACCATGAGGTTCGCCATGGATTCCCCCACCCGCCTCGAATGGGCCGGCTTCGTTCTGCTCGCGGCCATCATCGCCGTGCTAGTGGCCTTGCTTACTGGCTGTGACGGCTCTGACTCGGAGCACGTGCCCACGCGCACGCTTGTGTCGGCGGAGGTGCAGCCGGGCTTCCTAGAGCCCGGCGCGCGCTCGTTCCAGATCCAGAACAACCTCGGCCGCGAGTTCAGCGGGCTGATCCCCGGCGTTGTGCCAGGCAGCACGGAGCTAGGCGTGGCACTGCCCGTGGGCACGGGCTACCTGCTCGTCATTCAGCGCGGGGCCGCAGGCAGCGAGCCGCCGCTTGTGCGCCCCTTCGCCACGCCCACGCCTGGCGACACGCTCACCGAAATCAAGAGCAGTCGGGGCGTCGTGTTCGTTCGGCTCATCTGGGGGCCGTAGCATGACCGACCTGCTCCTCGCCGTGCTCACCATAGGTGAGCTATCCACCATAGGTGAGCTATTCACGTGGGCACTCGTGGTCGCCGCCGTCGTCGCGGTGGCCGTGGCCGCGCTTGCGGCGCTCTACGGTCGACGCAACCGCGTCACGATCCCCGCCGGTCGCCACTCCACGCTCGCGGCCTGGCTCACAGCATGGGGGCGGGACCCGCTCCGGGGCAACCTCTACGCCGAGGTGGTGATCCACTCGGACCCGCGTGAGGTTGAGGCCGACCTGAGCGACGTCGCCGTCGGCGACCTCTCGAAGCTCCTCGGGCGCACGCTGGGCCTGCGCTTCCCGCGCCGGGGCTCCATCCGCCTCGGTTGCCGGGCGGAGCGCGAGCGGCTGCCCGACGGCTCGGGGGGCGGCCCCACGTGGGGTGCGATGACCGGCATGTGGGAGGTCGCCGTCCTGACACACGATCCGAAGCAGCGCGGCACGATGGGCTTTGGCTGGCTCGGCTTCGTGGTCGCGCCGGGCGAACGCTTCAGCGTGTCCATCGTGCGCCACCCCAGCGTCGGTCGTGAGGGTACGTCCGGTACGCGCGTCACCGTCGCCGACCCGGACCGGCACACGTCCGTGTCGCGCTCCGTGGACGTGCCTGTGGCGTGGCGGTGGGGCTTCGCGCTGCCGGTGTGGTTCGGCGGCAACGACCCCGCGAGCGCGCCGCTGGAGGTCGAGATCAGGGGAATGTAGCGTAGCTCTCAGGCTCTGCTACCACTCTAACTCCTCGTTCGCCTTCGCCCATCGCGCATGGTGCTCACGCCAGTCGGCGTTTTCGAGCGAGGGCGCTTTGGCCCATGCGATGACATACCCAGTGTCGGGGTCGGTGAGTTCGCCGCCCGCCTCAACGAGCTGGTCTTCGAGGTAGGCGAGTTCGGTGTCAAGGTCGTAGAGTCGGAGCATAGTGTCGGTAAGTGAACGTGGACTATTTGTTGACATCGGCGCTGGTCCACGACTGCCACGCGTCGGAGTAGCGCTGCGAGAAGCGGCGGAGGAAGAGAAATGGACCGGGATCACCTTCGGGTTGCGTCAGGTGACGCTTGGAAACCTCAGGGTCAGCGTAGTCCTCCGTTTCTGGATTCACTACGTAGGTGACGAGCACCGAAGGCTGCTCAGGGCGGATGCGCACGACGCCCGCCTCCCAGGAGGCCAGCTTGTCCAGGCTGCGCCGCCCGCGCCCCGAGAACAACAGCGGATCCCACCGGCTCACCATGTAGAGCACGTCTTCGAGGCGGTACACGAGGTCGGAGCCGCGCAGCCGGTAGAGCGCGTCGGGCACACCGGAGGCCATGAGCCGGGCGTCACGGATGAGGCGGAGCCGCTCGGTGTGCGCGTCCCGCCCGCCGCCGATCTCGAACGCGACCACCCAGGGGTCTACGGTATCCGCGCTCGGCACCGTCACGACGAAATCCGAGGTGTAGAACGCGCCTGGCGTCTCGATCTCCACGCCCGTCTCCAGCGTCACGTCTTCGTGGAGGTACTTCACGAGGTGCCACGCGAACTCGTCGTGCAGCGAAGACTCGTAGGGCGGGAGGTACTGGGGAGCGTAGGCTGCGCCGAGGATCAGGGAGTCAGACATGGTGCTCAGGGGCTAGGTCGTGAACCGCCGGGTCATCACCGCGCGCTCGAGTTCGGTCAGGTCCCACTCGGCGATGACGGCGTAGAGCGAGCCGCCGACGTGGCGGAGGAGCACCGGGTCAACGGGCGCGATGGGCTCCCACTCAGCCTCGAAGAGCGTCCAGAAGTGCTTCAGGCTGGCGAGCCGCCCGTTGTCCGTGAGCGGAATCAGGTCGGGCGGCACGACAGGCACCGCTGCACGACCGCGGTCACGGCGTTCACGCCACTTCAGGCCAAAGAGCCCCGCCGGGAGCCGCACCGTACCCGCCCGGTAGCGGCTGCGTCCTTCGCACGAGGGGTCCGTCGTGAACGTGGGGTAGCGGTCGCTGCCTTGCCCGGGCGTGCTCACCCATGCCTGTGCGTAGTAGACCCAGGTGGTGTCCGAGCGCGCGATGGCGAGGCGCGGCAGGCCATTCTCGAACGTGCCCGCTGCGCGCATCACATCGTGGAGATCGATCAGGTCGTAGCCGTCGGCGAGGGCGGCGTACCCGTCGCGTATGGCTTCGAGTTCGGCGTCGTGGCGCTGCTTGGTCGCGAGTTCGTAGGCGTGGAAGCGCTCGTCAGCTTCTGCGGGGTCCATCGTGATCGTGGCGAGGTCCATGGGTCTACTGGATTGGTTGGAGAGACAGGGTCACGCGCCGAAGCTGCCAGCCGCGACGCTCGATTTCTGGCCAGGGCTTACCGAAGTGCGCTTCTGCGCGAGCGAGCGCCAAGGTGTCCCATGGCGACGACGCCCACGAGAGAAATCCCCAGGTCGGGTGCCAGGGCATGTAGACGGCGTGTGTCATTTCGCCAGCCGGAGATGCCGCCCCGCAACGACGTGGCGCTCGCCGTTCTCGAAGACGACGAGCTGGTTACGGTTGCGGCCCCGCGTCACGACGGGCTTCCCGCTCGCGCCGGTGCGCATGACGGGGTCGCAGCGCTGACCAGCGAGGTCGGGGCGGGTGTGGCGGTCGCCGTGGTAGACGTATCGCATCAAGCGGCCTCAGCGGTAGATGCCTCCGGTACCGCATCAAAGAGCGTGGGCATCGCGCGCTTCGCCTCAGCCGTGCGTAGGTACCCGACGGCCATCTGGAAGTACTCCTCGTTGAGTTCCGTCATCGCGCCGCGCCGTCCCATCTGCAGTGCCACGTACGGGACGGTGCCCAGTCCGCCGAATGGGTCGTAGACGAGTTCACCCTCGGCGCTGAACCGGCGGATGATGCGCTCCACGATGTCGAGCTGCAGCGGGCAGACGTGGTTCTCCTGGCGCTTGCGCGTCTGCTGGCTGTTGAGCGTACGCATCCGGCTCACGTCCGTCCATACGCCGCCGTGCTCGCTGTCAAGGTGGCTCGACGGCTCGAAGAGCATGAACGACGCCGGCAGGTGGCCGCGCTCCTCCAGCGCCCGGCCCATCTCGACGTGCTCAGCATAGTCGTACACGTTGGCGTCGGAGTACTGCTGGTACCAGGACCGGACCGCGTCCATCGACATGGAGGCGAGTTCCTCGGGGCGCAGCAGGCGGTTGCCTGACGAGCGCCAGTGGGCGTGCGCATCGATCTGCCACTGCGCGCGGGTATAGCCCTCCTTCGAGCGCGCGATCGGCTCGTCGGCGTACGACGTCGAGGTGTCTGTCGGCAGCTTGCGGAAGAGGAGCACGTATTCGGGCATGCCAACGCCCATCTTGGTGCCGTCCTTGCACATCTCGGACCAGCCGAGGCGGTACGTCTGATTGTTCTCGCGCACCACGTCGGTCGTGACGACGATGCGGCCGACGAACGCGAAGCCGTGCGCCTCGAAGCGGTCGGCGGTCTTGTCGCTGAAGCGGTCCACGGTCGGCATGCCGAGGCCCGTCACGTTCCCGAAGCGGATGCGATCCTTGACGTGGATGGCGGCAATGCGCCCTGGCTTCAGGATGCGGAGCAGGTTCGGGATCAGGTGATCCATCTGCTGGAAGAATCCGTCGTTGTCGTCGTTGTGCCCGAAGTCGTGGTAGCTCTCGCAGTACTCGTACTGCGTCCCGAACGGGATCGACGTGTGGATGAGGTCCACGCTGCTCGCCTCCATCTGTGCCGCTTCGAGCGTGCAGTCGTTGCGCACGGCCGTGAAGAGCGGGCGACCCTCGGCGTCGCACGTGGCGGCCGTCACCTCGGCGCGGTCTACCCCCCATCTCGCGGCCGAGGTCGTGCTGAATAGCCGCGCGGCTCAGGCCGTACTCGGCAACGATCTCACGCATCCGAGCGAGCAGCTCGTCGTGCCGCTTCCACTTGGCTTCGAGTTCGCGGCGGATCGCGGCCTCGGCGTCTGTGTAGAGGATGTGGACAACGACGCGGCGCGTTTGCTGAAAGCGGTAGATCCGGTGGATCGCCTGGATGAGGTCGTTGAACTTATAGTTGATGCCAAGGAAGAGGGCGCGCGCGCAGTGGTGTTGGAAGTTGCAGCCCGATCCAGCGATCTCGGGCTTGGGCGCAAGGATGCGAATGCGCCCCTCGGAGAAGTCGACGATCTTGCCCTCGCGCTCCTCCAGGTCCTGCGAGCCGTAGATCGTGACGACGTCGGGCATCGCCTTCTCGATGGCGCGGCGCTCGGCTTCGAGGTGGTGCCAGAGGAGCCAGTGTTCAGGCTGGCCATCGGGGCGCACCGGCTCCGACTCGATCAGGTCCTGAGCCTTGGCGAGGCGCCGCGCGAGCGAGTCGCGCTTGACGCGCGCCGCCTCGGAGAGCCCTGCCGCGGCGTCCTGAAACATCTGGTGCTGCCCCCACGAGTCGGTACCCGCGTCCTCGGCGGCCGTGTCAATCTGGTGCCAGACGACCTCGATCTCGGGGAGGTCGTACCGGGGGCCTCCGTCGGCTCCGTCGTCAGGGTGGCCGAGGTCAGACGGCTTCGTGACGAAGAGCGCCCACGTCGATACCCACTTCCAGAACTCGGCTTCCTTGTGGGGATAGAGCGTGAGGTTGTTCGCCTTAGTCGAGTCGCGCTGGAACCACCGGGTGAGGGCCTGCCCCGTGTCCATGATGCCGAGGAAGCCCGCGTAGTGAATGAGTTCCTTGTAGCGGTTGGGGGACGGCGTGGCCGTCGCGACAAACCGGTACGGGACGCGCTCGAAGAGGGGCAGGAACTCCTGATAGGTCTTGGTGCCGTAGCCGCGCAGCACGCTCGCCTCGTCGAGGGTCACGGCCATCAGGCGGTCGATCACCTCGCGGCTGATCTGCCCGTCGCGCACGCGCTCGTAGTTCGTGAGCAGGATGTCAGCCGTCGTCTCGAAGACGTCGGCATCGGTGCGCACGTATTCCGTCGTCAGGCCGAGGGCTGCCGCCTCGCGCCGAAACTCCTGCATGACGCCAAGCGGGCAGACGACCATGAGCAGGACGACCGGCCGTCCGCCTTCCTCGGCGATGCCGATCTGGCGAAGGATCTCGAGCTGTTGACGTGTCTTGCCCAGCCCGAACGACTCGAAGAGCGCACGACGGCCGCCGCGCAGTGCCCAGCGTACCGCGTCGCGCTGGTGCGGGAAGAGGCTCGGATGAAGGTCGCCGTCTGCGATCTCGAAGCCGTCTGACTGTGCGACCGGGATCTTCGTGCCAAGGAAGTCTTGGTAGGTCATCGTGTGCAGTTGGAGGTCATCGTGCTATGGAGTGCCCACACTGGCGGCATTTGAGGCAGCGCACGCGACGGCCAACGCCGACGAGTGTGCGCGTCTGCCCACGCGTGTCCCCGGAGAAGCGGTCGCCGCAGAAGTCGGGCAGGCCGACGGCCACGGTAGCAAGCGCCCATCCAGGGCGGAGTACGACGCCAGGGCAGCGGGGGCATGTGGGGGGAGCGCTCTTCATCGGCTGCACCCCGCCTCGTCAGCGTCGGCCGTGCCCCCAGCAGCCAGCGGCGCGAGCCACGCCACGGCAGCGCCTGCGACCTTGCGTCGCGTCTGGCGCACGGTCCGCACGACGGCGACCGGCATGACGCTCGCGAGCACGGCGTCGTCGTCCACGGCGACGTGGAGCGTGGCGAGGAGGGCGGCTCCGAGGAGGTGGAGGAAGGGGGAGCGCGCGGCGCGAAGTGGGTATCCCATGGTCAGTTGAGGCAAATGGCTGCCGTCAGGGCAAGAGTGCGGATGTGCCTAGCGAGCATCGCGTCGCGGTAGGCACTCGGACGGCCACCCAGCGGCCGATTGCAGAGCCAGCGACGTAGTGAGAGAGAGGCGACAGCGGTGTCCAGCATGGCTACTCGCAGAGTGCGTTCGCGTGGTAGAGGTCGACTTCGCGCTCGTTGAGGTCGGGCGAGGCACCGCTGTAGTAGCCTGCATATGACGGGGCGCAGATATCGCAGACGGTGATGTGCTCCAGGCGTGCACTGCCCGGGGAGGTCGAGACCCGGATGGTGCGGTCCCGTCGACACTCGTGCAGGTCATGCTCGCGCGGGTCGGCGCAAATGCGGGCCTGCTCCATCGCCTCGTTGAGGGTGAGGTTGCCAAGAGCGCCGTAGTGACGCCGGGGCGGAGTGGTAGCACGAGTGCTGCGCGACCTTAGCCAGGCAGCCGCCACACGTAGGAGGTAGAAAATCATCGCTCCCCCGCTTTCCGGACGACACGGGTAGTGCTGCCGCGACGGGGCTGCATCGCGGGCGGGTCGTTGAAGGGCATCGACTTCGTCGTGCCGACTTCCTTCGCCGGGTTGCCATTCGGCAGAAAGCGCGCGGGCAGGCGGGGCTGCTCGGTCCACTTCTTCCAAACGAGCTTATTGCCCTTCTGGTAGGACTCGCACGCGAGCCACATGGTGGGGAGGCCGTAGAGGTAACGCCCAATGCCCCATTGCACCGCCGCGCGCTTGGTCGCGTTGGAGAGGCCACCCTTGACCGACTCGACGTCGGTGTTCTCCGCGCCATCCCACTTCGTGATCCACTCGCCGTGCCTGTCGTCTCGGGCGACGATGATCGAGAGGCCGCAGACGATGCCGCCGCCGGGACCCGGCGCGAACTCGTTGCGCCAGTTCGCCGGGCCACACACCTCGTCGAGGCGGTCCATGATGGCGCGGCTCGTGAGGTAGGCCATCGCGAGCGCCTTCTTGCCGTCGCGGGTCGTCGTGCCCGGCTTCCACTCGATGGCGTCAGCGGGGAAGGGCTCGGCGAGACTGCGGAGGTCGCTGGGAGATACAGGCATAGGTCAGTTCGGTCTATCGGTGGCGCGGTTGGTAGCGCCGGTCAGCCGCGTAGGCTTCGATGGCGCAGAGGGTGCTCCACAGGCGCTGCTCGGTCCGCTAGGCGACGGCGCGCCCGCGTTCGTAGCGCTCGACGGTGAGGCCCGTCGTGTCGGCGAACGAGGCGATGTGCTCCGGCGTGGCGGCGACAGCGACGCGGCGGGCCCGGAAGGCACTGGGCGTCTGCCGGTGGCCGCTGGCGAGGACGCGTATCGGCGTCGTGGTGCGGGTCGGGGCGACGGCAGGCATGGGGGCAGCGGAGGCGGGAGGCCGCCGACCCTCCCCGGGCCGACGACCTCCCTCCAGTGGGTCACGCCGCGTCGGCGACGTGCGGACGCCCGGCGGCGGGGCCGTACTTGGCGTCGAGCCACGCGTGGACCCGACCGCACTCAGAGCCGGAGAGTTGCTTGGTGCCCCACACGGGGCGGCCCAGAGCGCGCTCCATCGCGACGATGCGAGGGCCGGGCACAACGCCGAGGATGTTCGTCAGGCGGATCCGAAGCGTGACGTGGTACGGCTCTTCGGGGAGCGCGTCGTAGGTGTCCGCCGCGTGCTCGCCGAGCGGCAGCAGCGCCCCCGCGTCTTCGTGGTCCTGGGCGCGCTGCTCGGCGCGCGGCGACTGTACGAGCCGCTGAAAGGCCCCCTGCGCACGGCAGAGCGCGGCGCGGGTGCTGGGGGCCTGCGACTGTCCATAGGCCGTGACGGCAGCGTGGACGGCACGCAGGCGCTCGTAGAGGATGCCGTCGTAGAGGCGCAGCACGCGCGGCGCGGCCTCGGTGGCGGAGCGTCCGATGTCCGAGTCGCGGCGGAGGTGCAGTGTGTAGGAACCGTCGCCCTCGCGGCGGTAGCCCGAGTGGATGTAGTCAATGCCAGCCTCGCGGGCGGCCTCGGCAGCGGCGCGGTTAATGGCGAGCGGCGGCGCGGGCGTGCCGTCCGTGGCAGCGTAGGGCCAGGGAGCGTGCTTGAGACGGTCGATCTGATTGTAGAGATCGCGCTGCTCGGCGTAGTCACCGCGTTCGAGCGCGGCGTTGGCCTTGTCGTCCAGGGCGGCGATGCGCTCGGCGACGGGGCGGGGGAGGCCGCCTTCGAGGAGGGTGCGGATGTAGTCGGCGTGGGCCATGATCGTCTGGTAGGTGTGGCCTCGGGGCTTCCCGGCACCCGGACCGATGGAAGGGGCTAGGCTGCGACGTTCGCAGGCTGCGGGTTGGGCTCGAAGCCGAGCAGGCGGACGGCGGTGTCCACCACGGTTTGACTGCGGACCTTGTAGAGACCGTTGCGCGCGGCGTCGACGGAGATGGCAGCCTCGTCGGCGATAGCCTCGGCGAACTTGGTCACGTCGCCGTAGGCGTCGGCTCCAGCCTCGCGGATCGTGTCGAGGTAGCTCTTCTTGACGGCGCGCTGGGAGCGAGCGAGGTCGCGGGCGTATGCATGGGCGTCGGCCTCCAGCTGCTTGATCTCGGCTTGGTGGGCGCGGAAGCGCTCACCGTAGGCTGCGTGGAAGTCGGGCGACAGACGGATCTCGTCAGACATGGAAGGAGGCCAGCGGGCCGCGCGATTGCAGGCCATCGGGCAGTGCCGTATCCTGCGAGTGCAACAATTGCGACGAACACACGCAATGTACACAAGTTGTTCCTCACAAGTCAAGAGTGTAGGTACACAAAGTGTGCTCATTCCCCATGCCCGCAGAAGCCACCGTAGCGGACGAGATCCTCGAACTGCTTGCGAAAGCGGGCCGTCCGCTATCACCCTCTGAAATAGCGGACAAGATGCCCAGTACGGATAAGTCTTATATCCGAAAGGAGTTGGTGCGGCTCCTGGGCAAGAAGGAGATTTCTCGGCCTCGTCGCGGTCAGTACGAGATTGGTAGCACACAAAATGTGCCTCACAAGAGCTTGCCGGTTAGCGCGTCAGCCCCTGACCATGGCGACGGCTCAGCTACGGTCGAGCCCGACGACATCGGCACCGAAACGCGCGCCCATGTCACTGCCCGCGCTGACCTCCGCCGCGACGTGACGCTCCCAGTCGTTGAGGTATCTGCGGGGACCGGCGGCTCGCTCTCCATCAAAGACCTCACGCTCTACCACCAGGCGGTCAGCGAGGACCACTTCACGAGCCTCTTTCACCGCCCGCCGCCCAAGCACCCCGACGAGCATCCGTACGCGCTCGGTCTGCTGCGCGGCGAGTCGATGGTGCCCCGCTACTTCGACCGGCAGCTCGTCCCGCTCGAACTCTTCGAGCCCTCCGACGACGCGCCCGCTGGCAACGTCTACCTCGTCCGTCTCGACGGACATCTGCACCTCAAGGTGCTGGACCGCATCCCTGGTCGTACGCACGAGGGGGAGATAGTACCGCCGACGATCATCCTGAGCAGCTACCACCGCTCGTACATGCCGATGCGCGTGCCGTTGGACGGGAGTATCGACTTCGCGGTGCTAGGGAGTGTCGTCGAGACCGGTCAGCAAAAGCTCTACGGTGCGCTCCTCGCCGAACGGTTCGGCTTCCAGTAGTGCGCACCTCTACCATCACCCAACACTGCCCAGCTATGCTCTCTCGGTTCCTGCTTCTACTCGCGTTGTGTGGTGCGGTGGGGTGTGCTCAGCCAACCATGGATGCGACCTCTCCCGATGCAATGGCTGAATCAATAGCGACGATCAGTCGAAGCCTTGATGAGGTAGAGTCTATCTACTTCCTCGATGCTATGGAGACGATTGCAGATGAGATGGACACCAACAGGGCAGGCATGAACCTGGGCCCGATGGACCTCCACGGGCTGAGCGCCCATGAACTGCGCGAGCTCGCCTGGACGATCCGCTCTGTAAAGCACTGATCAACCACCCCAAACCACCTATGAGCAAAGACAAGCCACCCCCTCGCCCCGCGAAAAATCCCGTCCCGCCGAGCAGGACGACGGTACGCAACACGCCCGATCCGCCCAAGCGTTCTACACCGCCGCCAAGGCCCACGCCACCACCCAGGCCACCCCGAACACCGCCGGGGAAAAAAGGCTAGCCCATACAACCCGGTTGATCCACTTAGCCCGCTCACGGTTGCGCTCGACGTTGAAGCCTATGTCCTCTTGCAAGCGGCCTAGTTGGTTCCAGCGCAGGTCGTCGAACGGCTCCGCGCTGCCCTCCGCTGAGATGTTATCGAACCCATCCCGCAAGTTTTGTGGCTCGTTAGTTACAGGCTTCGCGTCGGCAAAGTTGATCGCCTTCGCAAGCAGCACGCCCACCAGGGCGAAGAGCCAGATCGTAAGCGCAACCGAACCGACAAGCCAGGAGGCGTCGACGTCGTCACCAAGTCCGTCTTCTAGGACGCTGACCACAAAGGCGAACACAGCACCTCCGAAGAGCAAGAGTATCGAAAGCACGCGCTTGGCCCATTCACTGACATGGGTCATGCTCTCGACGTGAAAGGCCGCGTTCTCCGCAGCTTGCTTCTCGATGTAGTCCAGTAGCGTCACGGTCGTAAAGGTTGGCCTGCTTCAATTTACATACTCATACCGCCCCACCTGGTTACGCCACCCTACCCCCGCGTGTCTTCTCCCACCCAACCACACTCCGACACGCCCATGCCTCGCACCTCTCCCGCGCCTCGCTACTCCGCCTCCGACTTCGTCCACGCCCTCATCGCCCGCGACCTCGCACGGCTGCCTAAGCTCGTTGCTGATCTCCGATCAGCGAAGGAGCTGCGCGCGCTGCCGGAGGGGGAGCGGGAGGTGCTGCTGAGCGTGCTTGCCTCGCCCGATTTGCAATCCGCCTCACGACTTGCGGATCGGGTATCAGCAGTCGTAGGTTCATAGCGCTTCCCGGCATCCGGACCGCATCCTCTACCCGAGATGCGGTCCAACCCACAGGCCGCGACGAGCCTCAATCGTCGCACGTCGAACCCGAATGCCCCGCGCTATTTAAGAGCGCCACTGACCCCGTCGAGCGACCTTGCTCGTACGGGGTACGGTGTGTCCGGCCTACTCGGAACGCTCGGCGAGCCCGCCCGGAACCGCCTCGCGCGCTGGCTCTGCCTCGCCATCCTGCTCGCGCTCGCGGCGCTCTCGTGGACCGTGGGCGAGCACGTCGCCGCGCTCGTCGCGCTGGCCGGGTTTGCCTTCTGCGTGGCCTACGCCGCGCTCGTGTGGCTCGGCGACGCGCTCGCGTGGGAGCCGCCGGACCTCGGCAGCATCGCCACAGCTGCCTCCGATAGCGCCGCGTCTGAAAGCGCCTCGCCTCGCCTGCCCCTCGTCTCGCTCTACCGGGCAGGCTTCCTGCGCGTGGAGCGTGTGCAGCGCTGCGATCCCTGCGGACGGCTCGTCGTGAATGACCGCGTCGTGTACGTCGGCGAGGCGGAGGTGTGGCGAGGACGGCCCCACGGAGGCGTGCCGTACCAGCTGCTCGCCGACGCCGTGGACACGGCCATGATCGAGACGGGGCGGAGGGCTCCCAGCGCTGATCGAGGATCAGCGACGGATCGAGGATCAGCAGCGGATAGGGGAGCGCAATGAGGTAGCTACCGACGAACCCCAGACCATCGCTGTGCGCCTCTGACCGGGCGCTCGGTGTCTACCGGCGATCTCGCATCGCCAGCGGCCCCGTAAGGCCGCGCCTGTTCTTTCCCGTACTGATCCAGAGGCCCT
>JBCDFO010000031.1:0-22858 GCA_039177895.1 Bacteroidota bacterium
CGTGCGGGCAGCAGTCGCGGCAATGCTCGCTCAGCACGGTGCCGACGACGGGCTGCTCGACACGCCCCTCTTCGCGCGGGAGGACGCCCCCCCGGACGCTGGGCTTCCAGGAGAGGAAGACGCGCGGATCGGCGAACGCGTGGGGCCGTGGCGGATCGAAGACCGCCTGGGGGCGGGCGGCATGGGCGTGGTCTACCGCGCCGCGCGGGCCGACGGGCTCTACGACCGCACCGTCGCGCTCAAGCTCCTGCACCCCGGCCCCGACCGCACGGCGCTGGTCCGCCGCTTCGCCGCCGAGCGCCAGATCCTCGCCCGCCTCGAACACGTCGGCATCGCCCGGCTCTACGACGGCGGCGTCACGGACGAGGGCCTCCCCTACCTCGCCCTCGAACGCGTAGACGGGCAACCCCTCATCGCCTACGCCGCCACGCGCGACCTGGCGCTGCGGGCGCGCGTCGCGCTCTTCGTGCAGGTCTGCGAGGCGGTAGCGTATGCCCACCGCCGCCTCGTCATCCACCGCGACCTCAAGCCCTCCAACGTGCTCGTCGCCGAGGCCGAGGACGGCACGCCGCAGGTGAAGCTGCTCGACTTCGGCATCGCGAAGCTCGTCGAGGGCGATGCCAACGAAGCCACGATGCTGACGCGGGCCGCGCTCGGGCCGATGACACCCGCCTACGCCGCCCCTGAGCAATTCCTCGGTCAGCCTGTCACGACGGCCACCGACGTCTACGCGCTCGGTGTGCTGCTCTACGAACTGCTGGCCGACGCGCGCCCCTACGACCTCGGCGCGCTCACCGCCGCCCAGGCCGAGCGGGTCGTCTGCGACGAGACGCCACCGCGCCCCTCCACCGTAGCCCCGCCGGGCCGGGCGCGGGCGCTCGCAGGCGATCTCGATCAGATCGTGCGCACGGCGATGGCGAAGGAGCCCGACCGCCGCTACGCCTCCGCCGAAGCCCTCGCTGACGACCTCCAGCGTCATCTCGACGGGCTGCCTGTGCTGGCTCGTCCGGCGTCGGCAGGCTACCTCGCGCGCAAGTTCGTCGGGCGGCACCGGACCGGTGTGGCAGTGGCAATCCTCGTGGTAGCGCTGCTCGCCGCGACGGTCGGGTTCTACACGCAGCGCCTCGCCGCGGAGCGCGACCGGGCGCAGCAGGCGGCCACGGAGGCAACCGCGCAGGCCGAGCGCGCCGAGGCGGTGGCGGGCTTCCTCGAACGGCTCCTCCGTGCCCCCAACAACCGGTGGTACAACGACGCCGAGGCCACCGGCCCCGACACGCCCATCCGCGCCGTGATCGACGAGGCCGCCACCCGCGTGGCCCGCGACTTCGCCGACCGGCCCGACCTCCGCGCGGAGCTTCATCACCTCCTCGGCGACACCTACCTCGCGCTCGGGCTCGGCGACGAGGCGCGCTACCATCACCGCACGGTGCTGGTCCTCCGCGAATCGCTCTACACCGCGCCGCACCCGAAGCTCGCCGAAGCGCTCTACTACGCCGCCTGGTTCGTCTCCGACCACCCCGAAGACTGGGCGATGCGCACCGGCATTCTCCGCCGTGCGGTCGCGATGCAACGCGCGCGCAACGAGGGCAACAACTTTCCCTTCATGGTGCAGCCCCTCGCGGATGCCTACCTCCTCGCCGGGCGGCCCGCCGAGGCCGACTCGGTGCTCGCCGAAGCCCTCGCGTTCGTCACCGACACCTTCGTGCCGGGCCACGACGGATACCGCTATCGGCAGCCCGTTCAGGCAGGGATCGCCCGTGACCGTGCGCTGGCCTACCTCCGTCTCGGCGACCTGGACGAGTCGGCCCGCTGGCTCACCTACGCCGACTCGGTGCTTGCGTTGTTGCCACGCGACGCGCAGTATCTCGGCGTGTGGCAGGTCCAGCAGTGCGTGGAGGGACGGCTGCGTTGGGCGCAGGGACGGGAGGGCGAGGCCGAGCGTGCGTTGCTCGCGTGTGCGGGCTTTGGCCCCCCTGGGGCCTCAGCAGCCCCATTCCCGGCTCCCGAAACGCCGCTGCCGCTCGTCGTAGAGCCCACGGCCCGTGCAAGCGCAGCGCTGGTTGCCTTCTACGACGCCCAGGATCGCGCCGACGAGGCGGACTCCTATCGCGCCGCCGCAACCCGTTTCGTCACCGCCAGCGACTCCATCGGAGCGGTACTGCGGGCCTCCGGCGTGTTCGATGTACCGCTGGAGACCTGGTGAGCGCTATGCCTGCGTGTGTTCACGCGCCTATCTGGTCGATGAGCGCTTGATGGAGCGAGTCGGCCTCGCCGCGCGCGGCTTCGATCTCATCGGTGTAGTGCCCGTCCACGGCGTCCGCTCCGGGTTCGGCGGTCCCGTCCGATTGCTGGATTGCTTCGATCTGGCGGCGGGTCTCCTCCGACTCGGCCCGCATTTCTTCGGCCCTCCTGTGGAATTCGTCCTGGATTGCCTCGTCGGGAGCCGTGGCGGCAGGCGGGTCGGCTGGCAGCGCCTCCTGCTTGCAGCCTGGGGTGAGCAGCCCAGCGAATGTGAGCAGTAGGACGGAGTAGACGAGCAGGAAGCGGCGCATCGGAGTACGAGAGCGAGGAGAACGGGGTACCTGATATCTACGCATTCAGGTGCTCGATCTCGTCAGGGCTGGCTTGTCGAGGCTCCGGCCTGCTTGAGTGCACTGAAGCTGCCGACGTTGACCGGCTGCGCGAAGCCCAGCGCGGCGAGGCGGCGTTGCGCCTGCCCGCTGCGGTGGCCGGAGCGGCAGTAGAGGTAGACCGGCGCATCCTTGTCGAGCCCGAGCGCCTCGATCTGCGCGTCGAAGCCGCCCGCCATCACGTTGACGTTGCGTGCGCCGGTCAGGTGGCCTTGGGCGAACTCGCCCGGGGTCCGCACGTCGAGCACCAGTGCATCAGACGCCCGCTGCGCCACGAATTCAGCGGCGGAGAGGGTTGGGAGCGTGGGGCGACGCTTGAAGATGTCGAAGAAGCCCATCGCTGGGGTGTGAACGTGTGGAAGTATGAGGTGGTAGCGTCAGCCTCACTGCCTGTAGCCCTCGGCGCTATGCAACGTGGTCGGCGAGCCAGCGGCGGAGTCGGGGCTCGGGGAGCGCGCCGGTGAACTCGGCGGCAATCTCACCGTCGCGGAAAAGCTTCACGGCTGGGATGCCACGGATGCCGTACCGGTTGGCGAGGGCTGGGTGCGCGTCCACGTTGATCTTGACGAGCCGCCACGCCCCGTCGCTTTCGCGAGCGAGCTTCTCGATGGTCGGCCCGAGCACGCGGCACGGTCCACACCACGGGGCCCAGAAGTCGACCACGACGGGCTTCTCGTGGCTCTTGTCGAGGACAGCGGTCTGGAAGTCAGCCATGCGAGGGGTCTCCGTTGTGCGGTGAAGCCGTGTTTCAGTGAGGAGTGGGAGCGCTATTCCTCCGTGGGGACGCCCGCCGCTTTGAGCGTACGAAAGCCGCCGATGTTGTAGGCCTCGTAGCCTGCGTCTCGGAGAAGGTGCGCAGCGCGGTCGGAGCGGTGGCCGGAGCCACAGTAAAGGTAGACGGGACGCTCCGGGTCGAGGTCCAGTTCTGCGACGCGCCCGGCGAAGCCAGGCAGCAGTGAATTGACGTGGTGGGCGCCTGCAACGCGTCCGCGCCCGACTTCCATCGCGGTGCGGACGTCGATCACCTGGACGGTGGCATCGTGGCGCGCGGCGTAGGCTTGCTCGCTGATCGTGATCTGCGTCGTGTCGGCGAGCCCGGTCGGCTGCACGGGTGCCTCGGCGACGACCTCCGGGCTGCCCGCGAGCGCCGCCGGGGCCTCACGCGCTAGGATGCCGACGCCCATCACGAGCAGGAAGACCGCGAAGCCGCGCCGGAGCATCGCCTGCGGGACGTGCTGGCTGATCCGGTTGCCCACCGTCGCGCCGACGATGCCGATGGCGGCGAACACGCCGATGAGCCGCCAGTCCACCACCAGTCCGTCCGCAGCGAGCACGTCCACGTATTTCCAGAACCCCACCGTGCTCTTGGCCGCGATGATGAGCAAGCTCGTCCCGACCGCGACGCGCATCGACAGGCCGCCGAGGAGCACCAGCGCGGGCACGATCAGGAAGCCGCCGCCGACGCCCACGAGGCCCGTCAGCACGCCGACGGCCAGCCCTTCGAGCACGATCTTCCACGCGGCTTGCCGGGGGCGCTCGGCTCCGTCCTGAGGTACTTCCTTTCGTCCGCGCAGCATGAGCCCGGCCGCGAGCAGCATCACGACAGCAAAGAGCGCCAATTGCACCGGCCCGGAGACGTAGGCCGAGAGCGCCGCGCCGAGGTACGTCCCGAGAATGCCCGGCACACCGAACCAGCCCACGCTGCGCCAGTCCACCGACTGCTGTCGCGCATACGGGATCGCCCCGACCGCTGCAATCGCTCCAACGATGGCCAGGCTCTCGGCGATGGCGACCTTGTCCGGCTCACCCGCGAGGTAGACAAGGACTGGCACCGTCAAGATGGAGCCGCCCGAGCCGAGCAGGCCAAGCACGAGCCCGATGGCGACGGCACCGAGGAAGGCATAAAGCATGAAAGAGCCGAAGGGTTAGGGAAGCGGGACAGGGACGGGCGCAGCCCAAGGCCGTAGGGGCGGTTTGCAAACCGCCCAACGGTGCCCCGCCCATTTGCTAAGCCGGTCTTGTATACGAGAGGCCCAGGGCACACCGCCGCGCCCTCGTGGTGGCAGCGGGGCACGGCGGCGGCGACGGTTACACCGCGACGGCGTTACCCTCCGCGATGGGTATGGCGATTTCAGTGTAGTGCGCGAAGCGGTCGTTGACGTACTGCACGTCGTGGCCCTGCGCGGCGAGGTAGGCAGCCCCGGCTGCAGCCCGACCGCCCGAGGCGCAGTGGACGAGCAGCGTCTGGCCCGCGGGAATGCGGCTCTCGGCATACTCAGGGAGGCGCGTATACGAGGCGTTGACCGCATCCGGCACGTGCGCGCTCGCGAACTCAGCCGCGAAGCGCACATCGACCACGGTCACGTTCGGATCGTCTCGGCGAGCTTCCACCTCGGCAAAGTCGATCTCAGGGATCGCAGCGGAAGGGCCACCCTCGGCGAAGTAGGCTGCCAGCGTTGCGGGCGTCGCGAACGCCTCGATGCGGTCGTAGCCAATGCGGATCAGGTCGCGCACGGCCTCGTCAACGTCGGCCTCGTCGAGAATGAGCACGAGGGGCGTCGTTTCGTCCACGACGAGCGAGCCGACCACGGTGTTGAAGCTCTTGTTCATCGGTGCGTAGAGCGCGCCCGGGATGTGCTGCGCCATGAACGCGCTCCGGTCCAGCCGCGCGTCGATCACGAGTGCCTCGCCCGCCTGCACGACCTGCGCGAGATCGCCCGCTGAGAGCGCGCGAGGCTGCGGCATGTCTCCGAGGATGGGCACGCCGTCGCGGTTGTCGCGCTTCATGCGCGCGAAGTACATCTGCGGCTCCGGCTGGCCGCTGAGGATGGCGTCGACGAAGGCGTCCTCGCCGCTGGCGGCTGCGCCGAGCGACGCGTTGTAGAGCTGCTCGTAGCCGACCGTGCTCTGCGGGACGGCCCCGAGCGCCTTGCCGCACGTCGAGCCTGCGCCGTGGGCAGGCCAGATCTGGGCGTACGCGGGCCACGACTGGAATGTGGGGAGGCTCTCGTAGAGCGTCCGCGCGGCGTCCTCCTGCACGCCGTGCATCCCAGCGGCTTGCTCCAGCAGGTCGGGCCGCCCCAGGTCGCCGACGAACACGAAGTCACCCGTGGCGATGCCAATAGGCGTCGTCGCGCCGCTGCCCCGGTCGATCACGACGTAGCTCAGGTGCTCGGGCGTGTGCCCCGGCGTGTGCCGCGCGACGATCTCGATGTGGCCGACAGTGAAGGTGTCCCCGTCGCGGAGGAGGGTGACATTGTAAGCGCCGGTCTTCGCCCAAGCGCTCTGCCAGTCGGGGCCGCCCTCGGCGGAGAGGTAGAGCTGGACGCCGAGGCACTCAGCAAACTCTCGCGCGCCCGAGAGGAAGTCGGCGTGGATGTGCGTCTCGGCGACGGCCACGATACGCAGGCCCTCAGCTCGCGCCGCGTTGATGTAGCGGTCGATATCACGCTCGGGGTCGATAAGCAGCGCTTCGCCCGACTTCTGACAGCCGACGAGGTAGGCGTACTGAGCGAGCTTGGGGTCGAAGTACTGACGGAACAGCATGGCAGGGGCGGTTGAGGGACGAGCTGTGCCTGAGCAGCACGGTCGATAGTAGCAATCTACTCGTCCTATATTGTGATGACAAGTTGGTCCCAACGTAGAATGGGCAGGCCGCCCGTCTTGCCAGGGGCTGCGGCTTCTGCACGTGGGGGATCTCCCGGCAAGTCCGCCGCCCGTACTTTGGTCTACCTCGTTGCCTGCGTTTCTGCCGATGCCCCTCGATCCGCCCCCGCTCACCTCCGGCCGCCCTCGCCACGAGCAGGTGTCGGACTGGCTGCGTGAGAAAATCCGCGCGGGGGAGGCAGGACCACACGACCAACTGCCGAGCGAGCATGAAGTCGGCGAGGCGTTCGGCGTGAGCCGTATCACGGTGCGCCGGGCGCTGCAGACGCTGGAGAGCGAGGGGCGCATCTACCGTCGCCAGGGCCTCGGCTCGTTCGTTGCGCCGCCGATGGTGCCGCAGGGCCTCGTGCGCCTGACCGACTTCGCGCAGGACATGGAGCGCGCCGGGCTGACCGCCTCCAGCGAGGTGCGCCACTGGGGCGCCGTCCCCGCCCCGCCGCCCGCCGCGCTATCCCTGGGTCTCGACGCCGGGGCCACCGTCATTCGCCTCGACCGTCTGCGCCTCGGCAACGACACCCCCATCGCCTTCGACCGGACGTGGCTGCCGCCGTTTTACGCGCAACTCCTCGACGACCACGATCTCGCCACGGAGACGATCTACGGCATCCTCGAACGGGAGTACGACATCCCCGTACTGCGCGGGCGCGTCCGTATCGAAGCCGCTGCTGCACGAGACGAGGAAGCGGAGGCCCTCCGCGTACCCGAGGGGGCACCGCTGCTGCTCGTCGAGCGGACGAGCTTCACGACCGCCGACCGGCCGATCTACTACCAGCGCCGCGCCTACCGCGCCGACCGTGTCGCCTTCGACCTCGAACTCGCTCGCGACCCCGAGGCTGCGCCCAGCGAGCACGCCGGGATGCCGCTCCAGGAGTTCGAGCCGGTGTTCAAGGAAGGCGAGTAGGGGAGAGTGCGGCAGTGTTGCAGTGAACAGGTCCGCAACGATACAGTAGAACTGTGTTTAACGCGCCGCGTTAAGTATGCGTTGTGATCAGGGTGCCGGAAAGCGCCATGTGACTCAACCGCCAATCGGTCATTCCGATGATTCGCACCTTTGCTTCCAAGGGCACGGAGGCGCTCTTTCGCCGTCGCCCGAGCCGCAAGCTGCCGGGTGACATCCAACGCCGCGCCTATCGCAAACTCCTCATCCTCGACGCTGTTGTCTCGCTTGATGATCTCCGCATACCGCCTGGCAATCGCCTCGAAGCGCTGAAGGGCGACCGTGCCGGACAGCACAGCATCCGCATCAACCAGCAATGGCGGCTGTGCTTCGTCTGGGACGACGGCGATGCGTATGACGTCGAAATCGTGGACTACCACTGATGGAACTGCTCGCTCCTATTCACCCCGGAAAAATCCTCCAGGAAGAGTTCATCGAGCCGTTCGGGCTGAGCCAGAACCGGGTGGCGCTGGCGATCCGTGTGCCTGCGCGGCGCATCAACGAGATCGTGCTCGGCAAGCGCAGCGTCACCGCCGACACGGCGCTGCGACTCGGGCGCTACTTCGGGACGAGCGCGCAGTTCTGGATGAACCTCCAGGCACGCTATGACCTCGATGTAGCGCAGGATGCCCTCGGCGAGCAACTCGACCGCGACGTGGTGCCGCTGGCCGCCAGCGAGTAAATCAGTGCGGCAGGCGGTCGCGGAGGGCAGCGTAGGCCCACGTCCCCGCCATCGCGCTAGCGATCCCGACGACGATCACGCTGAGGCCGGTACCGAGGAGTGCGAACATCGGGCCGGGGCACGCGCCGAGGAGGCCCCAGCCGAGCCCGAAGAGCGTCCCGCCGATCCAGTAGCGTGCGCCGGGCACGCGGCTCCCGCCCCACTGCTTCGGCGCCACGACGATAGGCTGCCCGTTGAGCGTCTTGAGACTGAGCCGCTTGATGACCTGCAGGCCCAGCGCCGCGACGGCGAGCGCGCTCCCGATCACGCCGTACATGTGAAAGCTGTCGAAGCGAAACATCTCCTGGATGCGAAACCACGAGACGACCTCGCTCTTGATGAGCACGACGCCGAAGAACGCGCCGAGGAGCAGATAGACGAGTAAGCCGCCGAGCGAGACGGCCTGCTGCGGAGCGGCGCCGCCGGTCTGCTGGGTGTCGAGGCAGGCCTCGGGGGACGTCTGCCCCGGACGGGGAAGGGTGGTGGTGGACATCGGGCTAGAGCAGGATCGGGAGGAGGACGTAGGTGAGCAGCAGCCCGCCCGCGAAGAAGCCGAGCACGGCCACGAGCGAGGGCACCTGCAGGTCGGCGAGGCCACTGATGGCGTGGCCGCTGGTGCAGCCGCCCGCGTAGCGCGCCCCAAAGCCGATCAGGAAGCCACCGCCGACCACGATCAGCAAGCCGGGCACGGTACCGAGTGCCTGCCAACTCACCAGTTCGCTGGGCACGAGGCCGCTGAAGTCGGTGAGGCCGAGCGCGCGGAGGTCAGCCACCGTCGCGGCGGCGAGGTCGATGCTGGCAGGTCCGGCGAGAACCGTCGCTGCGAGCACGCCGCCGAGGACGATCCCGAGCGCAAAGACGAGGTTCCAGAGACCCGCCGCGCGCCAGTCGTAGCGCAGGAATGGGAGTCGGCTCGGGAGAGCCGCTGCGCAGAGGTGGCGGAGGTTGGCCGAGACGCCGAAGACGCGCCCGCCCACGATGAGCAACAGCGGCACCATCAGACCGATGAGCGGCCCGGCGACGCACCAGGGCCACGGTTGCGAGAGGACGTCGAGCATGGTAGCGAGAATCGGTGGTGGACATGGCTTACCTGACCGATCCAATCAGCGTCAATTCGAGTTTGTTCCTACTTGTTATGTCAAGTGGAATCGAAATGGATTAAAGCGGCCATGCTCGTGAGAATGCGGGGAAGGACGAACGGCGCCGCGCAGGCTGGGTAGCACGACGGCCCCGCTCCTGTTCCCCCCTCACCCATGGACTTCACCCCCATCGCCCGGGTCGGCGAGTTCGGCCTCATCGACCGCCTCGCCGACACGCTCGGCACCCCCGAAGCCCCCGCGCTCGTGCGCGGCATCGGCGACGACGCGGCCGTGTACCGCATTGGTGACGGCCGCGTGCACGTCGTCACCACCGACGCGCTCATCGAGGGCGTGCACTTCGACCGCACGTTCACGCCGCTGCGCTACCTCGGCTTCAAGGCGCTCGCGGTGAACGTCTCCGACGTGTGCGCGATGAACGCACAGCCGCGCTACGCCACCGTCGCGCTCGGGCTGCCGACCAACGTGTCTGTCGAGGGCATGGAGGCGCTCTACCTCGGCCTCCGCGACGCCGCGAGCCGCTACGGCCTCGCTGTCATCGGCGGCGACGTGACGGCGGCGAAGGCGCTCACGCTCAGCGTCACCGTCATCGGCGAGGCGAGCGAGGACGCCGTCGTCTACCGCAGCGGCGCGCAGCCGGGCGATCTCCTCTGCGTCACCGGCGACCTGGGCAGCGCCTACGCCGGGCTGAAGATCTTGCTGGGCGAGAAGGACGCCTTCACCGACCCCGACGGCCCGCAACCCGACCTCACCGAGTTCGCCTACATCGTGCAGCGGCAGCTCTACCCGCAGGCCCGCCTCGACGCCGTCCGTGCCTGGGCCGATGCGGGCGTGCGCCCGACCGCCCTCATCGACCTCTCGGACGGGCTCGCCTCGGAGGTGCACCACCTCGCGCGGGCGTCGGGCGTCGGGATGGAGGTGGAAGTCGGCCTGCTCCCCGCGCACGCGCAGACGGTGCTCGCCGCGCAGCGCTTCGACGAGGCCCCCGACGGGTACGCGCTCTACGGCGGCGAGGACTACGAACTGCTCTTCACGCTCCCCGAGGCCGCCGCCGCCAAGCTCGACGCCGACACGTTCGCCGTGCTAGGCCGCGTCACTGACGCCGACGCAGGCCTCGTCCTGAAGCTCCCCGATGGCGGCGCGATGCCACTGGAGGCATCGGGGTTTCAGCATTTCTAGCTCCGTAGTCCAGGTCGGCCACGTGTGGGAGCGCCTACTCTCAACAATGTCTGGGTCAGCCACTCTCAGAATGTGTTCATGAGCGAGGAGCTAAGCGGTTGAACAACACCCGCGTCAACGCTAGGTAGATGCACGCCTCCACCGTCACGGCGAGCCGCTCGAAGTCGTGAACCAGCCGACGGCACCGCTTCAGCCACGCGGACGTCCGTTCTACCACCCAACGCTGTGGAATCACCACGAAGCCCCGCCGCGATACGCCCTCGGGACGGCCCACCACCCCGACGCCCACCCGATGCTCCTTGGCGTGCTTCGCCAACGGACCGCTCACGTAGGCCCCGGCTGCTCAGAGCTTCTGCCAGACCGTAGGTGGGGGGAGCGAGGGGGCGATGATAGCCCACTGCTCGGCGGTGAGGTCGGCGGCTTACAGGACGGCGGTCCAGTGGACCACGTCAACGCTCCATTCCTGATCAGGCTCTCACAGATACGTGGCAAGTCAACGCGGCGCCACCTTGGTCTAAACCGTCATTTTTCTGTGCGGAGCTCAGCGAGCCTGATGAATCCAAGTATCCGTCCTCAACGGTGCGGTGGCGCCACTACGATCTGCCTGCCACGGCTCACACTGTCGTCGCTGATACAGTCGTATACCGACCGACCTCGATCTGTCGGAGTACCCTCTTGACGGATCGAGGCGTGTTGTCTAACGAGACTAAGCGTGGTGCGGCCAGCTTATTCGCAGTCGTACCGCTGCAGAGAGTTCACACTCAACGAGCACGGTGACCGGTACGAGATACAACGGATCGTCACTGATACAACACGGAAGGCAGAGGTCGCGCTGTGGTTTCAGATGGTATGCTAGCCGCTGCAGGCGTGTACGACTACGGCCCCGGTCGGGTGTACGTGCATGCAGACGAACAGAAGTAAACGCTCTCACTCTTGCGTCACGCCTCCTCTCCGAACCGTTCCGCGAGCGCCTCGTCCTTGACGCGCATTAGGTGGGCGTGGGCAGCGTCGGGGTCGGCAGGGACCTCGCCCCAGAAGAGTTCTTCCTTGATCGCGCCGATGGCGGCCTTCTCGCGGCCCTGGAGCGTGCGGATGACGTGCTCGAAGAGCGCGCCGCGCCGGAGGGCCTCGTCCTTCATGGCGATCATGTAGGCGAACGCCGCGTCGTGCTCGTTGGGGATGGCCCCATCGAGGATAGCCTCGCGGATGTGCTCCTTCACGATGCCGACGGCCACGCCTTCGGTGACGCCGAGCGTGTCCATGATCTCGTGGCCGTCCACGGGCGGCTGGAAGTGGCGCAAGCGGTCCTTCTCCTCGACCTCCGCGAACTTCGCCTCCACGCGGTCGAACGCGCTGAGGTAGCGCCGGACGCGGCGCGGGTTCTTGCTCGTGATATCGGCGCGGACGAGCCGCATGAGCGCGTCAATGCGGTCCCCGGCCTCGAAGAGCAGGCGGCGCACGGCGGAGTCGGTGACCTCGTCGTCCACGAGGGCGACGGGACGGTGGTGGAGCCGGACGAGTTCGCGGACGTGCTCCAGGCGCTCGTCCATTGGCAGCTTGAGCGCACGGAAGAGTTTCGGGATGCGCCGCGCGCCGCGGTCCTCGTGCCCGTGGAACGTCCAGCCGCGACCCCGGATGAACCGCTTCGTGTCGGGCTTGGCGATGTCGTGGAAGAGCGCCGCCCAGCGCGTCCAGAGCGCCTCGCCTCCGGCGCGGTCGCCCGCGAGGCCCTGCTGCTGCTGCAGATGCGCGAGGTTGTCCACGACTTCGAGCGTGTGGAAGAAGTTGTCCTTGTGCTTGTGCCCGCGCACCTCCTCCACACCCGCGAGCGCGGTCAGGTCGGGCAGGATGCGGTCGAGGAGGCCCGTGTCGTAGAGGAGCTTGAACCCGACCGACGGCACCGGCGCAGCGAGGAGCTTCTGCAGCTCGTCGGTGATGCGCTCCTGGCTGACGATGCCGATGCGGTCGGCGTGCTGGCGCATGGCAGCGAGCGCGGCGTCGTCCACGCGGAAGCCGAGTTGGGCGGCGAAGCGGGCGGCGCGCAGCATCCGCAGCGGGTCGTCGCTGAACGTCTCAGCAGGGTCGAGCGGCGTACGGAGGAGTCGGGCGGCTAGGTCGCTCAGCCCGCCGAACGGATCAACGAGTTCGCCGAAGCGATCTGCATTGAGGCACACCGCGAGCGCGTTGATGGTGAAGTCGCGCCGCCGCTGGTCGTCGTCGAGCGTGCCGTCCTCCACGGCGGGCTTGCGCGAGGAGCGGTCGTACGACTCGCGCCGCGCGCCGACAAATTCCAAGACGAGCGGTTCGTCAGCATCGGGATCGCCGCCGTATTCCCCAGGGGGCAAGTGGACGCCCGCCGTGCCGAAGCTGGCGTAGACGTGCGCCGTCCGCACGCCGACCTCCTGGGCCACGGCCTTCGCCCAGCGGATACCGCTGCCCGGCCCCACGCTCACGAAGTCGAGGTCGCTCGTGGCCCGACCGAGGAGCGCGTCCCGCACCGCGCCGCCGACGCAGTACGCCTCCAGACCGAGGCGGTCGGCCACGGCACCGAGGCGGCGGAGCACGTCTTCGTAGGGCAGGGTCATCGCGGTGGGTCGGTGGGTCGGTGGGTCGGTGGGTCGGTGGGTCGGTGGGTCGGTGGGTCGGTGGGTCGAGCAAACGCGCAGAATAGGTTCGTGCTTCAGCGCCTCCAGACCAAGGGGCGGAATACGGGCGAAATCCTCCCGGGCTCCCCTCGCCCATACTTCCACACCCCCACGCTCGTGGCTACCGCAACTTCTGGAGGAGGCGCTCGGCGAGGCGCATCGTGCGCAGCGCGTCGAGGGCAGACCGCGGTGCCGGGCGTTCGGTCGCAAGCGCCGTGGCGAACCCATCGAAGCCATCGTCAGCAGCCGATGCTCCCGGGCGTGTCGGGGCGTCGTCGTCGAAGGCGAGCGGCGCGTCGAGGCGGTGCGCGGTGGCGCGGCGGCCCTGCCCCGCGACGAAGAGGCGCGGGGCTTCGACCGCGTCGCCCAGCAGCAGGTGCGCGAGCGTCCCTGACCTGAAGCGCAGCGTCGCGGCGACCGTCCCGAGGAGCGCGCCGTGGCGGTCGGCCTCGGCGTCGAGGCGCGGGAGGTCGGCGCTGCCTGCGAGCGCCACGCTGAGGTCGAGCGCCCCCGCGAGCAGGAACGGCCACGAGAGCCCGTCGGCGGGGAGGTGCAGCGAGACGAGGTGGGGCCGCCACCCGTGCGGGCGGCTCGCCAGCAAGGCTGCGACAGGCAGCGGGTGGGCAACGCCGATCTCCACCCCGGCCTCCTCGCCGAGCCTGACGAGCCGCTCGCACTCGTCGACCGACGTGGTCGCGGGCCACTCCAGGAAGACGTGGCGGCCGTCCTTGGCCGCGGCCTCGGCCAGCAGGAAGTGGTCCCGCGTCGGCGTCGCCACACAGACGGCATCGCAGGCGTCGAGGAGCAGCGCCGTGGACGCGTAGGGCGTGGTGGTGCACGCCGCCGCGACGGCCTCGGCGCGTGACACGTCGGCATCGGCCACGCCCACGAGCCGTAGCCGGGCGTCCTCCGCAATGTGCCGCGCCCGCACCGCGCCCTGCCGCCCGACGCCCACGACGCCGACGCGCAGCGGGGAAGCCTGGGAAGCGGAGCGAGACATGGGACAAACGGCGAAGCGACGGCGCACGAAGACGAGGGATAGTTTACACGCCCCGTCCCCCTCCCGCACGACCGCCTGGCTTCGAGGACGGAGCCATCCCCACGATGCCGCCACGCCCATGACGCCGACCGCCCGCACCCGTCTCGCGTTGCTCCTCGGCGACCCGGTGGCGCACTCGCGCTCGCCCGCGATCCACAACGCGGCCTTCGAGGCGCTGGGGATCGATGCGCTCTACCTCGCCGCGCGGGTCGAGGCTGCGTATCTCGGGGAGGCCATCGCCGGGCTCCGGGCGCTGGGTGTGCTCGGGGCGAACGTCACGATCCCGCACAAGCAAGCCATCGTTCCCTACCTTGACGCGCTCACGCCGGTAGCCGAGGCCATCGGAGCCGTCAACACCGTCGTGCCGCAGCCCGACGGGACGCTGCTCGGGACCAACACCGACGCGGCGGGCTTCTTCGAGCCGCTGCGCCCCCACGCGGCGACGCTGGACGGAGCCGAGGCGGTCGTGTTCGGCGCAGGCGGTGCAGCGCGGGCGGTCGTTTACGCGCTGCTGACGGAGGTGCGTCTGGCACGGCTGACACTCGTGGCGCGGTCGCCCGCGAAGGCCACGGCGCTCGCGCAGTCGTTCGCGGCGCTCGATCCGCACAGGGTCCTGCACATCGCCGAGCCTGCGCTTGCCGACGACCACGCTCGCAATGCTGCGCTTCTCGTGAACGCGACGCCGCTCGGCATGCACGGCGCGCACGAGGCCGCGACGCCCTGGCCTGCCGCCGGCTTTCAGCCAGGCCAGCTCGCGTACGACCTCGTCTACGCGCCTGCCGAGACACGCTTTCTCCGCGAGGTCGCGGCCCGAGGCGCGACGCCCCTCGGCGGACTCGCCATGCTCGTCGGGCAGGCCGCCGAGGCCTTCCACCTCTGGACGGGCCAACCGATGCCTCTCCCTCCCGTCTACCGCGCCCTCGGCGCCTGACGATGCTCCTTCGCCCCCACGCCTTCGCCGATCAGCCACACTTCGTTGCCGCTGTCACAACCCGGCACGCACCTGACGGAGCGCACGCCCCCTTCGACCTGGGCACGAACACGGCGATAACGCTGGAGACACGGCAGGCCCACCAACGCGCGCTGCTCCAGGCGCTCGGCTTCCGCGCGGAGGATCCGCTGAACGAGGTGCTGGTGCTTGCCGGGCAGATTCACGGTGCGGAGGTGGAGACCGTCACGACACCAGGCGTCTACCGCGAGCGGGACGCCCTCGTGACGGCCACGCCGGGCCTGTTGCTCGGCATCCAGGTCGCCGACTGCGCACCCGTGTTGCTCGCCGACCCCGAGGCGGGCGTCGTCGGGGCGGCGCACAGCGGATGGCGCGGGACCGTCGCGGGCGTCGTGCCAAACACGGTCGCGGCGATGCAGGCGCTGGGCGCGGAGCCGTCGCGGATGCGAGCGTACGTCGGGCCGTGCATCAGCCAGCAACACTTCGAGGTCGGGCCCGAGGTGGCCGTGCAGTTCGCCGAGCGCTTCGTCACGATCCCGGCGCCCGGCGCGAAGCCCCACGTAGACCTCAAAGGCACGATCCGCGCGCAACTCCTCGACGCCGGGCTCATGGAGGTGCACGTTGAGGTCGCACCGGGCTGCACCGTGGCCGAGACGGACCGGTTCTTCTCTTACCGCGCCGAGGCTGGACAGACAGGGCGCATGCTCGGTGTGATCGGGCGGCGAAAAAGCTGACGGCGGTCGGCGGTCAGCTATCGGCTCTCAGGATGGAGCACCGTGCTACGTCGGGGCCTTCTGGTCGCACGGGGGCTGCGCCACAGACCACAGGGAGCCGAAGGCGACCGTCCCAAACGGGAGCGCCAGCGACCGAACCAAGCGCCAAAGGCGGCAGGCCGTCCATACCCCCATGTTATATTCGCGGTGGAACAACTGTCAGATGGGGACGCCTGTGCCCCCTCACGCTCGCCCCCATGCTGCCCCACCGATGGACGCTGCGTCCGGTCAACGACCACGACGCCGTCACCCGCCTGAGCTACCAACTCAACCGCCTCCCGATGGCGCTCGCGCGCACCCTCGTCGCGCGCGGCATCCACACCTTCGACGAGGCGAAGCACTACTTCCGCGACGGCCTCCCCGCGCTCCACGATCCGTTCCTCATGCAGGACATGGAGGCGGCCGTGAAGCGCGTCATGACGGCCATTGACCAGGGCGAGCGCGTGCTCGTCTACGGCGACTACGACGTGGACGGCACCACCTCGACGGCGATGATGGTGAGCTTCCTGCGCGCGCAGGGGCTCGACCCCGCCTTCTTCGTCCCGAACCGCTTCGTGCATGGCTACGGCCTCTCGGAGGCGGGCATCGACCACGCCGTGGAAGCGGGGGCGTCGCTCATCGTGGCGCTCGATTGCGGGATCACAGCGCACGACGCGGCGCTCTACGCCAAGGCCAAGGGCATCGACCTCGTCATCTGCGACCACCACACGGCCGGGGAGACGATCCCGGAGGCCGCCGCGGTCCTCGACCCGAAGCGCCCCGACTGCGGCTACCCGTTCGACGGGCTCTCCGGCTGCGGCGTCGGCTTCAAGCTGATCCAAGCCGTGCTCCAGCGGCAGGGCCGCGATGCCGCCGAGGCGTGGCCCTACCTCGACCTCGTCGCCGTCTCAACCGCTTCCGACATCGTCCCCCTGCGCGACGAGAACCGCGTGCTGATGCGCGCCGGGCTCGAACGCCTTCGCCAGACGCAACGCCCGGGCCTCCTGCGCCTCGCCGAGCAGGCCCGCGTCGACCTCGCGACGGCCTCGACCTCGTCCATCGTCTTCAACCTTGGCCCGCGCATCAACGCCGCCGGTCGCCTCGACGACGCCACGCTGGCCGTCGACCTGCTGATCGAGAACGACAGCTGGAAGGCGAAGCTGCTCGCGGAGGAGCTGGAGGCGCTCAACCAGCAGCGCCGCACGCTCGACACCGATACGCGCACCGTCGCGCTCGCGGAGGCCGAGCGGTTCATGGCGGCCGACCCGAAGGCGCTCGTGCTCTACGGGGCCGACTGGCATCCCGGCGTGATCGGGATTACCGCAAGCCGCGTCGCGGAGCACTTCCACCGCCCGACTGTGCTCCTTACCTCGTACGGCGAGACGAACGGCCACGTGAAGGGCTCCGCGCGCTCGGTCAAGGGCATCAACGTCTACAACGCGCTCCACAGCTGCGCCGACCTGCTGGAGCGCTTCGGCGGCCACGCTTTCGCCGCCGGGCTCGCGCTCGACAAGACGCACATCCCCGAGCTGCGCGCTCGCCTCAGCGACGCCATCGAGGGCACCATCGAACCGGAGCAACTCGAACCAGAAATCGAACTTGATGCGCCGCTCGACCTCGCTGAGGTAGACGGCCATGGCGGCAAGTTCTGGCGGGTGCTGCAGCAGTTCGGCCCGTTCGGTCCCTCGAACCGCAAGCCCGTCTTCTGGGGCCGCGACCTCCGCGTGGTCGGTCAGCCATCGACCTGCGGCGCGGACCGCCAGCACCTCCGCATGCGCGTCGCGCAGCGCGAAGGCGGGCGGGCGATGAGCGTGATCGGCTTCGGCCTCGCTGAGCGGCTTCCAGAAGTGCTCCAGAGCGCCCGGCGCGGGCGTCCGCTCGAACTTGCCTTCTGCGTCGAGGACAACACCTGGAACGGCCGGACGACGCTGCAACTGCGCGCGAAGGACGTCCGCCTCGGCGGCGAGGCAACCGCGTAAGCTTATGGCCGCAGCGACGCCCGTGCGTCCGACCTGCGCCTGCGGGCACGACCGCGCCCATGCCGAGGTCCGTGCCATTCCCCGCTACGGAGCGGGCGCGATGGTGCTGCTCCTTGCAGGAGCGACAGCGCTCCCCAAGCGCCTTGACTACCGCTGCACCCGCTGCGACGCGGTGTTCGACCAGACCACAGCCCCGGCGGAGTTGGCTGCGTACCGCTAGGCGCGCTGCGTGCGGAAGTGCGTCTCGATGGCGTCCGTGAACGCGATGGCAGGCGCGCTGTAGATGTTCACCCGGTAGCGCCGGAAGATGTCGCGCGCGATGATCTGCGACGCTTCGGTCCACGACCCCGCCGCGTCGAGGGCGCGGAGCGTGGCGTCGTAGGCTGAAGCGTCGCCCTCGGTGAGCTGGGCGACGAACCAGGAGCGCTGATCGGCGGCCGTGCCCAGGAGTCGCTGCTCCAGCGCCGCGATGGGTTTCGGCTCGTCCGGCGCAGGCTCGCTCGCCTCCACCTCTGTGGAAGGGGCCTCGGCCGGGATTGGCTCGTCCTGGAAGGCCTCGCCAGGGTTGTCCGCATCCGCTTCGGGCATGGTCGGTCCAGAGTCGCCGCCGGTGAAGAAGCGGCGCCAGAGCGGTACGTCGTCGTCGGCCTGCGCGTTGGAGGTCGCAGCCTCGCCGGGCGTGGCAAACTGGTCGTTGACGCTCGGGGTCGGGGGGGCGGCGTAGCGCGTCCAGAGTGGTTGGTCGTCCTGCGTCGCCTCCTCGATGGTGCTGGGTGGGCCGTCCGGCTCGGCGTCGTCCGCTGAGGCCGCCGTCTCCGGCTCTGTCATGTCGGCGTCGTCGGACGGGGAGAGCCCGTCGAGGGCATCCGAGATGGGCGCGAGGTGGCGGTCCGGGGCGGTGTCGGTGGATGCCGGATAGGACTCGGGAGCCTCGACATCCAAAGAGACGTCGGAGGCTGCGCCGGGCGTGGCGTCGAGCGCAGACGTGTCGTCCTCGGAAGCCTCTTCGGATTCGACGAGCGACACGAGCGCGGACGGCGGGGCGATTCCAGGCGCGGGCGCGACCGCCGTGGACGCGCCAGCATCCTCCTCTCTCGGTTCCTCTGGGCCCAATTCCTCAGGGGTAGCCTCGTCGTCGTCGAGGTCGCCCTCCTCCGACACGGGTTCTTCCGTCAAGATGTCTTCCTCCGGGAACAGCCCCGCTTCGGTATCGGCCTCGGCTGCTGTGTCTGCCTCGGCTGCTGTGTCTGCCTCGGTTGCTGTCGCGTACGATTCGCCGCTGGTAGCCTCGCCGTCGTGGACCTCGGTGCTGTCGTGGGGTTCGCTGTCGTCGTGAGCACTGACGCCGAGGGAGACCAGCGCTTCGGCTTCGTCAGGTTCTGCACCCGAAATGGCCTCGGCCGAGCCATCCTCGGTAGCGGGCAGCGTCGCTGGCTGGATGGTATCGAGCGGGGCAGCGCGGAACCCCGGGTCGTCGTCCTCGATGTCGATAGATGGGGGGACCGTGAGCGGGTCGTCCTGCAGCATCGCGAGCAGCTCGGCCTCGCTGAGGGCGTGGTCGGCCCCGACGCCGAAGAGCGCCCCCGTGCCGAGGTTGCGCGCGTCGAGGTGCGCGCGGACGAGGGCGGCTGGGACGCGCCGCTCGCCGAGCACCTCAGCCAGGTCGAAGAGCGGTGCGAGGTGCCCGATCCACTCGCTCGGCGACTCCTCCTGGGCGAGCCGCTGGTCGATCTGCCGCACAAGCCGCCGCAGCTCGTCCGCCGCGAGCGCGTCGGTCCCCTTCCAGTCGAAATAACTCGCTACAACCTCGGCTAGCGCCGTGTGGCTCGTAAACCAGTCGAGCCGAGCCACGACGGTGTCGGCTGTGTAGGGGCCCTCGCCCGTTTCCTCGATGGTCTTTGCGAGCGCATCGCCCGGGCGCACGAGGTGGCTCACGATCCGCCCGACGGCGTAGCGCATGACCTGCTCGCGGCGCTCAACCGGCACCTGCGCGTAGTGCTGCATCGCCGCGACAAGAGCGCGCCGCGTGGCCGCGACGTCCTCCGTCTCCTCCACCCAGGGCGAGGCCAGCGTGGCCTCGACGCGCCCGACGTGCTGCGCGAGCCACCGGTCGAGGTAGTGCGCGACGGGCGTGGGCAGCCCTGCCAGGAGCGCGCGGGTGAGGGGCTCGTCAGGCGGGAGCCCGGCAAGCAGGCGGTCGGCGAGAGCAGCGGCGAACGTCGAAGCGGTCATGACCTGGGCGGCGTGTGCGGGCACCGCGGGAGGGTACGACGAAAAAATAGAGCGACTTGCAAGCTACGCGTCGCTGCCCTTGGGCACAACGCAAAGCCGGCCCCACTAGAACGCGTAGCCGGGCGCAGCGTTCGGTCGGCCTGCCTACATCGCGAGGCCGCCGTCTACGTGCAGGACGTGGCCGGTGATGTAGCGCGCTGCGTCGGAGGCGAGGAAGACGGCCGCAGCGGCGATGTCGGCGGGATCGCCGAGGCGCTTCAGCGGGAGGTTCGCCATGAGCGCGTCGCGGGCGTTGTCGCCGAGTTCGGCGGTCATATCGGTCTGGATGTAGCCGGGCGCGATCACATTCGCCGTCACGCCGCGTGCGCCGAGCTCCTTCGCGAGGCTCTTCGTGAAGCCGATGATGCCCGCCTTCGAGGCCGCGTAGTTCGCCTGGCCCGGGTTGCCCGTCACGCCCACCACTGACGACACGTTGAGGATCGTCCCGCCGCGCTGCTTCATCATCGGGCGGTAGACGGCCTTCGAGAAATTGAACACGCTCTTCAGGTTCGTCTCGATGACCGCGTCCCAGTCGTCCTCCTTCATGCGGATGAGGAGCGTGTCGCGCGTGATGCCCGCGTTGTTGACGAGCACGTCGAGCTGGCCCCACGCGTCGAGGACGCCCTTGACAGCTTCCTCTGCCGCGCTCATCTCGGCGGCGTCGCCCTGGAACGCGAGGGCTTCTACGCCGCGTGCTTCGAGGTCGGCCTTGAGTGCCTCGGCGGTGTCGGTGGACGAGCGGTAGGTGAATGCCACCTTCGCGCCCGCCTCGGCAAACGCTTCCACGATGGCGCGGCCGATGCCACGGGTGCCTCCGGTTACGAGCGCGGTCTTGGATTTTAGATTTTCCATTTGTGATTTGCGATTTGAGGCCAGGTTGGGGTGATAAGAATTGTAATGGGTGATCGGTATTGCATCATCAATCCACAATCAAAAATCCCTAGTCCAACATCAGAAATCACCAATCGACCCGGCTTGCGCCGTCTCGGTGGCGCGGCCCAGGGTGCGCTTGACGAGGCCCGAAAGCACGTTGCCCGTGCCAACCTCCACGAAGCGCGCGGCCCCGTCGGCCTGCATCCGTGCGAGCGACTGCGTCCAGCGAACGGGGGCCGTGAGCTGCTCCACGAGGCGGCGGCGGATCTCGTCGGGGTCCGTCGTCGGCACGGCGGTGACGTTGAGCACGACCGGGCAGCGCGGCGTCTGGATAGCGAGCGCGTCGAGCGTCGCGCCGAACTCGGCCTGCGCGGTAGCCATGAGCGGCGAGTGGAACGCCCCGCTCACGGGCAGCGGCAGCACGCGCTTGGCGCCAGCGGCCTTCAGCGTCTCCATCGCCCGGTCCACCGCCGCCACGTCGCCCGAGATGACGACCTGGCCCGGCGCGTTGTAGTTCGCCGCGACCACCACGCCGTCGCCTGCCTCCGACGCCTCCGCGCAGCCCCGCTCCACGACGGCGTCGTCGAGGCTGAGCACGGCGGCCATCGCGCCCGCGCGGGCCTGCGCCATCAGTTCGCCGCGCTTCCGCACCGTGCGGAGGCCATCCGCGAACGAGAACGCGCCTGCGGCTGCGAGCGCCGAGTATTCGCCGAGGCTGTGCCCCGCCGTCACGTCGGGCTGCTGGCCGCGCGCCTGGAGGACCGCCAGCGCCGCGAGGCTGTGGGTGTAGAGCGCGGGCTGCGTGTTTTCGGTCTGCTTGAGCGCCTCCTCCGCCCCGTCGGCGGTGCCGAACATCAGCGCAGTCAACGCGCTACCGTCTGTGACAGGGCCGAGCACATCGTCGGCCTCCTCAAAGACGGCGCGGGCTTCTGGGAACGCCTCAGCGAGGTCCGCGCCCATCCCGACGCGCTGCGAGCCTTGGCCCGGGAAGAGGTATGCAAGCATGGGGAGAAGTGTTGCAGTGGGTCAGTGAGGCCGTGTGTCCGTGTGTCCGTGCGTGTCACAGCAACACGGCAGCACGGCTAAACGGACGCACCATCGTAGGCCCAGCGGACGTGCGCGGCGCCCCAGGTGAAGCCGCCCCCAAAGGCCGCCAGCACGAGGTTGTCGCCGCGCCGGAGTTCGTGCTCCCAGTCGTAGAGGCAGAGCGGGATCGTGGCAGCGGTCGTGTTGCCGTAGTGCTCGATGTTGACCATCGCCTGGCTGCTCGGGATGCCCATGCGGCGCGCGGTCGCGTCGATGATGCGGAGGTTAGCCTGGTGCGGGACGAGGTAGCGCACGTCGGCGGCGGTGAGCCCGGCCTTCTCCATCAGTTCCACGGCGGCGTCGGCCATCCCCTCCACGGCGCGCTTGAAGACCGAGCGGCCGTCCTGGTAGAGGTAGTGCATCTTCTGATCGACGGTCTCGTGGCTGGGCGGATAGAGGCTGCCGCCGCCCTTCATGCGGAGGTAGTCGGCCCCGGAGCCGTCCACGTGCTCCACCGAGTCGAGGACACCGACGGGCTTTCCGTCCGCCGCCTCGTCCGTGGCTTCGAGGAGCACCGCTCCGGCGGCGTCGCCAAAGAGGATGCAGGTCGTGCGGTCCGTGAAGTCCACGATGGTGCTCATCTTGTCCGCGCCGACCACGAGCACGCGCTGGTGCTTGCCGGATTCGATGAAGCGCGCGCCCGTCGAGAGCGCGAAGAGGAAGCCGGAGCACGCCGCGAGGATGTCGTAGCCCCAGGCGTTGGCCGCGCCGAGCTCGTGCTGGACGAGGCAGGCTGTGGCCGGGAAGAGCATGTCCGGCGTCACCGTCGCCACGATGATGAGGTCCACGTCCTCGGGAGCCACCCCGGCCTTGTCGAGTGCCTCGCGGCAGGCGCGGGTCGCCATGTAGGCCGTCGCCTTGTCCTTGTCGCGGAGGATGCGCCGCTCGGCGATGCCGGTGCGGGTCCGGATCCATTCGTCGTTGGTGTCGACGAGGCGTTCGAGGTCGGCGTTGGTGAGGCGCTCTTCGGGGAGGAAGCGGCCGACGGCGGTGATGGCAGCGCGCGGCATGCGGGGTGGGGTGGGGTGGAACGA
>JBCDFO010000032.1:0-22218 GCA_039177895.1 Bacteroidota bacterium
GCCGATCACGTCCACGTCGTGCTCCTTCGCGGCGTCGAGGATCTTCTGCGCGGGGACCATCACGCCGAGGTCGATCACCTCGAAGTTGTTGCAGCCGAGGACGACCCCCACGATGTTCTTGCCGATGTCATGGACGTCGCCCTTGACAGTCGCCATGAGCACCTTCGCGCGAGCCTGACTCGCGCCCGACGCCTCTTTCTCGGCCTCGATGTAGGGCGTGAGGTGGGCGACGGCCTTCTTCATCACGCGCGCCGACTTGACGACCTGCGGGAGGAACATCTTGCCCTGCCCGAAGAGGTCGCCGACGACGTTCATGCCGTCCATGAGCGGCCCCTCGATCACGTCGAGCGGACGGCTCGCGGCCTGGCGGGCCTCCTCCACGTCTTCGTCGATGTATTCCACGAGGCCCTTCACGAGCGCGTGTTCGAGGCGCTTCGAAACCGGCGCGTCGCGCCACTTCTCGTCTTTGACGTTGACCTTGCCCTCGGACTTGACTGTCTCGGCAAAATCAACGAGGCGCTCGGTGGCGTCCTCGCGGCGGTCGAAGAGCACGTCCTCGATGCGCGCGAGCAGTTCGGGCTCGACCTCCTCGTAGACCTCCAGCTGGCCTGCGTTAACGATGCCCATGTCCATCCCGGCCTTGACGGCTTCGTAGAGGAACGCGGCGTGCATCGCCTCGCGGACGGCGTTGTTGCCGCGGAACGAGAACGAGAGGTTCGAGACGCCGCCCGAGATTTTCGCCTCGGGGAGGTTGTCCTTGATCCAGCGCGTGGCGTCGATGAAGTCGATGCCGTAGCGGTTGTGCCCCTCGATGCCCGTCGCGACGGCGAACACGTTGGGGTCGAAGATAATGTCCTGCGGCGGGAAGCCGACTTCTTCGGTGAGCAGGCGGTAGGCGCGCTCGCAGATCTCGATGCGGCGCTCGTAGGTGTCGGCCTGGCCCTCCTCGTCGAAGGCCATCACAATCACGGCGGCCCCGTACTGCCGGGCGAGGCGCGCGTGGCGCAGGAATTCCTCCTCGCCCTCCTTCATCGAGATCGAGTTGACGACGCACTTGCCCTGCACGCACTGCAGCCCCGCCTCGATGACCTCCCACTTTGAGGAGTCGACGACGACCGGCACGCGGCTGATGTCGGGCTCGGCCATCGCGAGGTTGAGGAACGTCCGCATCGCGTCCACGGAGTCGAGCATGCCCTCGTCCATGTTCACGTCGATCATCTGCGCGCCGTTCTCGACCTGCTGGCGCGCGACCGAGAGCGCGGTCTCGTAGTCGCCCTCCTTGATGAGGCGCGCGAAGCGGCGGGAGCCGGTGACGTTCGTGCGCTCGCCGATGTTGACGAAGTTGGTTTCCTCGCGCAACACGAGCGGTTCGAGGCCCGCGAGGCGGGTGTAGGGCGGGAGCGTCGGCGGGACGCGCGGCGGCCTGGTGGCGACAGCGGCGCCCATCGCGGCGATGTGCGGCGGCGTGGTGCCGCAACAACCCCCGAGGATGTTGAGGAAGCCCGCGTCAGCGTACTCGGCCGCGACCTCGGCCATGTACTCCGGCGTCTCGTCGTAGCCGCCCATCTCGTTCGGGAGCCCCGCGTTGGCGTAGAGGCTCACCGGCACGTCGGCGACGCTGCTCAGCTCCTCGATGAACGGGCGCATCTGGGCCGAGCCGAGCGCGCAGTTCAGGCCGACGGACAGCAGCGCCGGGCAGTGGCTGATCGAGATCCAGAACGCCTCGACGGTCTGTCCTGTGAGCGTCCGTCCGCTCATGTCCACGATGGTGCCCGAGAGCATCACCGGAATCTCGTAGCCGCGCTCGTCGAACGTCTGCGCGATGGCCGCGATGGCCGCCTTGGCGTTGAGCGTGTCGAAGATCGTCTCGACGAGCAGCAGGTCCACGCCGCCGTCGAGCAGGCCATCGAGCTGCTCCATGTAGCTGTCGCGCACCTCCTCGAAGGTGACCGCGCGGAAGCCGGGGTCGTTGACGTCGGGCGAGATCGAGAGCGTGCGGTTGAGCGGCCCGACGGCCCCGGCGACGAAGCGCGGCTTCTCGGGGGTGCTGAACGCGTCGGCGGCCTGCCGGGCGAGCTGCGCGCTTGCGAGGTTGAGCTCGTAGACGAGCCCCTCCATGTGGTAGTCGGCCTGCGAGATCGACGTGCTGTTGAAGGTGTTCGTCTCGATGAGGTCGGAGCCAGCCTCCAGATACAGCTTGTGGATGTCGCGGATGACGTCCGGTTGCGTGAGCGAGAGGAGGTCGTTGTTGCCCTTGACGTTGTGCGGCCAGTCGGCAAAGCGGGCGCCGCGGTAGTCCTCCTCTTCGAACTTGTGGCGCTGGATCATGGTGCCCATCGCGCCGTCGAGCATGAGGATGCGCTCGGCGAGGAGCGCGCGGAGCTCCGCGAGGGTCACGCGCGGTTGTGCGTCCAGGGGCTGGTCGTTGGAACGAGCTTCAGTCGAGCGGGCGTGGGAGGGAGCCATCAGATCGCGGGGTGGGGCAGGGCGCGGGGTGGAGCGTCGCAGAGTGAGACGAGGGAGCAAGCAGAGCGCTCGGGGCGGAAACCGTGCCAGAGACTAGCGCAGCCGCGTGCAAACGCAAGGGTTGACCCAGCGTTTCCGCAAGACTCCATGCAGAACGCCGCGCTCGGCTACAGCCGCCCCTCAGCTACAACCGCCCTTCCGCTTCCAGCCGCTGGAGCTGCCCCTCGAAATGCAGCATCAGCCCGGCGGTGCTGTCGTACTTCGTCCAGAAGTGCCCCAGCTTGCTGAGCTTGGCCTGGAAGGCTCGCAGCGACTGCAAGTCCTCCAGATCAATGGTGCCCATGGTTGTCGGGGCGTCCTTGAAGTAGGTGTAGATGAGCGGCGCGCCCGTGCTCTGGAAGGTGTCGTGCGCTGCGTCGAACTCCTCCTCGGTGTAGGTGCCGGTCTTCGTCATGAAGAGGCTGACGAAGAGGTCGGCAGCGCGGACGTGCTTGTTGTACTCGTCCTGCAGGCGCGTCGCGGACATAGCGTCGAGGAAGTGCTCCCAGCGGACGATCTGAAGGCGGATGCCTCGGTCGATCAGGAAGTCGTTCTTGCGCCGGAAGTGCAGTTCAAGGGCGTCGCGCTCGTCGCGAAGTTCCTCCGACGAAGCGAGGAAGATCTTGACCGTGCGCGGCGCAGGCGGTGGACGGTGCCGTCGGGCGTCGCGGCCGAACGAGGCGTCCCGACCAAACGGGCTGTCGGGGTCGTGCAGCGCGTCGTCGAGGTAGGGCGTGTCGCGTGCCCAGCCGGGGAGCGCGTCCAGGCGGAGGCCGTCGAGGAGTTCGAGCACATTGACGTTCTCGAAGCTGCGGCGGCACTCGATGGTGAGCTTGTTCTTCTGGCGGCGGAAGCGGAGGTGCCGGAGTTCGAACAACTCCGGCGTGATGCTCGCGCGGCACTCGGCGCAGGTGCAGGGCACCGACGTACGCACCTTGCCCTCCAGCCCTTTGAAGCTGGCGTTGAGCGCGTCGAGGGCGCTGGCGATGACGCACATGAGCGCCTTGCGCTCGGGGCCGCGGGCGCGGAGCGTGATGGTGTCGCCGCTGGGCTCCACGCGCGCAAGCAGTTCCGTACCGCCCTGCTCGAAGAGGGCGCCGTTCGCCCAGGCAAGGTCGGGGCGCTCCACGAAGCGGTGCATTCGCACAATTAGGCGGCTGAGAAGGCCGTGTGGGAGGAAGGTGTAGGCGTAACTCCGCACGAGGTCGTCGGGCGCATCCCAACCGTGCGTGTAGCCCGGGGCCGATGGGGAGAGCAGTTGCGGGACGAGCCACGTGTCGGGCTGGGTGTCAGCGAGCTTGTAGCACAACTCGAACTTCTCCATGAGCGCGAGGAGCTCTGGGTGCTTGTCCACGTACTTCGTGTCGGCCCAGAGGCGGTCGCAGTCGGTCTCGGTGAAGCGCCCCAGCGCCGTCTTGATCGGTTCGTCGTCGAGGATGCGGAAGACGGCGTCGGTGGCCCAGCGGTTCTGGATAATGACAGTGTTGCGGAGCCGTCGGTCTTCTTGGTAGTGGAGGAAGACGCCGAGGTTGTGGAGGTAGCCGCTCAGCATGAGGGCCTTCTCACGGTCGGGCTCTGCCTCGTCCGGGTCGACGTGCTCATGGTACAGGGCGAGGTAGTCGCGCAGTGAGAGGTATGGCTCGGTCTTGGCGCGTTCCTCGATGGCGTTCCGTACATCCACCCAGCGTGCGGGGACGGGGTCCCCGACATGCTCAAGCTGCTGGACGTGGTGCTCGATAGCCTCCCGGAGCGCGTCTGCCGCGTTGGGCCGGTTCAGATCACCGCGGTAGGTATGGAGCAGCTTGGGAAACTCAGCCTTGATTCCAGCCTCGTCGATCTGCTTGCTACGCCCGCCCTTCTCGTTCTGGAATAGGAGGATGGGGCTCTTGCCGCCGAAGGTGCGGATGACCTCGAACCAGTACTTGAAGCCCTCGTCACGGATCGACGTGTGGTTCGTACGCGTGTCGTCCACGAGGACGTAGAGCGAGCTCTGCGTCAGGAAGAACTGGTGTGTGGCGTGGTAGATCAGCTGCCCGCCAAAGTCCCACACATTAAGCCGGAAGGGCGTGCCGTTCGGGCAGGTAAAGTGCTGTGGGTGGATGTCAATACGGCGCGTGGTTTCGTCCTCAGTAGGTAGTGATTCGTCGGGGTAGTACAGCCGCCGTACGAGGCTCGTTTTTCCCGCACTGCCTTCGCCTAGGATCAGCACCTTGGCTTCGTAGAGATGGTCTTCGCCCTGCGCGTCGAGTGCGCCGAAGTAGGCCAGCACCGCCTTGGTCCCTTGCTCTACTGCGCTGGAGACAGGGCGCTCCAGCGGACATCCGTATACGTTGATGCCGAGATGCCTGCCATGCTCTTTCCAGTGAATAGGTAGGCCGCGTTGTAGGAGGGGGAGTAGGCGACCTAGGTCGGTAATCTTGTTCTTCCGGAGGTTGAGCAGGGTCAGGCCTGGTAGGAACTTAGCGATAGCCTCGGCTCCCCTGTTCCCGATCCAGTTGTTTCCCAGGTCAAGCGAGATCAGGCTCGATAGGTGCTCGGCGATAGCTCTTGCCTCTGCATCTCCAGTCCTGTTTTCTTGAAGGTCGAGCGAGGTTAGGCTTGGCAAGTGCTCAGTGATAGCCCATACCCCCGTCTCCCCAATCAGATTGTACCCTAGGCTGAGCGAGGTCAGCTTCGTCAAGCGCTTAGCGATGGCTTCTGCCCCTGAGGCACCGATCCTATTCGCGGCAAGATCTATCGATGTTAGGTTAGTTAGGTGATTCGCGATAGCCTGTGCCCCTCCATTCCCAACCAGGTTACCCCCGAGGCCGAGAGAGTCGAGGCTCTCCAGACGTTTTGCGATGGCCCCGGCTCCTCTCTCTCCGATCCTGTTTAGCTTAAGGTTGAGCGAGGTAAGTCTCGGTAGATGCTCTGCGATGACCTCTGCCCCTTCATCACCGATTCGGTTACGACTGAGAGAGAGGGAGGTTAGTTCAGAAAGTCGAGCCCCAATGGCTCGTACCCCCGCAATCCCAATCTGATTGCTTCCGAGATATAGCGAGTTTAGGCTCATGAGACGGGTCGAGATTGCCTCGGCACCCTCATCCCCGATCTGATTGCCCCAGAGATCAAGGAAGGTTAAGGCGTGCAATCGAGTGGCGATTGCCACTGCACCCGCATGTCCGATCTGATTACCCCATAGAGATAGCGAGGTCAGGTTGGGTAGGTGAACTGCGATTGCCTGCGCGCCTTCGGAGCCAATCTTGTTACCCCAGAGATCAAGCAAGATCAAGTCAGTAAAGTGTCTAGCCAAGGTCCATGCATCCTCGCGGTCTAGACTTAGGCTTCGTATAACCAGTACTTGTAAGGCGTCCAAGTCATGAAGCAAGTGCGCTACCCTCTCAGGAGTTTGTGTCAGTTGGAACACCTCACGACCGTGAAAGGGAGCTTGCCAGTAGCTCACTACCTCAGGAAGGCGATACGTTGGCCCGACCAGCACGAAGTCGGGCCGCGCCTCCTCGCGGACGCGGGCGATGACGCCGGGTAGTTCGTCAGGCGTGATGCGGTGGAGGGAGCCGGTGGTGCTCATGGTCGGGCGCGGGCAAGAGAACAGCGTGCAGGCGTGCGTTAGGGCAAAGGTAGGCAACCAGCTACATCCACGGGTCGATCTGGTGCTATCCTCCGGTCCTCACCGCACGTCCACCGCTGCCTGCTGCCCGTGTCTGCCTCGCCGCCGCCTCCGTTCATCGACCTCACGCACGTCACGCGCACCTTCCGCGCGGGGAGCCGCAGTCCCGTCCACGCGCTGCGCGACGTGTCGCTGGCGCTGCCCGCCGGGAGCTTCACCGCCGTGGTCGGCCGCAGCGGCTCGGGCAAGTCGACGCTGCTGCACCTCCTCGCCGCGATGGATCGGCCCACGAGCGGCACCGTCCGCGTCAACGGCACCGACGTGGCCGCGCTCGACGACGACGGGCGGGCGCGCTACCGCCGCGAGACGGTTGGGATGCTCTTCCAGCGCTTCCACCTCGTCCCGACGATGAATGCGCTCGACAACGCTGCGCTGCCGCTGGCGCTGGCTGGCGTCGCCCTTGCGGAGCGCCGCGACCGGGCCGCCGCGCTCCTCGCCCGCGTGGGCCTCGGCGACCGCCTCGACCACCGGCCCACGGAGCTTTCCGGCGGCGAGCAGCAGCGCGTGGCCCTCGCCCGCGCACTCGCCCACGACCCGCCGCTGCTACTGTGTGATGAGCCCACCGGCAACCTCGACTCCGCGACCGCCGCCGAGGTGATCGGTCTCCTCGCCACGCTCCACCGTGACGAAGGACGCGCGGTCGTTGTGGTGACGCACACGCCCGCCGAGATCGCCGCCGTCGCCGAGCGCACGCTGCGCATGAAGGACGGCGCCGTGGCTGAGGAGGTCGTGACGGGCGAGTAGGGCACGCGTCCCCGTCGCAAGTTCACGCTTCGAGGTGGGCAGGCGTGGACGCAGAAACGTGTTGCCGAGGACAGCACCTTCACACGCCCACACACGCATACGGTCACACCCAGAGCCGGCCCAGATGCCCGAGTTGGAGCGCGACCCGGTCTCGGGTTTGGGTGTCACACCGAATCCGCCTGATGAGTTGCGCCGCGAGAAACCGGACGCCAATAGCTGAGAGCCAACAGCCCCCAATCCGGCCTCGCTGACACGATCCAGCCGCCATTCAGCTCCCGGATTTGGCATTCACAGCGTGTCGCCGCCTACGAGCTCGGCCAGCGTTCGGTCGCCGTAGAACTCGCCGCCGAAGACCTGGTCGGCGAACGCGGGGTCAGCGAGGCGCGCGTCGGTGTCGTCGGCCGTCCATCCCTCGATGCTGGCTACCTCCTCGCTCAGCCCAGCCGGATCGAGGCCGAGCGCGGTGATCAGGCCGCTGAACGCCTCGACCTGCGTGCAAGGCGTGCCCTCCTGCACCAGCACGGGCGCGCCGCCGGACGTGTCGAAGTCGATGGTGCCGCTGAGGCTGTGGAAGGCCCCGCCACGCACGGCGTACGCGCCGCTCCGCTTCGGTCGCACCTTCGTGCCGATGGGGTAGTCCTCCGGGTAGAGGAGCTCGTACTCGCGCCGGAAGTCCTCGCCGTCCCAGTCGCCAAACCAGTGGAGGTAGGTGCCGTGCGAGACGGTGCAGACGTAGAGGCCTTCAAACGGATCAGGGCCCGTGCTCGGCGCGGTGAGAGGGAGGCTGAGAGTAAGGAGGAGCGTGAGCAGCATGGTCGGCTATCGCGTGGTTGTGATCGGGTAGAAGAAGGTGCGGTTGAGGCCCTCGATGAAGGCGGTGGGGTCGGTGCCTTCGCGAACCTGGGCACCGACCGGGACGAACCGCCCGTCGCGGAAATCGAAGGTGGCGGTCTGCGCGAACGGGCCGCCGTTGTAGGCGTCGGCATCGACGACGCGGCGCACCTCGTAGGTGCCGTCGGTGAAGTCGTCGCGGCGGATGACCGCGTTGCCGTCGGTGGCGTGCGTCTGGACGCGCTGGAACTGCTGCGTCCGGAGCGCGCGGCTCTCGTTGGCCTGGTCGGACTTGATCGTGCGTGCGAGCAGGCGGCCGTCGCGGCGCAGCTCCCAGCGGACCTCGTCGTAGCTCACCATGGCGCGCTCGGGGTCGAGGACCTGGGCGAAGTAGTTCCACTCGAAGGCGGGCTCGCGGCCGGTGTCGGTGCCCTCGAAGCGGGCGAAGCCGTGCGTCTGCCACGGGCCGAGGAGCGCGTAGCGCGGCGGCGTGTCGGCATACGGGTCGTCCGACTCGATGCGCGCGACGCGGAACGGGAAGCGGGTGACGGCCTCACCGCCTTGCTCGATGGTGAGGACGTAGTCGCCGGAGGCGTCGAAGATGGGCGGATCGCTCTTGTCGCGCCCGAAGAAGCCGCCGATGCCGCCGCTGCTCGGGGCCTCGGTGAAGCGCGTGGCCGTGCGGGTGCCGTCGCGCTGGGCCTGGTAGGCGCGGCTCCAGACCGTATCGCCCGCGCTGTTGCGGAGGACGGCCTGCGCACGGTCGTCCTCCGTGAACGCGATCACGAAGTTGGGCAGCTCGAGGCGGCCGTCTTCGTCGTCCACGTCGAGCCGCTCCAACAGCTCATGGTAGGCGACGGCGGGCGGTAGGTCCTGCGCATGCACGGTGGCAGCGAGGACGAGCACACTGAGGAGTAGTAGACTGGGACGGCGGAGACAACAAAGGCGGGGCATGGTGAGGCAACGGCTGGTGACGCCGCCAACCTATCGGAGAGCCACTCCCGTCTCCATGGGCCAAACGATGCAATCCCGCCGGGCCGAACGAGGCAAATCCGTACGTTACGCCGGGAGCGCTCGCCGCAGCCACCGCAGCCAGTTGCCCCCGAGAAAGCCGTCGCGGGCCGCCTCCGGCACGGCGTCGCCGAGCTTCGCGAAGTCGGCCCCGCGCTTGATGCCGAAGGGCGTCTCCTGCTTGCCGAAGCCGCCGTCGAAGTCGCTCCCGATGCCGAGGTGGTCCCAGCCGAGCCGCCTCGCGAGGTGCGCGGTCTGCGTGCGCACATCGTCCAGCGTGACGCTCTCTTCGGGGTCGTCGCGCGCCACGCCGTCCTTCACGAACGGGTTGCCGAGGACCACGCCCACGACGGCGTCCCGCTCCGCGAGCGCGTCGAGCATCGCGTCGGTGAGATGGCGGTCGGTGGGGACGAGCGCGGCGGCGTTGCTGTGGCTCGCGCAGACGGACGTAGGCTCGGGGCTGGCATCGAGAACGTCGAGCGCGTCCCAGACGGCGTCGTGGGCGAGGTGGCTCACATCGAGCGCCACGCCCGCCTCGTTCATCGCGCGGACGAGGTCGCGGCCTGCCTCGGTGAGTGGGCCTGGCGCGAAGGTGCCGCCTGCGTAGCGCGTCCGTTGCCATGCTGGCCCCACGAGGCGGACGCCGCGCTCGACCCACCACGGCAACTCGTCGGGGGTGCGGATCGGGTCCGCGCCCTCCATGAGCAGCACGAGGCCGGTTGTGCGGTCGCCGTCGGCCCACGCCGCCTCGTGCGCGGCGAGGTCGGCCTGCGAGCGGAGGAGGCGCAGCCAGCCGTCGTCTTCCCAGCGGCGGTAGATGTCGAGCTGTTCGACGCCCTTCGCGTGTGCCTCGTCGGGCGTGCGGTACAGCAGCGCTTTCTGCTTCGCCGTGAGTGGCTTCTTCGCGCCGGGCCGCTTCGCGTGGTGCGGCAGCGTGAAGATGGTCCCGAAGACCACGCCGACCCCGGCTTCGCGTAGCTCGGGGAGCGTCACCATGACCTCCTGCGTGTCCTGAGCCTCGGCTGCCCGGAGGTCGGGCACCGTCCGCGTCAGGTCCCGCCCGTGCGCGACGACGTTGAAGGCGAGATCGAGGTGGGCGTCGACGTGCATGGGGGAGGAGCTGTTGGCTTTTAGCTGTCAGTGGTTGGTGTTGACCCCGCTGTCATCCTGAGCGAAGCCGGAACGGCGAAGTCGAAGAGCTTGCCCTCGCGAACGCGGGGGATCTCTGTCCGTCTCGGTGCTTTGGTCTTGGCCCGGAAGCTGGCCCGCAGATTCTTTACCACGTGAACCTTCGGTTTGACTCGCTGCGCTCGCTCAGAATGACACGAGGGAAGGTCGAGTTCACGTGCGGGCCAGTGTGCTACGCCGTCGGTCGAGCAGGAAGTTCATCGCGATGTGGAGCCGGTCTGGCCACGCGGCTTCGCAGTGGCTTGCGTTCTCAGCCTGGATGTAGCAGAAGCCGTCGGCGGGCAGCGGCCTGCATGAGAGAAGCAGGATGCGACGCTAGGCGAATAGGGCCCCGGTGCTCATATGCAGGTTGGCATACGCCGATGTGAGCACGGAGTGGATGTGCATGACAGGAGAAGGCTCGACCCAGCAGTCTAGCTATCTCTGCGTTTCTTAACCTTTCGTTAACCTGACTTTGTTAGCCTAGTGTCCGGCAAATACTTATCTGAGGATAGTCTTTTCACCTGCAACCTCGTCCCATGAGACTGCTCCTGAGCATTGCCACCGCACTACTGCTGATGCTACCAGGTGCTGGGCTAAGCGCCCAGAACTTTGTTTTCGACGACTTCGCATATTTCGAGCCTAGCATCAAGAACGGCACTACAAATAATAACCACTGTGAGAGGGTAGAGGGTTCTGTCTTTGGCCTAAACGATTGGCATATAGACAGTTCGGGTAATAATACACGGGATGCCTATGGATGGAGGGCGTCTAACTGGGGCGATATTTGCTTTACGGGAAACATTAGATATGTAGATATAAATAGTAATAATATTCCTGACGATTCGACATATTTTTGGTCGAAAATGAGGCTTGAATTGCCTCAGGGTACCCCTGGAAAGAAATTTAGGAACACGGATGTCGTGTCTAATTTTGTAATGGGTGAGGGTACCTACTTGTATAGGGTAAGACTTGGTAACATTCCAAAGAATGATGAGCAGATCATCAGGCAGGCGTTGTGGTTAGACCATCCTAATGACTATAGATTTTGTGATCCTGAGCGAGGAGCGGGGAGTAGTGGCACGCCATGGTGTACCAAGGTTACGCTAAGTGGGGGTAATGTGTCAGGTATAGATGTGAAGCCGAATATAGGAGAGGTTGTGACCCGATGGTGGGAGGCGGATTATGAGTTTAGTAATGAGATCCGTTTTCACACAGGGCCAGATCCTGTGCCTCCACAGGATCCTTCTTGTCTCTCGAATGAGGATGCAAGAGAACACGAGACGGACAGACCAGCTCGCCTCAGGGTTGGGAATCCGTTCAACCTCGTAAGAGAGATTGACCCTCCCGATACGCTGCGGTCCTCCGATACACCGCAGAGGTACCTGCAATGCATAGGCTGGGATGGTAATACCGTAGGCCTTCAGGGCCAGTGTGGCGATTGCATCAGTAATGGTACTGGATACTTCGATAGCGGAGATAACATCTTTACAGACAACGAAAGCCTCGGGAGTAGAGAGAGATGGTGGAACCTTTTCATTTTCGTATTCGAAGATAGAATTGAGTATGGAGCATACTCTGCGGAGAGTTTGAGCATTTGGGCAGGGGACAATGCTCTCACTGGGTCGCCTAGCTGGTGGGATACAATATCGCTGAGCGAAAATACGCCGTTCAGGGATGTGGCTGCAGTGATAAGTACCTACTGGCTTGATATTCCTTCAGAACCGGAGGGTCAAGGATTTGGTTTGGGTGATCCAGTTGCCTTAGATAGTGACATTTTCCTAGATATTGAATACTTTTACTATACAGAGTATAATAATTGGAACTCGGTCATTCAGGCTAATTCGTCAATTCAAAGCCATATACAAAGCTTAAGAGGCAACAATATATATAGGATAGCTGAAGGTGTAGATCTGCTCAATGTGAATACACACGAAGTATATAATGAATATAATCTATATATAGATAGGGATTTTGATAGTTATGGAAATATCGTTTATGATATGAGAACAGATTTGAGGGGCACTCTTTTCGATTCGAGCTTGGAATATGAGGTGAAGCTATCTTCGAGCCCTGGTTTCTATAGATTCAAGATGGATGAGCCAAGGATAGTAATACCGGCAAGCCAAATTCCCGATATAGAATGGATTAGAGTAACGGCCGATGCGCATGCTGTATGGTCGAGAAAGGATCCGTCAAACGGGTATCCAGTGTCTGACGTCTATTACCCGAACGGTGGCTCCTCACGCACGGGAAATGGTGCGAGTCCAGGTTTCGAGGTTTCCCGGGAATACGTAGAGCGTCACTTCCCCGGTTCACTCATGGAGGTACGGCTGGTCTCGTCGAACGAAGACCGTGTGCCGCCTGGCAAGAGGTAGCGTCGAGAGAGACACGCTAAGCGTCTGCAACCGGTGCCGCTCGCCTACCCGGAGCTAATCCTCAGGTCCGAGCAAGAAGTCCATCGCGACGTAGAGGCGGTCGCGCCAGGCGGCTTCGGAGTGACCTGCGCCTTCGGCCTCGATATAGCAGAGGTCGTCGGCGAGCGTGTAGCCCTTGCCGAGCAGCAGGCGGCGGAGGCGGCGGCAGTCGGCAACCGTGGACGCGCCCTCCTTCGTGCCCACGTCGAGGTAAATGCGGCCAGGGTGGCGCGGCGTATCGCGCACGATGGGGAAGATGCCGCGGTCGGCGAACCAGAGCGAGGGGCTCATCACGCCCGCGTGGCCGAACACGTCGGGGCGCTTCAGGAACGCGTAGAGGCTGATGAGCCCGCCCATCGATGAGCCCGCCACGACGGTATCGAGCGGCCCGGTCTTCGTCCGAAAGTCGGCATCGATGCGCGGCTTGACGGTGTTGACGAGGAAGCTGACGTAGGTCTCGCCGCGCCCGCCGCGCTCCTGGCGATCCTTGACGGGGCTGTACTCGTGGATGCGGTCCACGCCGGTGTTCGGTACGCCCACCACGATGGCCTCGCGGCCGGTCTCGGCGAGCACGTCCATCGTGTTGTCCACCTGCCACTCGTCCGCGAACGCCGTCGCAGCATCGAAGAGGTTCTGCCCGTCGTGCATGTAGACGACCGGGTAGCGGCGGTCGGGTGCCGTGTGGTAGGACGGCGGCAGGTAGACGAAGAGGTCGCGGTGGTTGCCGAGGTCGGGGCTGTGGATCTCGGGCAGCCGCCAGAGGTCACCGACGACCGTGTGGGGGCCGTCGTCGTCGGGGTAGGTCAGCCAGCCGAGCGCAGCGAGGTCAGCGACGATGGTGGGAGCGGACACGGATGGGATAGGTCAGAAGGTGCAGGAGGCCTCGAACAACTCCCCTCCTGAACAGGGCAGCGCACTGCGCTGCGGGGTTCCTGTCTTTTCTGGGCTGGGGGTGGTCGAACGAAGAGGCACAGGGCTACATCGTAGTCGGCAGGTCTACCCCCTCCACTTCCCCTGTCCAGGGGGAGAGCTTGCCGTTGTGGCGCGAAGGGTAGCGTGCCGTAGCGTAAATCGTGCCGGGCGGGGTATGTTGGAGCGCGCGAAGATAGGACCGCCCTCGTGCCGTTTCGCGTCGAACCGCCCTCCCGCACCTCCCACCCGCCTTTCTCTGCCGATGCACCGCGAATACCATAGCTGGCACAGCCCCGCGCTCGGGCGCACGATGGAGACGCTCGTCTTCGGCCACGCCGGGGCGCGCGTCGTCGTCTTCCCGACCTCGCAGGGGCGCTTCTACGAGTGGCAGGACCGCGGCATGACCGACGCCCTCGGCGACCACCTCCGCAACGGCTGGATCCAGCTCTACTGCGTGGACAGCGTCGACGCCGAGAGCTGGTACGCCCGCTGGAAGCATCCCGCTGACCGCGCCCACCGCCAGGAGGACTACGAGCGCTACCTCCTCCACGAACTGCTCCCGTTCTCCTACCACAAGAACCCGAACGACTTCCTCATCATGACGGGGGCCAGCTTCGGGGCCTTCCACGCCCTCGACTTCACGCTGCGCTACCCGCAGCTCGTCGGGCGCGTGATCGGGATGAGCGGGCTCTACGACATCCGAATGTTCTCGGACGGCTACTACGGCAACGAGCTCTACCGCCACAACCCGTCGCACTACGCGATGGACATGCACGACCACGGCCACCTCGAAGCGCTCCGCCACACCGACATCATCCTCGCCACCGGCAGCGACGACTCGTTCCGCGACAACAACGAGCACCTCTCGCGCGTGCTCTGGGAGAAGGGCGTCGGCAACGCGCTGCGCCTCTGGGACGGCTGGGCGCACGACTGGCCCTACTGGCACCAGATGATCCGCGCCTACATCGGCGGCTCCGATTGACAGGGTGCGTGGTTGTTGGTGGATGGTTCTTGGTAAAGACAACCTCGACCGCCCCTGCAACCATCAACCAACTACTATTAACCATCCACCATCCACCCCATGTCCAAAAAAGTAGGACTGATCGTCGGCCGTGAGTGGTCGTTCCCGCCCGCCTTCATCGAGGAGGTCAACCGCCGCAACGAGGGCGTCACCGCCGACTTCGTCAAGATCGGAGCGCCCGCGATGGATGCGCCGATGGAGTACGACGTCATCATCGACCGCATCTCGCACGAGGTGCCGTTCTACCGGACGATCCTCAAGCAGGCCGTCCTCGCCGGGACGACGGTCATCAACAACCCGTTCATGTGGAGCGCCGACGACAAGTTCTTCGGCGCGGCGCTCGCCACCAAGCTCGGCATCGCGCACCCGAAGACGGTCGTGCTGCCCAACAAGGAGTACGTCCCCGGCATCGTCCACGACGAATCGCTGCGCAACCTCGAATACCCGCTCGACTGGGACGCGATTCTGGAGTACATCGGCCTGCCGTGCATCTTCAAGGACGCCCACGGCGGCGGCTGGAAGGAGGTCTACGTCTGCCGCTCGAAGGAGGAGCTGATCCACCACTACAACAACTCCGGGCTCCTCACGATGGTGCTGCAGGAGTTCATCGAATGGGAGCACTTTGTGCGCTGCCTGTGCCTCGGCCAGGATACGATCCTGCCGATCAAGTACGACCCCCGCGAGCGGCGCTACCACGTCGAGCACGACCACATGTCCCCGGAACTCGGCAAGCGCGTCGTGGCCGACGCCACCAAGCTCTGCACCGCGCTCGGCTACGACATGAACTCGATGGAGTTCGCCGTCCGCGACGGCATTCCTTACGCGATCGACTTCATGAACCCGGCGCCGGATATGGACATCAACTCGCTCACGCCGCACTACTTCGAGTGGGCCGTCGAGCACATGGCCGAGTTGGCGATCCGTCGTGCGAAGGAGCCCCGCCCGCAGGTCCGCGAGGTGCGCTGGAACCAACTCCTCGCCGCGCCCATCGCCGACCCCGCGCCTGCGAAAAAGCCTGCCGCGAAGCGCACCACGACCAAGAAGACGACCACGGCGAAGGCTTCCACAACGAAGAAAGCGCCTGCCAAGAAGACCACCGCGCGCAAGACGACCGCGAAGAAGTCGGAATAACCTCCAGTTCCCCTCCTGGACAGGAGGGGCTAGGGGTGGTCGATCTAAACTAGCACCTGCCTCTTAGTTGCCTCGATGGAACGGTACGCCAACCATCCAACGCTCAAGGCAATCCGCCGCGACCTCCGCAACCACGCTACGCCTGCAGAGGCCGCGTTGTGGAAGATGCTCCAGAAGCGCGGTGTCGCGGACCGCAAGTTTCGCCGACAGCACAGCATCGGGCGCTACGTCCTCGACTTCTACTGCCCCGCCGAACGCCTCGCCATCGAACTCGACGGGGGCGTGCATGATGATCCGACGCGTGCGGCGTACGATGCCGAGCGACAAGACATACTAGAAGCTTTCGGTATTCAGGTCCTGCGTTTTCGGAACGAGGAAGTCTTGCAGACACCTGACTTGGTAGCTGCCGCGATTGCTGAAGCGTTCCGACCATCGGAGTAGCCTCGGATCGACCACCCCCACCCCCTCCTGTCCAGGAGGGGAGCTTGTTGCGCTTCGCTCGCGATCCCCGCGCTCATTCCACCTCACTCACCCCACTCGTCGCCCGGCTTCCGACGCACTGACCGTGTTGGGCCGCGAGCCGACGGCTGACAGCCGATAGCCGCCCATGGCCATCCAGGCCGCCATCGACGCCTACCACGCGCTGCTCACGGACGACATCGCCGGGGCCTCGCAGGACCAACTCGACGACCAGCTCCGTCGCCGGGGGCTCTTCTTCGGCGAGCGCCCGCTCTGCAGCGTGCTGCGCCCGCGCTTCATGACGCCGGGCCAATACAACTTCCTCAAGGCCCGCACCGCGCTCCTGCTGCGCGCCTTCGGAAAGACCTACCGGGCTGCCATCGCTGACGCCGAGTTCCGGAAGCAGTACCGCCTCACCGACTGGGAGGAAGCGCTCGTCCAGCACGACCCCGGCTTCATGGAGGCCAGCCCCGTCTCGCGCCTCGACGCGTTCTTCGTCGCGGAGCGCGGCGGTTTGCGCATCACGGAATACAACGCCGAGACGCCCGCCGCCGCCGCCTACAACGACCAACTCGCGGCGATCTTCTTCGGGCTGCCGGTCATGCGGGAGTACCTCAAGCAGTACGAGGTCCGTTCGCAGCCGTCGCGCCACAGCGTGCTGCACGCGCTCGTGACGGCCTACCAGCAGGCCACGGGGCAGATGCGACAGCGCCCGACCATCGCCATCGTGGACTGGCGCGAGGTGCCGACCTACAGCGAGTTCGTCATCAGCCAGCAGTACTTCGAGGCGCAGGGCTTCAAGTGCGTCATCGCCGACCCGCGCGAGGTGGAGTACCGGGGCGGCAAGCTCTTCGCGGGTGGCATCCCCATCGACGTGATCTACAAGCGCGTCCTGATCTCGGAGCTGATCCAGCGCGGCGGGATGAACCACCCCATCGTGCAGGCCGTGATCGCGGGCGACGTGGTGATGGTGAACTCGTTCCGCTGCAAGATCCTTCACAAGAAGGCGAGCCTCGCGGTGCTGAGTGACGAGCAGAACGGGCGGCTCTTCGACCCCGCCGAGCGCGAGGCCATCGAGTCTCACGTGCCGTGGACGCGCGTGGTGGAGGAGCGCAAGACCGTCTACAAAGGCGTGCCCGTCGACCTCGTGCCGTTTGCGGCGAAGAACCGGGAGCACCTCGTCCTCAAGCCCAACGACGAGTACGGCGGCACGGGCATCGTGCTCGGCTGGGAGGTGGACGACTCGACCTGGCAGCGCGCCCTCCAGCAAGCGCTCGCCGAGCCGTTCATCGTGCAGGACCGCATCGTGCTGCCCTCCGAGACCTACCCCGCGCTCGTGGACGGGGGCGTCCACTTCGGCGACCGCATCGTCGACACCGCCCCGTTCGCCTTCTACGGCGACTACATGGACGGCTGCCTCACCCGCCTCTCCACCGACTCGCTCGTGAACGTGACCTCCGGCGGCGGCTCCAGCCTCGCCACGTTCGTCGTCGAGAAGCGGTAGGGAGTATCAGTGTGAAAGTGAACAGACCACCTCGTTTTCCATGCGCCCGCTCGAAGCCTCTGCTCTTTCAGGATTGCTCTGGGCGCTGCTAGCTATCTCTATGCTCAAGGGATCAAGCGGTAGCCTGGTCGCTGCTATGTACGGTGTAGGAGTAGGCCCTCTCGTTGGCATGGGCATCTATCTCATCTCACGCCGCAGGTATGCCAAGCTCGGCGGTGTGAGGTGGTGGTGGTCCTTGTTTACGTTGTTTGTCGCTGGCTGTGCATTTGTCACCCCGGCGATCATCGCGACATCCCCCGCGCGCGAGGCATTCAAAAACCTATCCCAGATTATTAGTGCCAGTCTGCTCTGGGTTGTCGCCTACCCACCGCTTTGGCTAGCCGTTGGGCTATTTGTGTTGATGGCTCAGGCAAATCATCGGTGGATCCAGCACCTTTGCGGTCTTGACGATTCAGACGGCAGCGTTGGGTTCGCGTAGCTACCCAGAGTAGCAAGCTCCTTCCGCATACACTCTTCTACCTCCATACTCCTCATCGCTCAGACCCTAGTCCCATGCAGCAACCATCCCTTACCATCGGCGTCGAGGAGGAGTACCAGATCATCGACCCGGAGACGCGCCAACTGCGGTCGTACATCACCGAAATCCTCGACGACGACCGGATGATCCTCGGCGAGATCAAGCCTGAGCTGCACCAGTCGATGGTGGAGATCGGGACGAACGTGTGCAAGACGCCCGCCGAGGTGCGCGCCGAGCTGACGCGGCTGCGCGGGATCGTGATGGAACTGGCTGACCGGAAGGGGCTGAAGGTCGTCGCGGCGGGGACGCACCCGTTCTCCTCGTGGCAGGACCAGGAGATCACGCCGCTGGAGCGCTACATCGGCGTGCGCGAGGACATGCAGGACGTGGCGCACCAGCTGCTCATCTTCGGCACGCACGTCCACATCGGCATCGAGGACCCGGAGTTCCTCATCGACGCGATGAACGTGGCGCGCTACTTCATGCCGCACCTGCTCTGCCTCTCGTCGAGCTCGCCCTTCTGGATGGGCCGCAAGACGGGGCTGAAGTCGTACCGCAGCGTCATCTTCCGCAACTACCCGCGCAACGGCGTCCCGCGCATCATGCAGTCCTACGGCGACTTCCACGCGCTCCGCGAGAAGCTTGTCCACACCGGCTGCATCCCCGACGGCTCGAAGATCTATTGGGACGTCCGCCCGCACCACAAATTCCCGACGCTCGAGTTCCGCTTCCTCGACGTCTGCACCCGCGTCGAAGAGGCCGTCTGCATCGCCGCGATCCTCCAGGCCATCGTGCTGAAGCTCTATCGGATGCGGCGCGACAACACGACCTTCCGCGTCTACCCGGCCGACCTCATCGAGGAGAACAAGTGGCGGGCCGTCCGCCACGGCCTCGACGGCAAGCTGATCGACTTCGGCAAGGAGAAGGAGGTCCCCGCCCGCGAACTCATCCTCGAACTCATCGAGTGGTTCATTGGCGACGTGGTGGACGAACTCGGCAGTCGCGCCGAGGTCGAGTACGCCTACCGCATCCTGGACGAGGGGGCGAGCGCGGACCGCCAGGTAGCGAAGTTCAGCGAGACGAACGAGCTACGTCCGGTCGTGGACCAACTCATCGCCGAGACGGAAGAAGGCGTCCGGGCCTAGCGGGCCTCCGGGCTTGGAGTCCGCGTTAGCCCCAGCTGGTACTGCTTCGGCGTCGTGCCGATGTGGCGTTGGAAGAGGCGGATGAAGTGGCTCACGCTGCGGAAGCCGAGCGCGAAGCTGACCTCGGTGACCGACCGCTGGAGATCCGTGAGCTGCCGCCGGGCCTCTTGCATCTGCTCGCGGTGGATGAACGCGAGCGGCGTCATGCCGAGCTCGTTGCGGAAGTAGCGGTAGAGGCTCGATACGCTCATGCACGCCGCGCCTGCGACCTCGGCCACCTCGATGGGGCGGTGGAGGTTGTCGCGGACGTACTGCACCGCGGCAGCGAGGCTGTTCTGCGTCGCGAGCAGCGCGGTCTGCCCAAGGAGCAGCGCGCGCGCCTGCGTCTGGAGCATCCGCAGCAGCAGTTCCGACACGTTGAGGTCGATGAGCGCGTCGCGGAAGGGCGGGTTCTCGGTGAAGAGCCGCGTCAGTGTGGCGAGGAGTTGCTCGACGCTCGCCGTGTTGCCGAAGTGGGCGACGCGCGCATCGGGCACGGCCCACGCGCCGTCGTGGCGGGGCATCGTGCTGTTGAAGCGCGCTACGAGGTCGCGCACCTTCGCCTCCTCCACGCCGATGGTGAGGCACGTCGTCGGGGCGTCGTCGCTCGCGCCGGGGAAGTCGATCCAGATCTCCTCGCCCGGGGCCAGCACCAGCGACTCCTGCGGCACGAACGGGAAGACGTCGCCACTCTGGGTGTGGATGTGCTTCACGCCCGTGACCATGCCGCAGTAGAGCGGGTGGTCGGCCTTCAGCGCCACGCGCTCGGCCGGGCGGAGCGTGTCGTAGATCGCCAGTTCCACGTCATGTCCGCCGAAGGTCGTCCGGTTCTCGACGAGCCGGTCGAGCGGACGCTGCGAGGACGCCGGGAGGGCCGCCGAGACAGTGGGAGAGATCGGCATCGGAGGAGGATGCGTGAAGGACGCGAGGGAACCGCATGGTAAGCTGATGGAAACCCTGAGGCAAGCGGCCATTTCGTCCACGGCTGTTGCTGCCAAGCGCCCGACCAGACCTCGAAATACGGATGGGGCGTGGCGATGTCGGGATCCAAGCCCCCCTCCTCGGGATGCGCGGGCCCTGTAGCCGACCGACCCTCTACCGCGTTGACTCGTAGGGGCGGGTTGCCAACCGCCCCTACTGTGTTCGAACCAGGGCCCCAGCGCTATGCTTACATCCTGACGATGAATCCGTGTAAATAAAACCCCAGCAGCCCCGAGATCGCGGAGATCTCGGGGCTGCCACGCCTTCCAGGCTGGCGAGACCCGGGCCATAGAACCCCACCCATGCCCTGGGCCTCTGCTGGATAGACCGTGCGTCCGGCAGTGCCGAACGGATGTACGATCAATGTGCATCCAATATGCAACCGATGGGCACGTCGGCTCCATCAGAAGCGCTACCATCTGCGCGTAAGCCCTCGGATCCGCCGCGTGTCCGCCTCCGTCCTACGGGGACGCCATAAGGCGCACATGTGCGCAGCTACATCAACTGTCCGGACCGAAGGCACCGCTTCAGCCACACCTTCTTGCGCGCGAGCTCGCCGAGGCTGAGTTCGTCCTGCCCCTTTCCAAACTTGCGCTTCGAGGCGGCGTGGACGCGGCGGACGGCGCTCTGGTACGATCCCCCTAGCGCGTGCGCCAACTCCGACGCGAGGTCGGCGCACGTCTGGCGGAGCGCCTGCTCCTCGGCGGCCACATTACGCGCACCGGCGGGGCGCGTGTGGAGCGTGAACGTGCTCGTCTCGCCCTCACCAAACAATTCCAGGCGGTGGCGCTCGCGGGCGCTCGTCTGGACCTGCTTGAGCACCCACGGGCTGCGCTCGCTCGGCTCGGCGGGGGCCTTCTCCGGCGATGTGCGCTCGGCCTCCTTTTTGGCCTGGATGCCGAGTTGCTGCTCGCTCGTGAGCCATTCCAAGAGCGCGCGGATGCCCATGTCGCCCGCGGCGTAGATGTCGCAGACGTTGGCAACCTTGGGGAAGCCCTGGTAGTAGCGCATGCCGCGGAAGAGCTGCTGCATCGTCTTCGAGTAGGCGCGCACGAGGTCAGCCTTGACGATAACCGAGATCGGCTTGATGTCGGTGCCCTCGCCGATCATGTCGACCTGCACCATAACGTCGAGGTCGCCCTCGCGGTAGGCGTCGAGGAGCTCGGCGTTTTCGCTGGCGGGGCGGTCCTGGCCGATGCGGTCGGAGCGGACGTGCGGGAAGCGGCGGCGCACGAAGTCGAGCATCGCGGCGGCGTGCTTGTTGCTCATCGCGATGACGAGCATCTGGTGGGGGCGCTCGGGGCGGCCCTGGCCTCCGGCCTCGCGGTAGAGGCGTTCGAGTTCGCGGCGCTTCTCGGCGAAGCGCTCGAAGGCGGGCGCGAGGAGCGTTTCGAGGTAGACCTCGTGGAAGCGCAGGGTGCGGCGGGCGAGGTAGACGTCGACCTCCTGCTTGGAGCGGGCGATCTCCATGAGGCCCGTGAGCGAGAGCTCGACCTCCTCGCCGGTGTCCTCGCGCACCATCTGGAGGTGGTAGTCCACCACGTGCGCCTCGACCTCCTTGAGGATGCCGCCCTCGGCGTGCGCCTCGCGCATCGTGACCTCGTGCAGCGCGCGGTAGTACTGCTCGCCGTCCGGCCCCGCGTCGAACGGCACCCCGAAGAGCGTCTTGTTGTCGCTCCGCATGGGCGTGCCCGAGAGCGCGACGCTCGCCTCGAACGGCAGGTCGGCGATGCGCTGCGCCCACAGCCCGTCGTCGGCGAGGTGGTGGACCTCGTCGAACACGAAGAGGCACGGCGCGGTGCGGCAGTACTTGAGCAGCGCCGCGTGCCCGCCCTCGCCGCTGGCGTACTGGTAGGTCGTCACCACGATCTGCGTGTCGATGTTCTTGAGGAACACGCGGTCGGAGTCGGCGACGCAGAACGAGAACGGCGGCGCGCCGAGGTTGCGGAAGACCTGGCTCAGCTCGGTGGGGTCGGCGTACTGGTCGCGGAGGTTGCCGCGCGGGACGAACACGACGAGCTTCTTGGCGACGCGCATCCGGTAGGCGATCACGAACGAGGCGAGCGCCGTGATGGTCTTGCCGTAGCCCGGCACGAAGACGCCGAGGTGGTTGCGCTCCCCGCGCTCGAAGGCGGCGGCGAGGCGCGTCAGGAACGCCTGCTGGCCC
>JBCDFO010000033.1:0-21789 GCA_039177895.1 Bacteroidota bacterium
AGCAGCGCGCGGCGTCGCGGCGTTCATCGAGGACCGATACGGGCCGCTGGACCACCGGCGCGTGCTCGTCCTGGCGGGCAAAGGCAACAACGGCGGCGATGGCCTCGCGGTCGCCCGGCTGCTCGCCGGCAAGGGGGCCGATGTGCGGGTGGCGACGCTCGCGACGAAGCGCAACGCCACGGAGGACACCGCGCTCAACCTGCGGCTGCTGGAGCATCTGGAGGCCGCTGAGCAAGAATCCCTAGACGTTGCCGCGCTAGACACGTTTTCGGACGAAGACGGCGCGTTCGACCTCGACGCCTTCGAACGGTGGGTCTACGACGGCCATCTCAGCCTCGACCTGATTGTGGATGCGCTGCTCGGCATCGGTGTGCAGGGGGCCTTGCGCGCACCCATCGACAGCCTCGCGCTCTGGATGACGAGTGCGGCTCCCGTCGTCTCGGTCGATGTGCCGACGGGCGTGGACAGCGATACCGGCACCGTGCACGAAACCGCCGTCCTCGCGGACCACACCGTGACGATGGCGCGGCCGAAGGTAGGCCTGCTCTTCGGCCGGGGGCGGGTCTATGCCGACGAGGTGGTGACCGTCGACATCGGCGTCCCGAAGCACATCGAGGATCGCGTGATGCAGATGCCGGGGTGCGCGTACCTCCCGACGGATGCGTTCGTCCGGGAGACGCTGCCCCTGCGCTCGTTCGAGGCGCACAAGTACGAGGCCGGTATGGCGCTTGTCGTGGCGGGGTCGAACGGCTACACGGGTGCGGCGGTGCTCGCGGCGCAGGCGGCGGCGCGGATCGGGGCGGGCTACGTCGTCTGCCCCACCACGCCGGATGCGCAGCGCGCTATCGACGCGCACGCTCCCGCCATCGCCACGCTTGGGCTGCCCACGACGGAGAGCGGCGGCATCGCGGAGGCTGCGCTCGACGCGATCCTCGAACGCGCTGAGAAAGCGAAGTCGGTGCTCATTGGCCCTGGACTTGGGCGCGATCCAGCGACAGTGCGTCTCGTCCATCGCCTCCTCAACGAGCTCGCTACGGACTTCCCGAATACGCCGGTCGTCCTTGACGCCGACGGCCTGAACGCGCTCGCGCATGGAGACGCGTCCGTCTGGGAGATCGCGCACCGCTACGACGCACCGCGTTGGGTGCTCACGCCGCACCTCGGCGAGTTCCGCCGCCTCGTCGCCGGGTCGGGCGGCGACCCAGATAGTCTTGACTTGAACCGCCGGACGTGGATCGGGCCTGAGTGGGCGCAGCGGTGGAACGCGGTGCTGCTGCTCAAGGGGGCCCCAAGCGTCATCGGGCAGCCAAACGACGCGACATTCGTAGCCGCTTCCGTCAACAGCGCACTCGCCACGGCGGGCTCGGGCGATGTGCTCGCGGGCAGCATCGCCGGACTGCTGGCTCAGGGCGCCGCTCCCTCCGAGGCCACCGTCTGCGCGCTCCACCTCGGCCTCGCCGTCGCCGACCGCTACACCGCCACCCGAGACAGTCGTTCGATGCAAGCGTCCGACCTGCTCGAACTGCTGCCGGAAGCGATGCGCGATTTTTGATGGACGCTTTGCGACTATGGATTTCACATCTATGACCATGTCTTCACATCACAAATCGAACATCCCCAATCCAAAGTCCATCGCGTCAGCGTGGACGCTTCTCTGCCTCGCGCTCTTTACGATTCCAGGCCAGGACCTCCCACCGCAACTGCTCTCGCTCGACAAGCTGGTCCACCTCGGGCTCTTCGCGGTGCTCGGCGTGCTGTGGATGCGTGCGGTGCCGCGACGAGCCTGGCCGTGGGTGCTCGTTGGTGGCCTTGCGTACGGGATCGGCACGGAGCTCTACCAGGGGATGCTGCCGTGGCCGCGTGAGCCCGACCCCTTCGACGCGCTGGCCGACGGGGTCGGTCTCCTGCTGGGGGTGGGCGGCTGGTTTGCCTGGCCGCGTCACCGGGCGTCCCGTGAGCAACTTTCGGATGCGTGAGGTGTCTGGCTTGATTGAAGGGACCCCTGCTCCGTAGGTTCGTGCATGCCTGTGATGCGCGGCATTCGACAGAATGCGGAACGCGGCGGCGTCCTTTCCCATTCCCCCACAGACTAGCTTGAGCGCGCTGCCCGTTACCTGCGCGCTCGCCCACCTGCCCAGAGGAAGTTCATGGCCCTTCGCAAAGCCCCCGGTGCTGACCTGAAAAAGCAGTACCCGATCATGGTGCAGCTCGGGATGCTGCTCTCGCTCGGCCTCGTGCTCGCGGCCTTCATCACGCCCTACCGCGCCGAAGCGGAGTTCGAGATCATCGAGCAGGAGATGGAGCGCATCGAGATCGAGGAGATCGAGCAGACGCAGCAGATCGAGACGCCGCCGCCGCCGCCCAAGCCACCGTCCCCCGTCGAAGTCCCCGACGACGAGCTCCTCGAGGACGAGGAGATCGACCTCGACATGGACCTCGACTTGGACGACGCGCCGCCGCCGCCGCCGCCGCCGCCGCCTGCGGCCGACGACCCCGAGCCTGAGCCCGAGGAGGACGAGATCTTTATCATCGTGGAGCAGCAGCCGGAGATCATTCCGAACAACGAGGAGGGCCTCGCCGCCCTGCAGGGCTGCGTGCGCTATCCCGAGATGGCCAAGCGCGCTGGCATCGAAGGGATGGTGTCGCTGCAGTTCATCGTGGACGAGCGCGGCAACGTGGTCAACCCGCAGGTCGTGCGCAGCCTCGGCGGCGGCACCGACGAGGAAGCCATCCGCTGCGTCCGTGAGCTACGGTTCCGCCCCGGCATGCAGCGCGGTCGCCCTGTGAAGGTGCAGTTCTCGCTGCCCGTGCGCTTCCGCCTCCGCTAGGACCTCGGCCCTACGCCGGCCTAGAACCACCGGAAACGCAACGCCCCCTGCTGCCATCGCGGCAGTCGGGGGCGTTGTCTTTAATCCGGGCTCTGTGGAGTCGTACCCTGGGTGGAGCCATGACCGGACGTGATACGGATTCAGCGTCACGGTGTCAGCATAGCTCCGTGTTGCACAGCACGTGCTGCGTAGTGGACCGAGGCCTATATGCGATGCGCAGCACCTCCTTGGCTACCCCGACATCGGCAACCGGAAGCACGCGATCCGCTAGCTGTGTGCCCCAAGCGGAGTGTTGGGATCGAACCCTGTGCGCCATCCCCTTCGACGCTGTTCAAACGGGGAGCGTCGCGCTGCCTCCGCCAGGTAGCTGTAGAGGGTGACCAAGGATGGCGAACACCGCGGCGAGCTTCTGCGCGGGGGACGCCTCTGCCCCCTTCGCGTCGGTCTAGGGCACCAAGCGGTAGCCGCCTTCGACGGTCTCGACGCGCGCGCCTTGGGTGCGAGCGAGCAGATCAAGGAGGTCGACGACAGACATCGCGCGCTCCAGGCTTCCCGCGGACGTGAACGTCTCAGCGACCAGCGCCTCGTCGACTTCGATGGCGACCCCGTAGTGCGCGCTCAGTTCGGCGGCGGCTTCGGCGAGGGGCGTCTGCTCGAAGTAGAAAAACCGGGCCCACGAGGCGGCCAGCTGCGCGTTGACGCGCTCCGGCACGGTGGGCACGTCGCCCCCGACCACCTCGCTGCGCTGGCCAGGGGCGAGCGTCACCGACTGGTCCGGCTGCACCCGCGAGACGACCTCGACGGCTCCGCTCAGGAGCGTCACCTCGGTCTGGGCGTCGGTCGTCTCCACGGTGAACACGGTGCCGAGGACCGTCGTGCGGGCCGGCGTCGTCTCCACGACGAACGGCTCGGCGCTCTCCTGCACGTCGAAGAGAGCCGTGCCGGCGCGGAGGCGGACGAGGCGCGGCGACCGGTCGCTGTCGGCCGCCGCCACCATCAGCGTCGAGTTCTCGGCCAGCTCGACCGTAGAGCCGTCGGCGAGTTCGATCAGGCGCGTCTCGTTGGCGGCCGTCTGGATGGTGTCGAAGCCGCTGTCGCGTAGGAGGACCGAGATGGCAACGGCCACGAACGCTGTGACAGCCACGGCCGCGCTGAGGCGCCAGACCCACCGCGCACCACCGCGCAGCGTCGTCGCCTGTCCGAGACTGCCTCGGTCCGCTGCGCGTCGCTGCGAGGCGGGGTCAGCGGTAGAAGTCGTGCTCACCGAAGACGATGCGGGCGTCACCGCACTCATGTCGGCCAGGGCAGCCTCGGCGAAGGAGGCCTCGGCGAGTTCGTCCCAGGCAGCGTCGAACGCCATCCTGTCGGCCCAGACGCGCCGGACGGCTGCGTGGAGGCCCGGGTGCCGCTTCACCGCTGCATCGAGGCCGGCCTTGGCAGTGGTCACGCGTGCGACCTCCTCATCGGTGAGCATGGCGGGATCGTCCTCGCCGAGCGCGTAGAGCACGAAGAGGTGGCGGTCGGGCACCGCCGCGTCCAGGTCGGCGCGGACGGCGGCACGGACGGCGCGCCAGCGCTCGAACGCGGTGCGGAGGTCGGCGTCCTCGGCGAGAGCGGCACGCAGCGCGGCCTGCTCGTCAGGCGCGAGGGCATCGTAGAGGGCGAGGGTGTCCGGAGACATGGGAGTCGGCGACATCGGCGTGGTTGGCAGCGTGTCGGGCGTGGGAGGAAGGTGGGGGGCTCGGCCAGCGGGCGCTCGGTCAGGACAGCCCTGCAAGGGCCGCGCCTAGTTTCAGCAGCGTCACAGAGCCGGCGAGCGTCGCCGCGAAGGTGGCGAGGAGGCCGCGCAGCTTCTGGAAGGCGCGCTTGACCTGCATCTTGACGGCCGCCTCGGTGGTGCCGAGCGTCTCGGCGATCTCGGTGTAGCGGTAGCCCTGCTCGCGGAGCTCGATGATCTCGCGGGCGTGGTCGGTCAGTTCGGAGAGGGCGCGGTCGAGGTCGAGGCCCAGGCCGGTGCTGGCGGTCGTGTCGGGGCTGGCCGGGCCGGGCAGGTCGGGGTCGAAGAGCGACTCGCGGGCGGTGTAGCGGCCCCGGTAGAGGTCTTGGAGTTCGAAGAAGGCCGCTTTCATGGCGAACGCCTTGAGGCGGGCGGGGTCGTTGAGGTCGCCGAGGCCGGTGTGGACGCGCACGAGGGTGTTTTGGACGAGGTCGTCGATCTCGGCGCGGTGGCCGGCGCGCTTGATGAAGAAGCCCCGGAGGATCGGTTCGAGCGCGCGCAGCAGCCGCGCCCGGGCGATCTCATCGCCTTGCTGGGCTCGGACTACGAACGCGGCGTCCAATGCGGACTTGGACCGGGGCGCGGACATGGGCAGGGGTGGGTTTTGATGGGCAGAGCCGCCGCGCGGCGGGGAAAGGTCACAAGGTAGGGGATGAGGCAGTGAGGCAGTGAGGCAGTGAAAAGGTGTAGGCTCGTTTCGCTGCGTCAAGTCCCACGGTGACATCGGCAACACCGCCGCACCGCAACACCGCCGCACCGCAACACCGCCGCGCGCTCCCACCTCTTCGGGTAGGACGGTGAACAATGCAGGCGGGGCCGTATTCTCCGGGCGGGCAGCAGTCCCACCTCCCCACCAAGGACAAAACACCAAGGACGAAGGACCACCATGCCCTATCCTGTCTTCGCCGCGGGCGCGATGCCCGCCTACCTCACCGAAGTCGTCGCGCTGGTGCTCGCGGGAGCGTTCATCGCCTACGTCTCCAAGCGCATCGGGCTCGTGCCCATCGTGGGCTTCCTCATCGCAGGCGTCATCATCGGGCCGAACCAGCTGGGGCTCGTCAAGGACATCGAGCTCGTCGACGCGACCGCCGAGATCGGCGTGCTGCTGCTGCTCTTCACGATCGGCATCGAGTTCAGCCTGGAGAAACTCGCCAAGATCCGGCGGCTCATCGTGGGCGGCGGCGGGCTGCAGGTCGGCCTCACGACGGCGGCGGTGACGCTGATCCTGCTGCCATTCAATGTGGATTGGAAGGTAGGGGTCTTCACGGGCTTCCTCGTCGCGCTCTCCTCGACGGCCATCGTCCTGAAGCTGCTGGGCGACCGGGGCGAGACGGGCACCGAGGCGGGCCAGGCGTCGGTGGGCCTGCTCATCTTCCAGGACATCGCGATCATTGTGATGGTGCTGCTCGTGCCGATGCTCGCGGGTGTGGGCGGCGGACCGCTCGACATCGCCAAGGCGCTCGGGACGGCGCTCGGGGTGATCGTGCTCGTGTTCGTCGTCGCGCAACGGCTCATGCCGCCGCTCCTCGAAGCGGTCGCGCGGACGTGCTCGTCGGAGGTGTTCCTGCTCGTGATTGTCGGCGTCTGCCTCGGCACGGCCTACCTCGTCGGGCTCGCAGGCGTGTCGATCTCGCTGGGCGCGTTCCTCGCAGGGCTCGTCGTGAGCGAGTCGAAGTTTTCGGAGCACGCCTTCGGCGAGATCCTGCCGCTGCAAATCCTGTTTTCGGCGACGTTCTTCGTATCGGTGGGGATGCTGCTCGACCTCGGCTTCCTCGTGCAGAACCTGCCGCTCGTGCTCGGCATCGTGGTGCTGCTGCTCGTCCTGAAGGCCGCGATCGCGATGGCGAGCGTGCGCATGCTCGGCTACAGCCTGCCTGTGGCCGCGGCGACGGGTCTGACGCTCGCGCAGGTGGGCGAGTTCTCGTTCGTGCTGGAGCGCGCGGGCCGCGAGGTGGGCCTCACCCCGGCGGGCATGGGCGCCGACGGCGCGCAGACGTTCATCGCGGCGACGGTGCTGATGATGGCGGCCACGCCGGGCCTTGTCGCACTCGCAGGGCGCGTGCAGGGCAAACTGCGTGACAAGATGGGGGCCGCCAGCGAGGTTGCTGCGCCGATGCCGGAGGTCGACGGCGAGCACTTCGCGCACCTGCACGACCACGTGATCGTGGCGGGCTACGGCAGCGCGGCCCGCAAGCTCGTCCGCGTGCTGCGCGGCTCGGGCGTCCCGTTCGTCGTGGCGACGCTCTCGCCGGAAGGCGCCCGGGAGGCCGAGTCGCTAGGCCTCCACGTGCTGCGCGGCGACTACTCGAAGCAGCACATCCTCAACGCGCTCGGCCTCGACCGCGCCAAGCTGCTCGTCATCCCCGACGACGGCCCGGCGATGGCGCACCGCGTGGCGGCCGTCGCGGGCGTGCTCAGCCCGACGACCCGCATCGTCGCCTCCACACGCACGCACTCGGACATCCACCACCTCCAGGAGGGCGGCGTCGACCGGGTGATCGCCGAGGACCTGGAGGCGCTCGTGGGGCTCTTCGAGGAGGTGCTGCGGCAGTACCAGATCGACCCTGATCGCATCCTGGACGCGGAGGAGGCGCTGCGAGCGGGCAACTACGCCGCCTTCGACCACGACGTCGAGACCGTCGAGCCCGTGGTCACGGACGCCGACGGCCACATGACCCGCTCCGTGACGATCCGCAAGACCGCGATGGCGGCCGAGCGCTCGCTCGCCGAGTTGAAGCTGGACGACCTCGGCGTGACCGCGCAGGCCATCGTCCAGGACGGCACGCACTACGACGACCCCAGCCCGAGCACCGTCCTCCACCCTGGCGACACGCTCACCGTTGAAGGGCCGACCGAGGCGTTCAAGCACCTCGCCCCGCTCTTCCGCAGTCACTCCGGCGACGACTCCGACTCGGGCTCCGGTGACGGTTCAGGACCGCCGCCGCCAGACCCGTACCCCACGCCCTCGCAAGTCACGCCCTCGATGCGGCGGCGGATCGACACCGAGCGGACCTACACGCTGGAACCCAACCCCGAGGCGGCGGCGAAGTGCGCGCATCTCCACCAAATTCGGCCCGTCCAACCCTCGGCCCACGGCTGTGAGGACTGCCTCAAAACCGGCGACTGGTGGGTGCACCTCCGCATCTGCATGGTCTGCGGCTACGTCGGCTGCTGCGACTCGTCGCCCAACCAGCACGCGCGGAAGCACTACGAGGCCACGGGCCACGCCATCATCCGCTCGCTCGAACCCGGCGAGACGTGGGGCTGGTGCTACGAAGACGAGGTCACGCTCTGACGTGCGGCTGCCGACCTGGCCCGGGCCTCCTCGTATGCTAGTTCGACGCTGCGCCGCCACTGGATGAGCTCAGCCTCGACGGCGCGTAGCTCGCCCTCGGGCCGCTCGGCTGCGAGGTCGTGCAGCTCGAGCGGATCGTTGATCGTGTCGAAGACCTGCATGGGGCGGCGGCGGCCCCAGTAGATGTACTTCGTCCCATCGACGCGGAGGGCAAGAGCGTTGCGCCCGTTCTTCATCGCGTGGTAGAGCCGGCGGCCTGGTGGCGGGGGCGCGAGCAAGCTGTGCCCGGGTATCGTGCCGCCGACAAGGTCATAGCCGAGCCAGTCGGCGACCGTCGGCATGAGGTCGGCGTGGTGCCGGTCGGCCCGGTCGCGCTGCCCGGCCTCGATGCCGGGGCCAACGAGCAGCATCGGCACATGGAGCACTTCGTCCCAGATGATGTCGCCGTGGGTGCGGACGCCGTGCTCGCCGAACGCCTGGCCGTGGTCGCCGGTGACGACGAAGAGGGTTTCGTCGAGCAAGCCCCGGTCGCGGAAGAGCGCGACGACCTCGCGGAGGTAGACGTCGGTGTAGCGGATCGCGTTGTAGTAGGCGTTCAGCTCCGCGTCGCGGACGAAGGAGCGGAGCGGAAAGTCGGGCGGGGTGTCGTAGGGGTGGTGCGCGGTGAGCGTCAGGATGCTGAGGAAGAACGGGCGGGGGTCTGGCGCATCGAGCCAGCGTTCGAGTGTGGCGAGCGTGACGCGGTCCTCGTAGCCGAAGTAGGCCTTCGGGGTGAACCCGTCGCGGTCGTGGTCGTCGTGCCCGAGCAGGTCTTCAAAGCCGAGGTTGCCGAGGACGAGGTCCTTGCGCTCGAACTCGAACATGGCGGGCGTGACGAAGGCCGTCCGATAGCCGTGCTCGCGGAGCAAGCCGGGCAGGCCCGGCGTCGGCAGGCCCCCCGGCACGGCTTCGGCGCGCTCGACCCGCGGATCCGGGCTGGGCGGCACACCACCCAGCGCTGTCACGATGGACTTGTTGGTGTAGGACGTGGAGGCGTACGTCCGCTCGTAGAGGGTGCCGTGCTCGGCGAGACGGTCGAGAAACGGCATCGTCGCGAGCGTCGAGTCGTGGGGCGTGGTCGCCGTAGCGCGGACGGATTCAAGCAGGATCACGACGACGTTGCGGCGCAGGGACGCAGCCGTCGTGTCGCCGCTGGCCGTGTCGATTCGGGCGGCCCTGTTGGCATCGACGGAGCCTTCGGCTGTCCCGCTGGACATCGTGGCTGGGCGGTCGGCGCGCGCTACGAGGCGCAGGTTGCGCGCGTCGAAGGCCACCGCATCGCCGACCCCGCCGAGCGCGGGCTGCTGCGCGTCGTAGTAGGCGGTCGCGATGAGCCGGGCGACCGCACTTTCCACGACCTCGTCGGTCTCTGGGGCCGGCAGCATCAGCAGTGCGGCGAGCAGCAGCGTCGTCCCCCAGACGAGGAAGGCCGCCGCTCCGGACGGCTCCGGCTCAGTCGCGGGGGCCTGCAGGCGTCGCCCGAGGCTCACGAGCGTGGGGCCCAGCAGCACACTGGCCGGCAGCGCGAGCAGGGCTACCTTCGTGGGCGTCACGCTGTCGAGTAGCACGGGGAGCAGCGCGCGGGCGTTGGCGAGAAAGTCGAGCGCTGGGAAGTAGATCCCGGGCATCCCGAGCGTCAGGCAGAGCACCGCCTCGACGGCGTAGAACGCTGCCACGCCCACAGCCACCAGTTGGATCACGGTGCGGCGCAGCCAGAATGCCCCTGCACGCTGCGGGGCCGCGAGCCACGCTGTCGCGGCGAGGAGCAGGAGGCCCAGCCAGACGAGGTCCCACTGCATGTAGGCCAGCGGCAGCGTGGAGAGCCAGCCCTGGAGCCACCAGACCGGCAGCGCCTTCACCGCCTGCCAGGTGAGCACGCAGGCCCCCATCCCAAGCGCTACCGCCACGGCCGGATGCCAGCGCCGCGCGACCAGCATCACGGCCACACCGATGCCCAGGCCGAGCGTCGGCAGGGGCGCATACATCCAAATTCGCCCCAGGAATCCATCCAGCCCGATGGTCCCGACGTTGCTCATCTCCATGAGCCGGCTCGTCACCACGAGCAGCGCCAGCGGCCCGAACAGCGACGCGAGCCAGAGGCCGTCGACGGACGGCCGTGGTTGTGACGAGGAGCCGGGACGAGTCCGGCGAGCTAGGGCGCGGAAGCGCATGCGCATGGCGACAGACAGCCGTGGGTGAAAGGCTACCGCGACGGGATCAAACACCCTGCCATCCTGGCTGCCTGCGTGCTGGCTGTGGCCGGGTTCTACCAACGAGAGACGGCACCCCCGCCGAAGCCGAAGCCCCGACGAGAGTGCCGCCAAGATGTGCCGGCCTTACGGGGCCGGACAGTTCAGGCTGCGATCGCAGCGCCGACTTACGAGGTCAGCGTGTAGTCGCAGGCAGCCTGGCCGGTCTTCACCGTGGTGGTGATGTCGTTCGGGGTCGTGCCCGTGACATGCATCACAACCTGCGTGTCGAGGCTGTCGTTGCAGCCGACGATGTAGAAGCCGGTCGCCGAGACGGTGTGGATGTTGTACTCACCGTTGAGGTTCGTGTAGCGCGTGTTGCTGGTCACCTCGTAGCCGAGCTTCGCGAGCGTGAGGCCCGTGAAGGCACCGTTGCCGCCGCCGAAGGCCGTCGGCTTGAGGTTCCAGGCCTGCGCGTCCGACGCGATGCGGATGGCGTCGTTGACCTGCGCGTCAGCGTTGGCCTTGACCTGGTTCTCGCTGAACGACTGGATGCCGACGACGACCGCGAGGCCGACGATGACAATGCCGAGGACGAGAAGGAGAAGTTGCTGCTGTCCCATGTGGGGTACCTCCTGGAAGGGTTGGTTGTGGGGTGGCGGTGGTTTCCGCCGCTGTGTGGTTGGGTGTGAATCACGTGCGGCGGGGGCGCCGCTTGTGGAGCGGGTGCCCCTTTGCGTGTTCGAGGAGGGCTTGTACCAGGACCGTGCCCGTTCTCGGCCTGCCCGGCCTGCTCACGGTGCATTTTCAGGGCTAAGCGTCTTTACTCGCCCCCCCTGTATCGCTTTTTTTACGCGCTGCGCCTTGATTTCGCCGGCGCCCTCCCCCCCTTGCAGTGTCCCCTGTTTTCGACACGGGCGAAAGAACCCCGGCTGATTCCCTTTCGTAATAAGGGGCCATCTCTTTCTTCCAACCCACGCCGCGCCCGACCCATGTCCGACGACCGCTCTCCCCTCGACGATGCCAAGGCCGTCGGCGAGAAAACCTTCCAGGAAGCCAAGGCCGTCAGCGAGCGGACGCTGCAAGAGGTCAAGGTGGCAGGCTCCCAACTCGTGGACAAGGTGCGCGACCTCATCGAGGAGGGCAACGTCCGCCGCATCGCCATTAAGAAGGACGACCGGACGCTGCTGGAGATTCCCCTCACCGTGGGCGTGGGGGCGGGGGCTGCGGCCGTGCTGCTCACGCCGATGCTTGCGGCCCTCGGCGCCATCGCCGCGCTCGTGACGGACATCACGCTCGTCATCGAACGCGACGACGCCGACGCGCCCGCTAGCCTGTCCTCCTCAGCGACCCACGAGGACACCGACGAGGCCGAGGACTAAGCGATGCCCACGTTCCGCTTCGACAACCACCCGCCCGCCGAGATCTACAAGCTGCTCGTCTCGGCCGTCGTACCGCGTCCCATCGCGTGGGTGTCCACGCTCAGCGGCGACGGCGTGGCCAACCTCGCGCCCTACTCGTTCTTCAACGTCGCGTCGATCCATCCGCCGATCCTGATGTTCGCCCCGCAGATGGCCCCGATGCCGGACGGTGGGATGCGCACCAAGGACACGCTGGCCAACCTCAGGGCGACGGGCGAGTGCGTCGTCCACATCGTCCCGCATGCCCTCGCGGACGCGATGAACCAGACGAGCGCCGCCTGGCCGCCCGACGTGAGCGAGTTCGAGGCTGCGGGCCTGCGCCCGGTCCCCTCGGAGGTCGTGGCCCCGCCGCGCGTCGCCGGGGCCCCGGTGGCCTTCGAGGCCGTCGTCGACCGCATCGTGGCGCTGGGCGACGGGCCACGCGCTGGCCAGGCCGTCTTCGTGCGCATCGTCCTGGCTCACCTCGCCGACGAGGCCACCGACAACGGCCGCTATGCCGACACGCTGCGCCTCGACCCCGTCGGCCGCCTCGGCGGCACCGGCTACGTGCGCGTAAAGGACGGCGTCTTCGACCTCGAACGCCCGACGCTCGACGCGAGCGCCAAGAAGTAGGCAAGGTGGACGTAGAGCCCATGTCGGATGTGGAGTCCGTGGACGATTTCCTGCTGGAGCTCAAGCCTCGGCTGGACACCCTCGTGGAGCGCTACGAGCGCACCGCGTTCATCGCCGACGACCCGATCTCGGTGCCGCACGGCTTCGACGACCCACGCGACCAGGAGGTGATCGGGCTCTACGCGGCGCTGCTCGCCTGGGGCCGCCGTTCGGTGATCCTCAAAAAGGCCGCCGAGCTCGCAGAGCGGATGGACTACCGCCCCTATGCCTTCGTGCGCGATTTCAACGCCGAGCGCGACGGGGCGCGGCTCGCGGGCTTCAAGCACCGCACGTTCCAGCCGCAGGACGTGCTCGCACTCACGGCCGCCCTGTCGCACCTTATACAACACCACGGCTCCATCGAGGGCGCATTCGCCGCACACCTCCCCCCCGACGCGCCGGACATCGGCCCTGCGATCCAGGGCTTCTCCGACGCGGTGCTCGACCACGCGCAGCTGCCGCGCCTCCGCAAGCACGTCGCGCGCCCGTCCACCAAGAGCGCCTGCAAGCGCCTAGCGATGTACTGCCGCTGGATGGTGCGGCCCGGTCCGGTGGACTTCGGCCTGTGGACGGCGATCCGCCCTGCCCAGCTTGTGCTGCCCCTCGATGTCCACACCGGGCGGCAGGCGCGCAAACTCGGCCTGCTCCTCCGCACGCAAGACGACTGGCGCGCTGCGCAGGCGCTCACGAAGCGCTGCCGCGCTCTCGCCCCCGACGACCCCTGCCGCTACGACTTCGCGCTCTTCGGCCTCGGCGCCTATTCCGATCAGCCCATTGGCGACGACCAGGCCATCGGGTAATCTCGACGCCGTCGCGCTGCGCGCCCTGACGCGGGTCTCCTGGAATCGCTGCATGCGCACGATGTAATCGCTTACACCGGCGAACAGTGTTAACCGCGCGAAACCGACGGTCGCTTCACACGTCTCTGAGGCGCGCGGGGTTTGTGGAGGGTACCGATCCCAGGGTTTCCCCTGCTGTCCGGAAGCGGTCCCGCGCCTATCTTGCTCCACCCGTCTTTCGCACCTCTCACCATGCCCGACGACGCCCCGCTCTCGTTCGAAACCGCGCTCCAGCGTCTCGAAACACTGGTCCAGGCGCTTGAGGACGGCAACGCGGACCTCGACGCCAGTCTCGCTCGCTACGAAGAGGGCGTTGGACTCGCGCGCGACCTCCTAGCCCGTCTCGACGCCGCGGAGTTGCGCGTGCAAGAACTTGCGCTCGAATAGCGCCCACCCCTCTGCCCCTCTTTCGGGTCCCCCGCTCTTCTTTCCGCACTTCCCTCCCGGACCCGCTCTCTTCGCTCACCACCCGACGCTCCCATGCCCGCGACCCCGTTCACCCCCGGCCCACTTCTCGCTAGCATCCACACGCCGAAGGACCTCCGCTGCCTCCCGCTCGACGACCTCCCGCAGCTCTGCGACGAGCTCCGGGCTTACATCATCGACGTGGTGAGCGTCCACGGCGGCCACTTCGGCGCATCGCTCGGCGTAGTCGAGTTGACCGTAGCCGCACACTGGGCGTACGAGACGCCGACCGACCCCGTCGTGTGGGACGTCGGCCACCAGGCATATGGGCACAAGATTCTGACGGGGCGCCGCGAGCAGTTCCACACGCAGCGGAAGTACGGCGGGCTGTCTGGGTTTCCGAAGATCAGCGAGTCGGAGTACGACGCGTTTGGGGTGGCGCACGCGTCCACGGCGATCTCGGCCGCGCTCGGCATGGCGCGGGCACGCGACATCCTCGCCACGGACCAGAAGATCCTTGCCATCGTCGGCGACGGCGCGATGACGGGCGGGCTCTCGTTCGAGGGCCTCAACAACGCGGGCGTCGCAGGCACCGACATGACGGTCGTCCTGAACGACAACCGCATCTCCATCGACCCCAACGTGGGCGCGCTGCACGAGTACCTCGCGCGCGTCTCCGCATCCGAGGGCTGGAACGACCTCAAGTCGGATGTCTGGGAGTTCTTCGAGAAGCTCAAGGGCATGGGCGGCGGCACGCTCCAGCGCATCGCCAGCCGCGTCGAGGACGGCGTCAAGGCCGCCATCACGCCCGGGATGCTCTTCGAGGCGCTCGGCTTCCGCTACATCGGGCCCGTCGACGGCCACGACGTGAAGCAACTCGCGAAGCGGCTCAAAGAGATCCGCAAGCTGCCCGGCCCGATCCTCCTGCACGCGCTCACGGTCAAGGGCAAGGGCTTCGCGCCCGCCGAGGCCGACCAGGTCAAGTGGCACGCTTCGTCGTCGCCCTTCGACAAGGTGACGGGCAAGACGCTCGTGAAGGCGACCTCCAACGGCACCGCCGCCAAGAAGTGGCAGCAGATCTTCGGCGAGGCGATCATCGAGCTCGCTGAGGAGGACCCGCGCATCGTGGGCTACACCGCCGCGATGCCGAGCGGCACGAGCCTCAAGCTCATGATGGCCGCGATGCCCGACCGCGCCTTCGACGTAGGCATCGCCGAGATGCACGCGGTCGTGGAAGCGGCCGGCGCCGCCACGCAGGGCCTGAAGCCGTTCGTGGCGATCTACTCGACCTTCCTCCAGCGCGCCTTCGACGGCATCGTGCACGACGTGGCGCTGCAGCACCTGCCGGTCGTCTTCTGCATGGACCGCGCGGGCTTCGCCGGGGCCGACGGCCCGACGCACCACGGCGCGCTCGACATCGCCTACATGCGCGCCGTGCAGGGCATGATCTGCGCCGCGCCGCTAGACGACCAGGACCTCCGCGACCTGATGTACACAGCCACGCTCTATGACGACGGCCCCATCGCGCTCCGCTACCCGCGCGGGCAGGCCACGGGCATGGACCTCCGCGACGACTTCCAGGAGATCGAAATCGGCAAAGGCCGCAAGATCGCCGACGGTTCGGACGTGGCGTTCGTGACGTATGGCGCCATCGGGCAGTATGTCTACGAAGCCCGCGAGCGCCTCGCCGGGCACGGCATCTTCGCCGCGCACTACGACCTCCGCTTCTGCAAGCCGCTCGACGACGCCCTCCTCACCGAGGTCTTCTCGACGTTCGACAAGGTCATCACCGTCGAGGACGGCGTGATTGTGGGCGGCGCGGGCACGGCCGTCGTGGAGTGGGCGATGGAGAACGACTTCCACGGCACGAAGGTCGTCCGCCTCGGCATGCCGGACCGCTTCATCGAGCACGGCAACCAGCGCGAGCTACACGACGAGGTTGGCATCGGACCAGATGGGCTCGTCGACGCCGCTGCCTCGCTCGTGGACGCGGGCATGCAGGCGGAGGCCGCGTAACGCGCCACGTCCTTCGGCAAGCGTTAGAGCGAGTCCGCTCCTCCAAGGGCAGCAGCGATGCTGCACACGGTGCGGGTGCAGATCACCGCAGCACCTTCAGAGCAGGCGAAGCGCCGAGCTACCTCGCTCGCCTCCTGGAAGGCGAGGGCTCGGGGGTGCGGTGGGCGTAGGCTGCCTCCTGCGTACGGTGCGTGCTATATTTATCCCTAACGATACCGAGTCACGAAGCAGGTGACACGGAGAGCCCGGGGTTAGCCAAACGATACCGATGAGCGGAGCGGACAAAAAGCTGGTCTTCGTCTCGTATGCGCACGAAGACGACACCGTGCTGAAGAGGAAGCTCTTGCCGTTTCTCAAAGACCTCGAACTCGGCGAAGAGATCGAGCTGTGGCACGACCGCATGATCGGCACGGGCGAGGACTGGTACGCCGAGATCGCCGACCGTCTCGACAATGCGAAGGTGGCGATTCTATTCGTCACGCAGGAGTTTCTCAGCTCGCGATTCTGCCGCCTCGAAGAGGTGCCCGTCCTCCTTCAGCGTGCTCGCCGCGGAGAGCTCCAGATCCTGCCGCTGCTAGTCGAGGATTGTCTCTGGAAAGAGAAGCGGTGGCTGAGCCGTCTCCAAATGTGGCCTGAAGACGGCAAAGCGTTGGATGCTTTTCGTCGCCCGGGTTGGAAGCGTGTGATGACGGAATTTGCCCGACGTGTACTCAAAGCTGTGAACGCGCCCGCTGAGCCTGATGAGAGCGAGGGGCGCTTCGATGCGCCCCATCCCACGCACGATCTGCACCGGATGCCACAGACGGGCTCCCTCCTGTTCGGCCGGCGTAGGGAGATCAAGCTGCTAGACGACGCCTGGAACGGTGGCACCAACATCGTGGCCTTCACGGCGGGCGGCGGCGTCGGGAAGTCGACGCTGGCGCGGGTCTGGGCGGAGATGCTCGCCGAAGACGACTGGCGGGGGGCTGAGCGTGCGTTCGCCTGGTCGTTCTACAGCCAAGGCACGGGCCGCATGACCGATGCCGAGGGGTTCATAAACGAGGCCCTTGCGTGGTTCGGCGACGATACGCCGATAGGCCTCTCGCTCTGGGACCGAGCCGAGCGCCTCGCCAACTACGTTCGCAAACGCCGGACCCTGCTCCTCCTCGACGGCGTCGAGCCGCTCCAGTCGGGCGACGAGGGGGTGGACCAGGGCAGCATCCGCGACCCCGGCCTGCGCACGCTGCTGGAGGAGCTTGCCAAGGACAACCCCGGCCTCTGCGTCGTGACCACGCGGGAGCCGCTCGTCGATCTCGAAGAGTACGGCGCGCCTGCGGTCCTGCACCAAGACCTCGACCAGGTCTCGACGCTCGCCGGGCGGGCGCTGCTTCGCGTGAACCGGATCCGGGGCGAGGATGCGGATCTCGAGGCTACCGTCGGAGACCTTGGCCGTCACGCGCTGGCGGTGTCGCTGCTCGGCAACCTGCTCACCGACGAGATTGCGACGCCGCACATCTCGACCGCGAAAACGCTCCCCAAACTTGCGTATCCGGTGGAGCAAGGCGGTCACCCCCGGCGGGTCCTCGACGCCTGGGCGAAGCGCCTCGGCGACGGGGCCGCGCTCGAACTGCTGCACATCATCGGCCTCTTCGACCGCCCCGCTGCCCGGAGCGCAGTCCAGGCCGTGATCGACGGGGACTTGCTTCCTGGTCTCACCACGCATCTGCGAGCGGCCAACCTGGACGGCGTTCTCGCGCGCCTCCGCACGGCTGGGCTCCTCGCGCGTCAGAGCCTCCACGAGGACACCATCGACGCGCACCCTATCGTCCGCGAACACTTTGGGCAGCGACTCAACACGCGGCACCCGAATAGCTGGCGAGAGGGCCACCGGCGGCTCTACGAGCACTACAAGAACGAAGCGGAGCACCGGCCCAACGACCTAGCCGGGATGCAGCCACTCTTCGCGGCAGTAGCTCACGGTTGTGCGGCGAGGCTATATCAGGAGGTACTTGACGAGGTGTACAACGACCGGATCGTCCGTAGGGGAGAAGGTTATCTAGTATTTAGGCTCGGGGCATTCGCCGCTGACCTCTCTTGCCTGTCGCACTTCTTCGCCGAGCGCTGGAATCGTCCCGAGCCTACACTTTCCAGTACGGCTCAGTCATGGATAATCGGACAGGCAGGCTTCCGCCTGCGTGCCCTGGGTCGACTACGCGAGGCGGTCGGGCCAATGGCGGAAGCACTTAGCCAGCACGAGCAGACGGAGAGGTGGTCGAATGCAGCCGTAGTCGCTAGCAACCTGAGCCATCTCTATCTGGTGCTTGGGGAAGTGGCCCAGGCCGATACCCACGCTCGGGATGCCGTCGACTACGCAGATAGAAGCGGCGACTTATCACAACGTTTGTCGAAGAGGAGCACTCACGCGGGAGCGCTACATCAGCTCGGCCGGACATCGGACGCTCGGGTGCTCTTCGTCGAAGCCGAACGCATGCAGGCCGAGTTGCAGCACGGGTTCCCCATCCTGTACTCCCTTCGGGGTTATCAGTACTGCGACCTTCTCCTTGCCGAAGGAGAGGCGGACGAGGTTGTGCGACGGGCGGAGCAAACGCTTGAGTGGGTTACGCCTCAGCAGTGGCTTCTCGCCATCGCACTCGACCATATCAGTCTTGGCCGCGCCCACATGGCAACGTTCCCACCGGACCTGGTTGCAGCTGAGCAGCACCTTCGAGTAGCAGTCGATGGTCTACGTGCATCGGGGCAAATGCAAGAGCTTCCCCGTGGCCTCCTCGCCCGCGCTGCGTTTCACCGCAGTCAGGGCAACCTCGCTATCGCCCAGCGCGACCTGAATGAAGTGCGCACCATCGTACGCCGAACGGGCATGCGCCTCTACGAGGCCGACCTCGAACTCGAGCAGGCCCGCTGGCACGTTGCGAACGGCGACGCCGACGCTGCGCGTCAGGCCCTCGACAAGGCCAGGGACCTCGTCGAGGACATGAACTACGGCCGCCGCCGCCCCGAGGTCGCCGACCTGGACGCCAGCATCGCGGCCCTGCGCTCGCGCTGACGAGGTCAGCCACACAGCTCCGCCAGGCGATGGATGCCGTGACCGTGGGTGTGAAGGTGACGCGCTTCGCACGAAGCCTGGGGCTGGCTGACTGGATCTGGAGAAGATGCCCGTGTCCTTTGGCTGTCTGGGCTTCAAGATCGGGTGGGCATCTCACTCACCCCGCCTTACTCCAGCATCAGGTCGCGGTCGGTTTCGACGGTGCGGCCGGTAACGGTATCGCGGACGCGCAGCGCGAGCGTGTAGAGCCCGGGCTCCTGCTGCGCCGCGTCCAGGACGATGTACTGCCCGTCGTCGGTGTCGTCGATGGTGACGGGGAACTGGACGGCCACGCCCTGCTCGCTGCCGCCGAAGATGCTGCGGAAGAGCCGCGCGATGCCGCGCGAGGTGTCCTTCGGGGCGAGGGCGGCCTCCACCTCGTAGCGTGCCTGCCCGCCCTCCATCGCGAGGTTGTAGACCTCGAAGTAGAGGTAGACCGGCTGGTCGGTGCGGTAGACGGCCCACGGCGCAGGGTCGATCACGAGGTCGCGGCGCACGATCTCGCCGGAACGCGCCTCGATGCCCGGGTCCGTCTCCTCGACGCGGTAGGCGAGCAGCAGGTCGGAGAGCGTGAGGTCGTCGCTCGCGTAGTTCGGGATCTCGATGGCGCGGCGCTGCACGGCCGAGGTGCCCCCCGTCGCCGTCTCGAACTCGATCGAGACCTCGTGCTCGCCGGGGTACGCCTGCATCGTCTGCGTGTCGGCCCAGAGCGTGACGCCCTCGAAGGAGCGCACCTGGTTGGTCTTGAGGCCGTAGAGCGTGCGGCGGCGCTCGTGGACCACGTCGTAGTCGTCGTCCACGAGGAACGCGCCTGTGCGGACGGTGACGTCCACGAGATCGGCACCCGCCTCGGGCTCGTTGGCGAGCGGGATGCCGTAGTGCAGGAAGACGTCCGTGCGGCCGTTGTCGGCGCGGAAGCTGTTCACGAGGAACGGCAGCTGGATTTGGCGGCCGGGGGCCTCGTACTCGTAACGCTCCGGCGTCTCGCGAATGGTGGTGCGCGCCTGCGAGACGTAGTCGAGGCGGTCGGCAAAGCCCGCGCTGGCGTCGGCGAAGACGTCGGCGGGGGGCGAGTAGAGCGTGAACTCGCCGTTGCGGAACGGGTCCTCGAAGACGAAGCGGAAGTCGCCGTAGTCCCAGATGTTGAAGCGGTTGGCGCGCTCAGCCATGCGGAGGCTCTGCTGCCAGCGCTCGTTCTCGGCGTTGAAGCCGAAGTTGCCGAGCGCCTCCGCGAAGTCGCCCGTGACCACGACGTCCACCTGCGGCACGCCGTAGCGGACGTGGATCTCGCCGCGCTCGGTCTGCCAACCGCGCAGGTCGAGGTCGTCGGAGCGGAAGAGCAGGTCGGCGTAGACGAGGCGGCTGTAGTGCTCCAGCTGGCGCTCGTTGTAGGCGGTGAGGAGGCGCGGGTTCTGGCTCGTCCAGAAGCGCCGCGCGAAGGCTTCCTGGTCGGCCTGATAGGCAGGGAGGTCGGAGGGCGGTAAGATGAGCGAGAGGTCCTCGAAGCCCGCACGCTCCTCAGGCGAGAGCAGGTCGAAGGCGCGGTCGAAGCAGCGGGCGGCGGCATCGGCGCGCTGGAGGCGGTGGTTGGCGAGCCCGAGGAAGAGCCACATCTGGGCGTCGTCGGGGAACTGGACGTACATCTCGGTGAGGTCCTCCAGCGCGGTCTCGTAGTCGCCCGCGAGGGCGTAGAGGCCCATCAGCTGCGCGTAGACGGAGTACCGGCGCGGGTCGTAGCGGAGGGCATCGTTGAGGTGCCCGATGGCCCGCTCGTAGGCGCGGTCTGCGCGTCCGCTCAGGTCGAGCACAGGCGCCCCCTGCCGCGCCATGTCGTCCACGTCGAAGCGGTCGTCGAGCAGGAGGCTCTCGGCACCAGGGAACGAAAGCGGAGCCTGGTCGGCGGTGCCGAGGTCGTTGACGATGCCCTCGGCCTGCGGGTCCCCCGTCGAGGACGCGAGGGCATTGCGGAAAGCCTGGCCCTCATCGATTTGCACGTCGCCGGACCGGTCCGGACGCTGGAACTCGATGTTGGGCAGCGCGATGGCGTTGCGGTAGACCCAGTAGTCGCGGATGTACTGCGTGCCGAGTTCCTCGTGCGCGATGCTGTTGGTCGAGTCGGCGCGCAGGATCTTGCGCGCGAGGTCGAGCCGCTCCTGGGCCAGGAGCACCTCCGCGACGAAGTTCCAGGTGTCCACGCGGCGAAGTTGAAGGTCGGCCGCCATATAGTCGACGTTCTCGGGATCGAGCTCACGGGCGCGCCCGATGGCCTTCTTCGCTTCGCCGCGGTCGCGCAGCGGCGTCTCGAAGTAGACGCGGGAGAGGAGGTAGAACGCCTCCGCGTCGGCGTCGTCCTGAGCGGTGGCACGCAGGAGGAGCGTGCGCGCCTCGGTATACTGCTCCGCTTCGAGGGCGGCCTCAGCCTCGGTCAGCAGCGTAGACTGGGCGCGGACAGGCGCGAGGGCGAGCAGCAGCACGGCCCCCAGCATCAGACTCAGGCGGAAGGAAAACGTCATCGTTGTGGAAGTCAGGAGAGTGGCAGGCACGGCGGGGCTTGGCGCGGGGCGGACAGTGTGTCCTGCCCGATCAGTCGGAGCCCGGTGCTTCGAGGAAGAGGTCGCGGGCGGCCTCGGCGACGGCCCCCGTGTGGCGGTCGGTGACGCGCAGGAACAGCCGGTAGGCCCCCGGCGAGAGCGACTGCGTGTCGAGTTGGAGGTACTGCGCCTCGTCGGCAGAGGTCCCCGAGGCCTCGAACCGCACGGCGACGCTCTCGGGCGGGTCGCTGCCGACGAAGAGGCGGGCGAAGCGGTTCAGCGTCCCAGCGTCGTCCCGGCGTACGAGCAGCGCCTCGACGGCGTAGGTGCTCGCGCTACCCTGCGGCATCGCCCGCAGCGAGAGACCGTACGTCTCGGCGTAGAGGTAGACCGTCTGGCCTGCCTCGAACACGCCCCACGGCGCCGCCGCGATCTCGTGTCCGGCCCGCTCGATGGTCCCGACAGCCGCACGTCGACCCGGCTCCAATTCCTCGACGCGGTAGGCGAGCAGCAGGTCGGAAAGCTGCAACCCAGCCCCGTGGAAGTCGGGCAGGTCCAGCTCGTCCCGGCGATAGCCGACGGCTTGGGCTTCGGCCGTGCGTCCCCGCTGCTCGAACTCGACGGCCAGGCGGTAGGCCCCGGGACGGGCTTCTAGGCGCAGGAAGTCGGTGAGTAAGAGCCCCTCGGAGGTGGCGCGGCGGGGCGCATCCGGCGAC
>JBCDFO010000034.1:0-21572 GCA_039177895.1 Bacteroidota bacterium
AGGTCGGCGCGCTGGCCGTCGCCCTGGACGACGAGCAGGCGGCGCGTCGCCGGGACGTGGAGCGCGAAGTGCCGCACGTCGTCCGCCTCGAACGCATCGGCTTCGATCTCCACGGTGCCTGCGAGCCAGCCGCGCGTCGGCGGCGTGGCGGTCAGCGGTACGGTCGTCGGGACGCCCGGTGGCAAGCTCGCTGCCGTCTCGGCCACGGCTTGACCGTCGAGCAGGACCCGCACGGCCACGTCGTCAAGCGGTGCGTCGGAGTAGTTCACGAGCGTCGCAGCGAGGCGCACCGGCTGCCCAGCCTCCACGATGCGGCTCTCGACGCGCGCGTCGGTCACGGCCACGTTCGCCGAGCGCCCTGCGCCGACCGGCAGTAGCGTCAGCGCGAGGTCATCGGGAATACCAGCGCTCAGAGAGTCGGCCAGCGTCGCCTGCTGCGCGTCCGTGACGACCACGATCTCGCGGTTGAGGTTGGCCGCGCTCTCCAGCAGACTCGCGGCCTGCGCGATGGCGTCCGTGAGCGTGCGCGCACCCGAGGCCGCTTCGAGTTGCGCGAGCGCGTCCAAGGCGGGCTCGGCCGTCGAAAACGAGGCCGGTTGGACGGCATCGGTCGGCGCGGTCGGGACGAGGACAAGTTCGTCGCCCGGCTCCAGGCTCTCGGCAAGTGCGGCAGCGAGGTCGCGGGCCTGCCCGAGGTAGTCGCCCTGCGCGTCGCGCTGCGTCATGGACAGGGAATTGTCCACCACGACCGCCATCGACGTGGGAACGCGCCCGCCGAACAGGCCCGCCCATGCCCCCTCGACGGCGGGGCGCGCGAAGGCGAGCACGAGGCACAGCACGGCCAGCGTCCGCAGCGCGAGCAGCAGCCATTGCTTGACGCGCACGCGCCGCATCGTCGAGCGCTGCAGCTCCTTGACAAACGCGAGTGTCGAGAAGTCCACCTGCCGCGGCTTGCGGAAGTTGAAGAGGTGGATCAGCAGCGGGATCGCCGCCGCCGCGAGGCCGAGCAGGACGAAGGGGTTGAGAAAGGTCATGCCGGGGGAACGCGGCAGCGTGGGCGTTTCGTGAGAACGTCTGGGAGGGTGAGGGTGTGTGGGTATGAGAGAACGGTTGGGAGGTTCGCGATGCCTCCACTTCCAGACCCACACACACGCATACCTACCCACTCAGAAGCGGGAAGATCGAGCAAGAACGCCCGCCGTGTCTTGACGCTCCTTCGAAGTGCCAACACCTTGCACGGCAACACCGCTTCACCGCAACACGGCCACACCCCGTTGGACTACGATCCCGTCAAAGACCGCCTCGGCGACCTCGCTGAGAAAAGCCCCGTGCTCACGAAGGGCTTCTACCGCACGCTCGACCTCGTCTTCCTACGGGCGTGGTACGTCCACCGCCGCCTCCGCGCGCTCATCGCCCGGCTCCCGCAGGACCGCCCCCTCGACGTGCTGGACGCGGGGACGGGCTTCGGGCAGTACGCCTACTTCCTCCTCCGGGCGTTTCCCAACGTCCGCGTCCACGCGGTCGACATCAAGCAGGACTACCTCGACCGGGCGCAGCGCTTCTTCGCGCAGACGCCCTACGCCGACCGCGTGACGTTTGGGTGGTGTGACCTCACGGCGCCGCAGCCGGAGACCAACGCGTACGACCTCATCCTGTCTGTGGACGTGATGGAGCACATCGAGGACGACCGCGGCGTCTTCCGCAACTTCCTCCAGATGCTCAGGCCCGGCGGCTACGTCCTCGTCAACACACCGAGCGACCTCGGCGGCTCAGGCATCACGGAGGAAGGCCAGGAGAGCTTCATCGGCGAGCACGTCCGCGACGGCTACAACGTCGGCGAGCTCTACGAGAAGCTCGGCACGGCGGGGCTGACGCCGGTGCTGCACGAGTACACGTACGGGCGTTACGGCTCGGCGGCGTGGCGGCTGCTCGTGAAGTGGCCGATCCAGGCGCTCAATGCCTCGTGGCTGACCGCACCGCTCGTGGGGGCGTACTACCTCGGTGCGCTCCCGGCAGGCCTCGCGCTCAACCGCGCCGACCTCCAGACGCCGAACGCGGAAGGAACGGGCCTGCTCGTTGTTGCGCAGAAGCCCGGCGGCTAGCTGCTCGTCTCCCGCAGCAGCGCTCGGAATCCGGCTTGCTCAAAGTGGCGGTCGAACGCCAGCGCCTCAATCAGCCCCCGCTGACGCATGACCACGAACGAAATGCAGTCGGTCAGGCTCCAGGGCTTGTCCTCGTGAGCAGCGTAGAACGCTAGCGAGGCGCTCCGCAGCGTGTCGGTCAGTGACACCACCTCCACATCCGGGGCTTCGATGAAATGGCCGATGAGTTCGACGGACGCTGCTCGGAATCCGTAAGCGAGCGCACTGCCGAGTTCGAGAAGCACCGCATCCGTGGTCACCAGCGATCTGGCTGCGAAGCGTTCGGCTAAGCGCTGCGCAGCCGCATGATGCTGATCGCGCCGGTTGATGAGCGCGATGGCATAGCCCGTGTCCACGAAAAGTGGAGCTGTCATCCTCTACTCGGGCTGGCCAGGGGGCTGCGCAACATAGTCGTCAGCGTGTGATGCGAAGTCGGGAGGACCGTCAATGCGCACGTGCTTGAGGCGCTCAAACAACCCATCCGATTCGGTAGGCGTCTTCAGGATGCGTCGGATCGAGACGAGCACGACTTCCAACTCTTCTTCGCTCATACGGTCTAGCTCAGCGACGATTCGGTCTCGGGTGCTCACGGCACTAGGCGATTGGTGAGAAGTCATATTAGCAACGACCGTATGGACCGTCAGGTTCGAGGCGACGAGGTTCTAGCGTGCTACGCTGGTCGCCGGAATCGGACGGGCGATGTGAGCTTGGCGTGAGGTAGTCCGCGTCGAAAAGCGGTAAGCTGTAGCCGTCTCTGCACGTGCTCCTTCGATATGCCTCCGCCCGCTTCCATTCTCATCGTCGAGGACGACCCGGACATCGCCGAGCTGCTGCGGATCCACCTCAGCGACCTCGGCTACGCCGTCACGCACCGCGCCGATGGCAACGCGGGGCTGGCCGCCGCACGCACAGGCCGCCACGCGCTCGTCCTCCTCGACCTGATGCTGCCAGGACTCGACGGCATGGAGGTCTGCAAGCGCATCCGGCAGACCGATCCGCACCTGCCCATCCTGATGCTCACGGCCAAGTCCGAGGAACTCGACAAGGTACTCGGCCTTGAACTCGGCGCGGACGACTACCTCACGAAGCCGTTCAGCGTGCGCGAACTGATCGCGCGGGTGAAGGCGCTCTTTCGCCGCATCGAAGTCGATCAGCGCAGCGCGGATACGCCGGAGGCTGCCCCGACGCACCTCCGTTACGGCCTGCTCTCCATCGATCCGGTGAAGCGCCGCGCTACGCTCGACGGCGACCCGCTCGAACTGACGGCGAAGGAGTGGGAGTTGCTGCTGCTCTTCGGCCAGAACCCGGGGCGCGTCTACGGTCGCCAGGAGTTGCTCGATCTCGTGTGGGGCTACCAGTACGACGGCTACAGCCACACCGTCAACTCGCACATCAACCGACTGCGGGGCAAGATCGAAGCGGACCCCTCGAATCCGCAGTTCATCCGCACCCTGCGCGGGCTCGGGTACCGGTTCGCCGAGGCCGAGGAAGTGACCAGTGACCAGTGACCGGAACCACATTCTTGTCATGCTGAACTCGGTTCAGCATCTCGGCGGTGCTGCGGAACGCCGTGCTCGTCAGAGATCCTGAATCGAGTTCAGCATGCCACATAGGCGACATCCAAGCCATGCGCTCCTTCAACACCCGCCTCTCGGTCCTCTTCCTCGCGCTCGTGCTCGTGCTCACGGGGGCGCTCGGGGTCGTTGGGCTGCGGACTGCCGTGGCCGTCACCGAGGAGACCGAGCAGCGCCTCAACCGCACGCTCGCGGCCGACCTGGCTACGCAGTTCCAGCCCTACCTCCACGACGCCATCGACCACGCTGCCATCGAGGACAAGATCGCCTACCTCGTCGGCATCAACCCGCGCATCGACCTCTACCTGCTCGGCGGCGATGGGATGATCAAGGCCGGCTACGTCCACACCGACGCCGATGCATCGCCCACGATGCAGTTCGTGGAGACGGCCCCGCTCGACGCGTTCATGGCTGGGGCCGCCGCACCGATCCGCAACGCTGACCCGCTCGATCCCGACCGGCGGGTGCCGTTCTCCGTCGCACCGGTGTCGATCATGGGCGAGCAGGGGTGCTACCTCTACGTCGTGCTCGGCGGGCAGCGCTACGAGTCCGTGGCGGGGCTCGTTGCCGAGAGCGGCATCGCGCGGGCGGCGCTGGGCGGCATCGGGCTGGTGCTGCTCGCGACGCTGCTCGTGGGCCTGCTCGCGTTTGCCTTCCTGACGCGCCCGCTCCGGCGCATGGAAGACACGGTCGCCGCCTTTGCCAGCGGCCACCTCGACCGCCGACTCCGCACCGATGCGCCCGCTCTCACCCGGCGCAGGGACGAGCTCGGCGCGCTCGCGCGGGCGTTTGACCAGCAGGCCGACACGCTCGTCGCCAACCTGGAAGAACTCAGCCGCACCGACCAGCTCCGCCGCGACCTCGTGGCCAACATCTCGCACGACCTCCGGAGTCCGCTCGCGTCGGTGCAGGGCTACCTCGAAACGATCCGCCTCAAGCTGGACGGCGGGGACCGCGCCGCGCTGGAGCGCTACCTGGACACGGCGCTGCGCAACACGGCCCGCCTCAACCGCCTCGTGATGCAGCTCTTCGAGCTGTCCAAGCTAGACGCGCAGCAGGTACAGCCGCACCCCGAGCCGTTCGCCATGACCGACCTCGTGCAGGACGTGGCGATGCAGGTCGCGCCTCGCGCCGAGGCAGCCGGCATCACCCTCGAAACCGACCTCCCCGACGCTGCCCCGATGACGCATGCGGACATCGGACTGGTCGAGCGGGCGCTCGTCAACCTCCTCGACAACGCGCTCCAGCACACGCCTACGGGTGGGACCGTCCGGCTCGTCGCAGAGACGGAGGCCGACGGCGTGCGCGTGCGCGTCTCGGACACCGGCGCTGGCATCCCCGCCGCTGACCTGCCGCACATCTTCGAGCGGTTCTACCGCGCCGAGAAGGCCCGCACCAACGGCGGCGACCTCTCGAAGACGGGGGCCGGGCTGGGCCTCGCCATCACGAAGAAGCTGGTCGAACTGCACGGCGGCACCCTCTCGGTGCAGAGCGGCGTCAACCGGGGTACGACGTTCAGCTTCCTGCTTCCGGCGTGGCGGAAGGAACAGTTGGCTGTGGGCTGAGGACTGGTAGGCATTCGGGGGGCCGAAAGCCGACGACCAACAGCCACATACTATCGTCCCGTGACGTGGCTGTGAGATTGGGAGGCTAGCCTGGGAGCGTTCCATTCACGCTCAACCAACCCCGGTTCTCATGTTTCGTCCTTTCCTCCGCGTCGCCCTCGTGGCTGCCCTTGCCATCGGCATCGCCGCGTGCGACTCTTCCGACAGCGATAGCCCTGTAACGGGCAACCTCAGCCTCGCTTTCTCAGGGCTCGAACCGCTGGCTAACGGCTTCCACTACGAAGGCTGGGTCATGATCGACGGCGCTCCTGTTTCGACTGGCAAGTTCAACGTGTCCGACAGCGGTAGCCTCGTCACGCTCCAGGGCGCGGCCATCGCCAACGGCTCGTTCGCCGTGGACCGCCTTGCCGACGCCGCAGCGTTCGTGCTCACCATCGAACCGGCGGGCGACACCGACGCCATTCCGGCAGCGACCAAGCTCATCGGCGGCGACTTCGGCGGCGCGTCTGCGGCGCTCTCGACAGCGCACCCGGCTACGCTCGGCTCCGACTTCGCGAGCGCGGCAGGGCAGTACATCATCGCCACGCCGACAAGCGCCGCGATGGACGATGAGGCGAGCGGCATCTGGTTCCTCGACATGTCCTCGGGTATGCCGATGGCGGGCCTCGACCTTCCGACGCTTCCCGAAGGCTGGGCCTATGAAGGCTGGGTGGTGCTCAACGGTAGCCCGCTCTCGACCGGCACGTTCCTCGACGCCGCGATGGCCGACGCCGCCTCGCCGTTCAGCGGCGCGCAGCCTGGCCCTCCGTTCCCCGGCGAGGACTTTCTGACCAACGCCCCGGCCGGGCAGTTCTTCCCGACCGACCTCGCAGGCGCAACAGTCGTGATCTCCGTCGAGCCGAGCCCGGACGACAGCGCAGCCCCATTCACCGCTAAGCCGCTTCTGGGCACGGTCGCCACGCCTGCTGCGGCGGGGGCACTTGGACAGAACCTCGGTAGCCTCCCGACGGGCACAGCGCGGCGCTAGCTGCCGAGACGCCCACACGGTAGGGCGCGTCTTTGCAGAGGCCGGTATCTCGGTGCAACCGCACCCGGATACCGGCTTTGTTCTGTTTGGGCCGCGCGGACGAGGCCGCCTTTTTCGCTTGCGCGATGCACCCGAATCCTCTTCCCTGGCTCGCTGTTAGACTGAGGCTACCCCGTCTGCACACCTTGCCGCCCCATGTCCTCGACGCTCGCCACCGTCCAGGCCCGCCTCGCCGACACCGACTTCTTCGCGGAGGTCCGCACCCGTGCTGTCCCGCTGACCGACAGCGCACTACGATTACGCGGGACGGTCGGCTCGATCCCGGCGTTCGTCCTTGCTGACCTCGCCGCGAACACCGAGCGGCTCGTCGTCGCCATCCTTGCCGAACGCGAGGCGGCGAGCTACCTCCGCAGCGACCTCGAACAACTCGTCGCGGACCCAGCGGACCTGCTCTACCTCCCTCCTACCGGACAGCATCCCTACGATGCGGGGCAGGTTGCGGACCCGACCCCCATCGCGCAGCGGGCCGACGTGCTTCAACAACTCCGCGAGGGCTTCGCTGGCATCCTTGTCACGAGCGTCGATGCGCTGAGCGATCTCGTACCGCCTCCCGATACGGTCGCCGACGAGACGTTGACGATCCGACCCGGCGACGAGATCGATCCGCAGGACCTGATGGCGCGATTAGTAGCGCAGGGCTTCGAGGCGGTCGAGTTTGTCGGCTCGCAGGGCGAGGTCGCCATCCGTGGCGGCATCCTCGACGTGTTTCCGTTCGCGGGCGACTACCCCGTCCGCATCGAGTTCTTTGGCGACGAGATTGACGGGCTCCGCGAGTTCGACCCGGCGACGCAGCGCTCGCTTGCCACGCTCCCGGTTGCCCGCCTCGTCCCCAACCTCGACGCCGCGACCGGTGGCAGCTTCACGCCGCTCTTCGCCCACCTCCCGAGCGATCCCCTCCTCGCGCTCTTCGACAGCCGGCGGCTCCCCGAGCACGCGCAAAGCCGCTACGCCGAGGCAGAAGAGGCCTACGAGCAACGTCTCCGCGACGCCGACACCGACGTTGAGGTGGCCGCCGCGGCAAAGCTCGCCCCTCCGGAAGCGCGCTACCTCACCAGCGATACCCTCACGCGGGTGCTCGACCAGCACGGTCGCCTGCTCTTCGGCACCTTCTCCGAGGACGCCCCCCACGCGCTCGATCTCACCGCCGCGCCACAGCCTGCGTTCAACAGCGACATGGGTCGGCTTCGGCAGGCGCTCGCCGACAACCGACGGCGCGGCCTCGAAACGGTCATCCTCTGTGACAGCGCGTCGCAGCGCGGGCGCCTCACCGAGCTCCTCACCGACGACGACCGGCCGCCCGACGCGACGCTCGTGGTCGAGTCGATCCATGAGGGCTTCGAGGTTCCGGCGGCGGGGCTTGCGATCTACACCGACCACCAGCTCTTCAACCGCTACCACCGCCCCACTGCGCGGCGGCGCGCAAAGTCGACGGGCGGTCTCAGCCTCCGCGAACTCAAAACGCTCACCCCCGGTGACTTCGTCGTGCACGTCGACTATGGCATTGGGCAGTTCGCCGGACTGCACAAGATCAAGGTCCGCGAGAAGCAGCAAGAGGCCGTCAAGCTCACGTTCCGCGACGGCGACGCGCTGTTCGTCAATGTGAGCGCGCTTCACAAGCTTCATAAATACAGCGGGAAAGAAGGACACCAGCCGCGCCTGACGAAGCTGGGCACCGGAGCCTGGGAACGGCTCAAGGCGCGCACCAAGAAGCGCGTCAAGGACATCGCGCGCGACCTCATCCAGCTCTACGCCAAGCGCAAGCAGTCGACGGGGTTCGGCTTCCAGGCTGACACCATCTGGCAGCAGGAGTTGGAGGCGTCGTTCCCCTACGAGGACACGCCCGACCAAGCCGCGTCGGCGCAGGCCGTCAAGGACGACATGGAGCAGCCGATCCCGATGGACCGCCTCGTCTGCGGCGACGTCGGTTTCGGCAAAACCGAGATCGCGGTGCGCGCCGCGTTCAAAGCGGTGCAGGACGGCAAGCAGGTCGCGGTCATCGTTCCGACGACCATCCTCGCCGCGCAGCACGTCGAGACGTTCGCTGAGCGCATGAAGCGTTTCCCGGTTCGGCTTGCTCAGCTTTCTCGCTTCGTTCCAGCCGCCGAACAGAAAGAAGTCGCGTCGCTCTTAAAAGCAGGCGAGATCGACATCGTTATTGGCACGATAAGACTTTTGTCCAAAGATATACAATTCAATGACCTGGGTCTTTTGATCGTCGACGAGGAGCAAAAGTTTGGCGTATCAGCCAAGGAGAAGCTCCGCAAACTTCGGCCTGACGTAGACACCCTAACGCTAACAGCCACACCTATTCCGAGGACACTCCAGTTCTCGCTCATGGGCGCGCGCGACCTCTCGATCATCTCGACACCGCCGCCCAACCGCCAGCCCATCGTCACGGAGATCCACGCCTACGACCAGGACCTCGTTCGCGATGCGATCCTCTACGAGGTCAACCGCGGCGGCCAGGTGTTCTTCATCCACAACCGCGTGAAGAACATCGAGGAGGTCGCCGGGACCATCCGCGCGCTCGTCCCGAACGTTCGCATCCAGGTGGCGCACGGGCAGATGAAGCCGACTATCCTCGAAGGCGTCATGCACGACTTCATGGACCGCAAGTTCGACGTGCTCGTTTGCACCAACATTGTGGAGAGCGGCCTCGACGTGTCGAACGCGAACACGATCATCATCAACCACGCCGAGCGCTTCGGGCTGTCGGACCTGCACCAGTTGCGCGGGCGCGTCGGGCGTCGTGGCGAGAAGGCGTTCTGCTACCTCCTCGTCCCGAGCGTCCACACGCTCACGCGGGAGGCTCGCCAGCGGCTGCGCGCCGTCGAAGAGTTCTCGGACCTTGGGGCCGGTTTCAACATCGCCATGCGCGACCTCGACATCCGCGGAGCAGGCGCGCTCCTCGGGGCTGAGCAGAGCGGCTTCATCGAAGACGTGGGCTACGAGACGTACCACCAGATCCTCGACGAGGCTGTGCAGGAACTGCGCCGCGAGGAGTTCCACGAGGTGTTCGACGAGGAGGCCGCACCGCCGCCGATCGTTCGCGAGCCCAGCGTCGATATCGGTGAGGACGCGCTCATTCCGGAGGCCTTCGTCTCGAACCATTTCGAGCGGCTCAACTTGTATCGCCGCCTCAGCGAAGCGTCCGATCCATCGCAAGTCGACGATCTCGCCCGTGAGTTGAAGGACCGCTTCGGCGTGGTGCCGAAGGAGGTCACGCACCTGCTCGCGGCTACGAAGCTCGGCCTGATGGTCACGCCCCTTCGGCTCCTCCGGGTGCAGCTCAAGAACAACCGGCTGTGGCTCGACATGCCCACGCAGGAGGAAGACCTCTACTTCTACGAGGTGGTGTTCAATCCCTTCCTCGAACGCCTTGCTGGGCAGAAGCGGCGGTATGTGTTACGTAACACCAAGAAGGGCCGCCTCCGCGCGATCATCCAGGACGTGAGCGATGTGGCGACGGCCGAGCGTGTGTTGCAGCAGCTACTCCCCGTCAAGGAGCTCGTTGAGGCAGTTTAGACCCCCATTGGGAGTCTCCTGGTGATCGAGACATTCGTTGACAGGCCTGTCTGTATCCTTTCACCGGGTTGGCTCGTCTGGATGGGTGCAACTCGCTCGTTTGTGCCTATCTCCTCGTCCCATGTCTCGTCTGTTTACCGTCTCCGCGCTCGCGTTTCTACTGGCGAGTGCTTGCGCTGCACAGGATTCCCGCATCACCCGCACCTTCGATCTCCCCACCTTCGACGCGCTCTCGGTTGGGCATGGCGTCACCTTCGAGCTTGAGCCTGGGGCGACCCAGAGCGTGTCTATCGAGGCACGGGTGTCCGACTTCGACCTCATCGAAGCGGTCGTAGCAGGCTCCGAACTTGTCGTGCGTCCCTTGGACTGGCGTAATTCGCCGAGTGGGATCGTGGTCCGAATCACAGCGCCTGCGTGGTCACGGATCGATGGCGGCGGCGGGGCTCGCGTAACCGCGCGGTTCGAGCAGACGACGCCGTTGGCGCTCGACCTCGGTGGCGGTGCGGTCATCACGGCATCGGGATCCCTCGACGAACTGACCGTCGAGGCGGGCGGTGGAGCGCGCATCAATGCCGAGAAGCTTACTGTGAACGAGGTGCGCCTCAACGCCGCGGGCGGCGGTCGTATCCGGCTCCCCGCCTCGCTCTTTTTCCAGCCCGACGCTTCCTCGGGTGACACGCGCGTCTACACGACAGAGGCCAGCGACATCGATCTGCCCGACCCCTACATCGCTCGTGAGCGGTCGATCCGCACCGTCGGTAGCGGCGAAGCGGCGATGCAGGTCCGTACTGTAGAGGCCTTCGACGAGGTATTTATCGGCGAGCGTCTGTCGGCTACCATCGTGGTTGGCTCTCAGCATAGCGTGTCCGTGATGGCGGACGACAACCTCGTGGAGTTCGTGGAGACGCAGGTGCGAGATGGGCGCCTCTACGTCTTCGCCCGCGAGCCGCTGCGGACCCGGACCGGTCTCAGCGCCACGATCACCGTGCCGTCGCTCACCCGCCTCGAAACGGGACCGGATGCCCAGGTCGCCGTGACGGATATCGCGGCGGACACCTTCGTCCTCCGCGAAGGACCGCGCGCTATCGTTACGCTTGGCGGCACAGCCACGCGCTTCGACGCCAACCTCGACATCGATGCGCAGCTGGAGGCCCGCGATCTCCTCGCGGAGTCGGTCGTGATCGACGGGCAGAGCCAGATTAAAGCCGCCGTCTCACCGTCGGAGTCGGTGCGGGCGCGGCTGTATTTCAACACCGATGTCTGCTACACCGGCAACCCAAGCACGGTCTGGAAGTCAGGGCCGGGCGGCGACTACGCCAAGCTCCGGCCCTGCGACTGATGTGCTCTGTGACGCGTCCCCCACGATGTTTCACGTGAAACATCGGCACCGCAGATCGTCGCTTTCGCCTCGATTTGAGGGATTCAGGCGTACTGCGTTGCGAGCGAGAGCGCCTTTTCGCGAACGCGGTCCTTGAGCACCTGCGGCTCGAGCACGTCCGCGTCGGCCCCCCAGCGGAGGAGCCAACGGGCGACGTAGTCTGGGTTCTCGAAGTAGAACGTGACCTCGGTCCCGCCGTCGCGCTGCACCTCTTCCTCGATGTCGGCGGGGATACCGCGGCGGGCCCAGCGATAGGCGCGCTCAGCAAACCAGACGCGCATGCGGAGGTTGTTCGGGCTCGTCCCCCGCTCACGGAGGTGCTCCATGAGGTCGAAGCCGCGCGGGCGCTCGAACGTCCGCATCCGCACCTTCATCGCGCGGATCCGGTCGAGGCGGAAGTTGCGGATGTCGTCGCGCAGCAGGTCGTAGGCGATGAGGTTCCAGTGGTCGGCGTAGTAGACCAGCCCGAGCGGGTTCACGTTGCGCTCGGTCACCTCGTCGCGGCTCAGCACGTAGTAGTCCATCTTGACGACGCGTTGCCGGGCGACAGCTTCGGAGAGCGCGTACCACTTGCCCTCTTCCTCGTCGTTCGCCCCTGTTGGGTTCATGTCCTGGAGGTACGGGGTGAGGACCGTGCTCTCCTGCAGGCGGTCGATGTACGAGCGTACTTGCTCAGGCAGCACCGAGCGGATCTTCAGCGCCACGGCGTCAGCGTCTGATTTGAGCGAGGCGTCAGGCTGCAGCTTGGCGAACTCGAGCCCCACGAGCAGCGTCGCCGCCTCGCGCGCTGAGAACATCAACGGCGGTAGCTGATAGCCCTCCAGGATCTCGTAGCCGCCGCCCTCGGCGTAGGTCAGCGGGACGCCTGACTCGCCGAGCGTGCGAAGGTCGCGGAAGATCGTCCGGCGGCTCACACCGAAGTGCTCGGCGAGGTCGCGGCTCGTCATGTTGGGCCGGTTCTGCAGGAGCAGTACCAGCGCAAACAGGCGCTCGGTCTTGTTGAGGGAGCGGTCGGACTTGGACACGGTCAGACTTGGACAGACGGTGGGGTGAGCGACGGTCGCCAGAAGCTACGCGGCGGCACGAAAACGAGGTGGTCGCATGCGCCATCTTGGGCAACAGGGCGACCTCGAATGGGACCCGAAAACACCGCAGGCCCCAGTACCTTGTGCGTGCTCGTTCCTACGCACCCCCTGCCCCAATGCTCCATCTCACGCCTGTCAGAATCAGCGTTGCCATCGTGCTTCTCATCGCGCTTGCTGCGCCCAGCGTTGATGCTCAGACTACGTTGCGTGGTCACCTCGGCGTGAGCGGCTTCACTGTGGTCGGGGGCGACGCGCCGGGGGATCGATCCGCTTTTGCCTTCCCCACAGCCGGGTTGATGGTGCAGCGGAGGTTGCCTGTAGCCAGGCAAGTTGCCGTTGAGGTCGGGCTGTTTTACGTGGGCAAGGGAGCAACCTCGGACGTCCAGGTCCGCATTGACGGCGCGCCACCAGTTCCCGCTACGACTGAACTACGGCTGGCCTATCTCGACATCCCGATTCTGTTGCGTGCGGACTTCGAACCCCGTCCCGGTGTCACCCTCGCTCTCCTCGGGGGGATCGCCATCGAGTTCTTGCTCGATGAGGGGATCGAGATCATCACCGAGGACGACAGCCGCACCGGCGTACAGACGACGGAGAACTTCAACGGCAACTCGTTCGCTGGCCAGGTTGGTGCAGCCATTGGCATCGAGCGCTACGAGGTCGGCCTCCGCTACCATCGTAGCCTCAGCAACGCGTCGAGCGACGCCGCCGAGCCGGTGTTCGCCAACCTGCGGCATAGCGGCCTGATCCTCTCGCTGAGCTACCGACTGTAAGGCTTATCCCGTCGGGGGGGCTACCACGTGCAAGCGAACCTTCTCCGCGAAATAAGCGGGGCCGAGAAGTGACTGCAGCGGCGTGCGCTCAATACGGAGTTGAGGACGTCGCTTCGTGAGCACACCGATTTCGTCGCGCAGGTCCCCGCCCTTGAGGCAGAGCAGACCTGGTACCCAGTTGTCCTCGCCCAGCGGCGTGTCGAGTGCAATGTGGCTGCGCTCATACCAGCGCCAAAGCGCATCCAGCGGAGCCGTGGCGCGGGAGACCGCATAGTGGGCCTGCCCCTTCCATTTCTCAGCACGCGTGTGGTGAACGTGTACGTTCGACAGACCCAGCTGAGACGCCATGTCCTCGATGGCGCGGAGCTTCTTGAGGGTACTGTCCACAAGGTGGAACGTCACCATGGGAAATCTGATGGCGAGCGGGATGCCCGGAAGACCTCCGCCTGTCCCGAAGTCGGCTACGGTGCAACCGTCCGGGAACGCGCGCTCGGCGAGGGCGAGGCTGTGGAGCATGTGCCGCTCGAAGACGACTGCTGGATCGGTCGAGCGCGAGATCAGGTTGACGCGCGCGTTCCAGTCGAGGAGCAGTCGCTCGTATTCGGCAAGCTGTGCACGTTGCTCCGGCGTGCAGTCGTCGAGTGGATTCCAGGGACTGTGCGAGGTCGACATCCGCCTCTATACCTCGTTTTGAGCCGTTTCACGGCGCGATGTTTCACGTGAAACATTGGCAGGTGCTTCAGCCCCATCGCCAGACGGCGTCTCCGCAGCTGCGCGACTGCGCTTCAGGAGCACCATCAGCGCCGAGATGTCAGCCGGGCTGACACCACTGATGCGGCTCGCCTGGCCGAGCGTCTCCGGACGGATCTTGGCGAGCTTCTCCCGCGCTTCCATCGTGATGGCGCCGACTGCATCGAAATCGAAGCCGTCGGGCACGCGGTAGCGTTCGAGCTGCTGCATCTTCGCCACCTGTGCCTGCTCGCGTTCGAGGTATCCCGCGTACCGCAGCGCGGTCGCGGCTTGCTCCAGGATCGATTCCAGACCAGGGCCTTCTGTCACGAGATGCCGACGCCCCGTCGCGTCGAGGAGCGCGGCGAGATCCACCTCCGGGCGGAGCGCGAGCTTACCGAGCTTCAGCCCCTGCCCCACCGGCGTCGAGCCGATGGCTTCTAGGTAGCCATTGACCTCGGTGGACTTGACCGACTCGTTCTCAACCGCAGCGATGGTCTGCGTGAGAGCGGCCTCCTTGGCGCGCATGCGAGCCAGGCGCTCCGGTGTTGCGAGGCCGAGGTCGTAGCCAAGCTGGGTGAGTCGGAGGTCGGCGTTGTCTTGACGAAGCAGCAAGCGGTACTCCGCGCGGCTCGTGAACATGCGGTACGGCTCATCCGTCCCCTTTGCTACGAGGTCATCGATGAGCACGGCGATGAAAGCCTGGTCGCGCGTAAGCACGAGCGGCGTTTCGTCGCGGAGGTGCTGGACCGCGTTGATACCCGCGATCAGACCCTGTGCTGCGGCCTCCTCGTAGCCCGTCGTCCCGTTGATCTGCCCAGCGAAGAAGAGCCCGTCGATGGCCTTCGTCTCCAGCGAGTAGCGGAGTTGGTACGGCGGGACGTAGTCATACTCGATGGCGTAGCCGGGCCGCAGCATGTGCGCCTGCTCCAGTCCCGGGATCTGGCGTAGCGCCGCCACCTGGATCTCCTCGGGCAGGCTCGTCGAGAAGCCGTTGACGTAGACCTCGTAGGTACTGCGCCCCTCAGGTTCGAGAAAGAGCTGGTGTTGCTGCTTCTCAGCGAAGCGATCGATCTTGTCCTCGATCGACGGACAATAGCGTGGCCCGCGTCCCTGGATGCGTCCCGCGAACATCGGGCTACGCTCGAAGCCCGTGCGGAGCGTGTCGTGGACGGCGGGACTCGTGTAGGTGAGCCAGCACGAGAGCTGCTCCTCCGGGAGCGCATCGCTCATGAAGGAGAACGGCGACGGCTTGGCATCACCTGGCTGCTCCTCGCACACACTGTAGTCAATGGTGCGCCCGTCGATACGGGGCGGCGTGCCAGTCTTGAGGCGACCGAGTTCGAAGCCGTGGTGCTCGAGGCACGCACTCAAACCAACGGCCGCGCGCTCGCCGCTGCGCCCGCCGCCATACTGCCGCTCGCCGATGTGGATCGTGCCGTTGAGGAACGTGCCACTGGTGAGGATGACGCATGGTGCGTAGAAGTTCTGCGCTGTCTGTGTGCGGATGCCGACGGCGCGCTTGCCCCCCCCCCGCTCTTCCACGATGACCTCGACAGCCATGTCCTGCCGGAAGAAGAGCGTCGGGATCGCTTCGAGTTCCTCGCGTACGACGGCGGCGTAGGCCGCGCGGTCGCTCTGGGCGCGCGGGCTCCAGACCGCTGGGCCCTTGCTGCGGTTGAGCATCCGAAACTGTACGCCCGTGCGATCCGTGACGCGTCCCATCAGCCCACCGAGCGCGTCGATCTCCCGGACGATCTGCCCCTTCCCGATCCCGCCGATAGCCGGGTTGCACGACATCCGCCCAATGGCTTCGAGGCCCATCGTGACGAGCAGGGTCCGCGCGCCCATGCGTGCGGCGGCGTGCGCCGCCTCGGAGCCCGCATGCCCCGCACCGACGACGATAACGTCGAACGCATGCGCTGAATCAGTTCGTGCCATAACTAACGACCAAGCTAAAAGACGAGATGTTTCACCGTGAAACGTGTACGTTATAGGCTGAAACCACGTCTATTTGGTTCAGAATCAGCGGTTCAGCGCGGCCCTTCCACGATATGATCTCGCTTCAGATCCCGGTGTAGTGCTCCACAGCTTCGATGCGATGGCATTTCACTGGAGGGCGAGGAGGCGAGGTTCGGTGTGGAACTGTGGTGGTCTGTGACGCTGCGCCCATCCGAACATCGTGACAACCTCGTGGGTCCCCGCTTTCGCGGGGATGACTACCTGGGGGGCGTCGGAGACATGTCAGAGATCACGTTAGCCTACCACAGACCACAGCGAGCGTCCCACGAGGAAGCCGTAGGCGACCGAACTCGTGACCAAAGATTGGAGGCCGTTATAGGTCCAGGTAGCGCATGAACTGCTCTACGCGGTACTGCAACTCTTCGTCGCGCTGGTCTTCGCCAAAGGTGGCGACGACGCGGTAGCCACGCTGCTCCAGGACCGCGCGGATGCGGCTGCTGTCCGATACGTTGAGCTTTAGCGTCACCCGCGCGATGCCGCTGGGCTCGTGTTCGCTCGCCACGCTGAGCACCTTCGCGCCATTCTGCTCGACGGCGTAGATCATCTGCCCGAGCGCGTAGTCCCGTTCTGGCATCTCCAGCACGACGATGGTGCCAGCGTCGCCGACGGAAAGCATCCGCGAAAGCGTGTCGAAGAGCGTCGTCCGGCGCACCACGCCGAGAAGCACTTCGTCGCGGTCCACGACTGGCAGCACATCGAGGTGGTGGCGCATCATCTGGAGCGCGGCCTCGAAGCTGTGCGTGTCAGGACGGACGCTGACGGGCGCGCCAGCGGGTAGGTCACCGATGGGCGTCATCGCGCCGGCGTGCTCCATGAGTTGCGTCTCGGAGACAAGCGCGACCAAGCGGCCCTCCGCATCCACGACAGGGAACTGCTCGACCTCCGCCTCCACCGCCTCGGTGAGGGCGTCGAAGACCGCATCGTCCGCGCGGAGCGGTTCGAGCGTCAGATCGAGAAGGTTCTGAACAGTCATGGTGGATCAGACGGCACGCACAGGCACGTGTTTCGATACCCCTGAGTGCAGGTCAATACTCATGCCAAGCAATCAGCAACGCGCCAGGCATGAGCGAAGGTGGTGGTGCGGGTAAGAACTACGACCGGACGCAGTGAAGCTGCAAGGTCTTTCGATCGCAGGCTTGTGTCAAAACAGCGGAGCGGGTAAACCCCGGCTACGCGGAGCGGACGGAGTCGCTCACGAGCGCGTCCGGGATGGCCGTCGCCTGACCGTCGCCGCTCAGCAGCGCGTCGGGACCCAGCGTCGAGACGACGCGCAGGTCGGCGAAACGGGTGAGCATTCGGTCGAGATCGTCGGCGTTCTTGGGCGCGACGCGGTAACGGATGACGAGCGCGGGGAGCGCGGTCGAGTCGTCAGCCGCGTCCTTCGAGAGTGCGGTCACGGGCACTTCCGCGTGCACTTCCGCCACCCGGTGGAGGTGCGAGCGCTCTTTCCCAGCACTGACCGGCAGCACGACCGCCTGGTCACGGTAGTCGGCCTCGATCACGTCGAGCAGTTGCACGCGGAGTTGGTCGAGGCCGATGCCGCGCAGGGCTGAGACGAAGGCCGCGTTCTCGTACGACGTACGGAGGCTCGCTAACAGGCCGCGCTCTTCGAGCACGTCGAGCTTGTTGAACACCATCAGCGTCGGCTTGCCAAGCGCGCCGAGGTCTTTCAGCGTCTGGTTGACCACGCGGATGTGGTCCTCGAAGTACGGGTGACTCGCGTCGACTACATGCATCAGCACGTCGGCTTCGCGCGTCTCGTCGAGCGTACTCTTGAAGCTCTCGATGAGCTTGTGCGGGAGCTTGCGGATGAAGCCGACCGTGTCCGAGAGCAGCACCGGCTTGTTCGGCGCGAGGTAGGCCTTGCGCGTCGTCGCGTCGAGCGTGGCGAAGAGGCGGTCCTCGGCGTGCACCTGGGCGTCCTCGGCGAGCGCGTTCATCAGCGTCGACTTGCCCGCGTTGGTGTAGCCCACGAGCGCGACGCGCGTTTGGTCGGCGCGGCCCTTGCGCTGCGTCGTCCGCTGCCGGTCGATGCGGTCGAGCTTGTCCTTCAGCACCGAGATGCGGCGGCCGATGAGGCGGCGGTCCGTTTCGATCTGCGTCTCGCCCGGCCCGCGCATCCCGATACCACCCTTCTGGCGGGAAAGGTGCGTCCACTGCCGCGTGAGGCGCGTCACGAGGTAGTCGAGCTGCGCCAGTTCGACCTGCGTCTTAGCCGTCGCCGTCTTGGCGCGTCCAGCGAAGATGTCCAGGATTAGCCCCGAGCGGTCCACGAGCTTGCATTCGAGCTCGCGCTCCAGGTTGCGCGCTTGCACGGGCGAGAGGTCGTCGTCGAAGATGACGAGGTCGGCCTTGCGCTTCTCAACGAGCGCCTTCAGTTCCTGCACCTTGCCCTTGCCGATGTACGTCGCGACGGCAGGCGTGGTCATGTTTTGCGTGAGGCGGTCGGTCACGTCCGCCCCGGCCGTATCGGCTAGGAGTTCGAGTTCATCGAGGCTCTCGTCGAGGTGATAGCGGGTAGTCTCGGGCGTCTGGACGCCTACGAGGATCGCGGATTCGCGGGTGGTCTTCGGCTGCAAACGGACGCAGGCTGGTGAACATGGACGGAGGGCTGGCCTCGAAGGCTGCACGCAAAGGCACACCTCGGGAGGCAGGTTCTTCCAACCTTCTGAAGCCCTTTCGGTTGCGCCCCTGCCTGGAGGGCATAAGAACTTGACGCAGCGCCTCCAGGAAGACGGTAGGCCGAGACGCGTTCGGCCTACTTCCGGTTCGGCCTACTCTTGGAACGGCGCCTGCACAAACCTCCGCTCGGGAAGGACGACAGCCGTGAGGATGCCGTAGCCCGGCCGGTGGTGATAGACACAGCCTGTGTCGATGTCGATGAGCTTCGGCTCGTCGATGGGCTCGGTGACGGGTGTGTGACCGCACACGACGGTCTTCTCCCAGGCACTGAGGTTGGCGTTGAGGTGGCTGCGCTCCCAGAGGAACGTCTCAGCCGTGCCGAAGCGCAGGTTGTCGGCGATGCTCAGATCCGGTCGAAGGCCCGCGTGGACGAACACGAACTCGTCCGCCTCGAAGTAGAGAGACGTCCGCTGCATGAAGTCGATGTGCGCGTCCGGGATGCGGAGGCGGTCGCGCTCCATATAGTTGGCGAGCGTCGAGAGACCGCCGTTGATGCGCCAGAGCTCGAGGTCGCCATCGACGACGAAATCGACCATCATCTGGTCGTGGTTGCCGCGCAGAAAGACACAGGGGTGCTCCTGTTTGAGGCGCAGCAGCCGGTCGATCACGCCGCGCGAGTTCGGGCCGCGATCGATGTAGTCGCCCACGAAGACAAGAGGCACGTCCGAGGCGGGAGCGAGACGGTCGAGCAGCACCTCGAGCGTGCGCAGGCAGCCATGCACGTCGCCGATGGCGATCAGACGCGGGGCATGGGGATCGACGGGCAGGGCAGCGTCCACGGAAGCAGCGTCCACGGGAGACGGGGCGGGCGGCTCAGACCCGGACGCAGAAGCCGCCCGGTTAATCCACTTGCGCAACGACATCACACTAGGGCTCACCCACCCTCAACATCGTTTGAAAAAACAGCACGATGTATCAGGATGAGACAGTAGGCATACCCACGAGCCCGCGCCCGGATTTCTTGAGCCGACTCGTCTCGATAAGCTCCTTCAACACTGCGTCAAGCACACCGTTCAGGAAGTGGGCGCTGCGCGGCGTGCTGTAGCGCTTCGCGATGTCGAGCACCTCGTTGATCGACACTTTCGGCGGAATGTCGGGGAAACCCAAAAACTCCCCGATGGCGAGACGCAGCAGCAGCCGGTCCACCAGCGCCAGCCGCTCGACCTCCCAATTCTGCACGTAGCGGTCGATCAGCGTCTCGGCCTCCTCCGTGTGGTCGAGCGTGCGCAGGAAGAGCTTCTCGGCGAAGCGCTGCGCCTTCTCGTCGAGGAACGGTGCCACCACCGTTCGGAGGATGTGGTCAGGCGCGTCCTCGCTGAGTTCGCGGGCGTAGAGCGCTTGCAGGGTGCGCTCGCGGGCTTCGCGGCGGGTGCTCATGGAGGATGGGGCAAACAGAGAGACGGGTAGGGAGCGTGATGGTACCGCCCCGCCCCACCAGGGTCCCAGCGGCAAACGCGCTTCATGCAAGATACGCAGGCCGCCTTCCAGACCCGGCGACGACTGTGCAGGCGAAGCTAACACGGTCGGAGGTTATGCCCAGGCCGCCTCGCCTGTCTTGACGGATGCTGCTCATCCTCCCGCTTCTGATGCCTAGACCGCGCTCCCCGATTGCCTGGACGGCCCGCCCTATGCTCACGGCGGCGCTGCTCATGGGCATCGGCATTGTGCTCGCGCAAACGGGCATGCTCCCGCAGGGAGGCTGGTTCATAGCATTCGGGCTCGCGTGGGCAGGTGCTCTGGGACTCATGCTGCTTCCTCGCCGGCGCTTAGTGACGCTGCGCCCCCTCGTGCTGAGCGTAGCCGTCGCCGCGAGCCTGGTCGCCCTCGGCGGAGCACGGCATGCGTTGTGGACGCATCTGCCCCATCATCACATCGCGCACGTTGCGGCGTGGGCCGAGACTGACGAGGTCCCAGTAACGCTGTGGGGATCGGTAGACGAGCCGCCGGTGGACGCCCGTTCGGGCACGCGCCTGTGGGTCGCCATCGACTCGGCCGCAACGGAGGGCACGGCCACGCCCACGACGGGCCGCGTTCAGGTTTCGCTCCGGCAGCCTCGCTGGGGTGAGACCTCAGCTCTGTACCCCAAGCTCGTGCTCGGCGACCGGATCGAGACGACGGGGCTGTTGCGGCCCACACCCACGCCTCGCAACCCAGCCGACTTCGACTACGGCGCGTACCTCCAGAGGCAAGGCATTCATGCCACCCTCGCGCTCTATGACGCCGAAGCTATCGCGGTAGTTGGCTCCAAGGCGACGACACACCAGCGCATCGCGGCAGCCGCGCAGAGCTTCGTCCGAACTGCTATCGCTGCGCACGTACGGACGCCCGAGGCGCAGGCGCTCCTCGCCGCCCTCCTGCTCGCCGACCGCAGCGCGCTCGATCAAGACGTGCAGGACACATTTCGACAGACGGGCTTGATGCACCTCCTTGCCGTATCGGGCCTGCACGTACTGCTCGTGGGGCTGGCGCTATTCCACCTGCTCAAGCCCCTGCTCTTGCGGGTCGGCGTCGCGTGGCGTTGGATGGAGGTCAGCCGCGCTATCGTCACGCTTGCCGTGCTCGCGGGCTACGTCCTGCTGACTGGGGCTCCCACATCGGTGGTGCGCGCGTTTGTGATGGCGACGCTCTTCATCGGTGGCGGAATGCTGCAGCGGCAGACCGATGCGCTCAACACGCTCGGTCTAGCTGCGGTGGTGCTGTTGCTCATGCGTCCTGCTGCGCTGTTCGATGTGGGGTTCCAGCTCTCGTTCTCCGCCGTCGCGGGCCTCGTACTGCTGACGCCGCTGGCCGAGCGATGGACGCCGAAACGGTGGTGGCAGCCGTCGCGATGGCGGTGGGCACTCCAGAGCACCGCCGCTACCCTCGCGGCAACGCTAGCGACCGCGCCGGTGCTGGCGTTCCATTTCGGAGCAGTACCGCTTGCCGGAATCGTGCTCAACCTCGTTGCAATCCACGTCACGGCCGTCGTACTGCTCGCGGGCCTGCTGCTCGTCGCAACGGCAGGCTGGGCA
>JBCDFO010000035.1:0-21341 GCA_039177895.1 Bacteroidota bacterium
GCTTCTTGCTCGGTGTCGCCCTCGCGCTTGACCGCCTCGCGGGCGATCTCCTGCTGGCGAATCTGCCGTTCAAGTGCGTCGAGGTCCTCCGGCATCGAGTCGATCTCGATGCGCAGGCGGGCGGCGGCCTCGTCGACGAGGTCGATGGCCTTGTCGGGGAGGAAGCGGTTGGTGACGTAGCGGTCCGACAGCTCCGCGGCGGCGACGATGGCCCCGTCGGTGATGCGGACGCCGTGGTGCACCTCGTAGCGGTCCTTGATGCCACGCAGGATGGCGACGGTGTCCTCGACGGACGGCTCCGCGACGAGCACCATCTGGAAGCGCCGTTCGAGCGCCTTGTCTTTCTCGAAGTACTTCCGGTACTCGTCGAGCGTCGTCGCGCCGATGGCCCGTAGTTCGCCGCGCGCGAGGGCGGGCTTGAGGATGTTGGCCGCGTCCATTGCGCCGTCGCCGCCGCCCGCGCCCACGAGTGTGTGGATCTCGTCGATGAAGAGGATCAACGCGCCCTCCGACTCCGCGACCTCCTTGACGACGGCCTTGAGGCGGTCCTCGAACTCGCCGCGGTACTTCGCGCCCGCGATCAGCGCGCCCATGTCGAGCGCCATGATGCGCTTCGTCTTGAGGCCCTCGGGCACGTCGCCCTGCACGATGCGGATGGCCAGCCCCTCGGCGATGGCCGTCTTGCCAACGCCCGGCTCGCCGACGAGGACGGGGTTGTTCTTGGTGCGCCGCGAGAGGATCTGCAGCACGCGACGGATCTCCTCGTCGCGCCCGATCACGGGGTCGATCTTGCCCTTCGCGGCGAGGTCGTTGAGGTCGCGCGCGTAGCGGTTGAGGGCGTCGTACTTGCTCTCGGCATAGGGGTCCTGCACGCGCTGGCTGCCGCGCGTCTCCTGAAGCGCGGTGAGGAGCGCCGCCTTCGTCGCGCCCTGCTGCTGCATCGCCTGGCCGACGGGTCCGCGGTCCTGCGCGAGCGCGAGCAGCAAGTGCTCGGTTGCGACATATTCGTCGTTCAGCGCTTCGGCTTCCGCGAGCGCGGTGTCGAAGAGCGCCTTCGCGCCGGTGCCGAGGTATTGCCCCGAAACGGACGCGCCGCTCACCTTCGGCAGCGCGTCGAGCGCGGCGTCGGTCTTGGCGTCGAGGTAGTCGAGGTTCGCGCCGAGCTTGCCGAGCAGCGTGCGGGCGAGCCCGCCCTCGTCGTTGAGGAAGGCCTTCAGGAGGTGCGCCGGTTCGAGGCCCTGGTGCTGACGGCTCTGCGCCAACTCCAGCGCGGCCTGCACGGCCTCCTGCGCCTTGACGGTAAACTTCTGGAAGTTCATAGTCGGGTGTGGTTGTGTTTGCTACCCGAGCTAGAACGAACGGCGTGCCAAGCGCACGGGGCCTGTCAGGATGGCAGGGCGGAGCGAGTGAAGAGTAAAGGGCGAGGAGTGAAGAGTAGGGGGAGAGGCAAATTCGTTTGGCACTGCCCAGGACGTCAGCTTGCTTTCCACCAACCACCAACCACCAACCACCAAAAAGCGGGAGCCGCTCGGTGTGAGCAGCCCCCGCGTTGTCGTGACCCGGTCGGGACGTGGCTAGAAGCGGAACGTCAGGCCGAAGTAGGGTCGGATCACGTCTACGGTCGAGCGGAGCGTCGCCGCAACGGCGTTTTCTGCCGTGGCCTCGTCGCCCTCGGTGAGGTAGTCGGCTTCCTCGCCGAGCAGGTAGCGCGCGCCGAAGTCGAGGAGGGCCGTGACGGGCGTGCCGTCGTCGAAGCCGTCGAAGACGCGGATCATCACGCCGCCGCCGCCGCCGTAGGTGAACGCGAAGTCGTCCACGACGGTGTTGCCGGGGTTGCGGGTGAGCAGGATGGGGTCGCTGTCGTTGAACACGCCGCCATCATTGACCACCACCGTCTCGTCGAGCGAGACGCGGGTGTGGAGGTAGTTGAAGCCGCCGATGCCTTCCACGTACGGCTGCACGGCTCCGCCGTTGGGCTGGAGGCGCAGCACGAGGCCGAAGCTCGCGATGTTGTTGTGCGTGACCTGCTCCGCGAGCGAGGTGCCGCCCGCGGTGAACTGCACGGGCACGGTGGCAACCTGGCGGCCGTAGGTGATGAAGCTGCCCTCGAAGCCGAACGCGAGGGGCACGCCCTGCGGTTGGAAGAGGAGCTGGCCGGCGAGGCCGAGGCCGATGTCCTCGACCTGCTCTTCGAAGTCGCCGGTGGGGACGCCGCCTTCGAGGCGGAAGCTGAGGGTGCGGGTCTGGGCCTGGGAGGCCGGGGCGCAGAGCGCGAGCGCGAGCGCTACGAGGAGCGCGCCGCCCGCCGCCGCGCAAGCGGTGCGGTGGACCATGGGTCGTGGAGAGAGCGTGAAGAGAGTGAGCCGTTTGAGCACCCCAAGGTGTCCACAGATGTTGCCATGAAGGGCGGGCATAGCCTTCACGCAGGGCCTTTGTCACGCCAGCAGCCCCGCAGCCCGCACGTAAACGTCACGGCCTGTTCTGTCAGGCTGCGGGGGGAGCACCGCATTCTCAGGAGCGAGCACGTTGGCAAGACAGGAGCGGAGATGCCGAGCGGATCGAGGCCACATCGGAGTGCTGCGTGCGGTTGAGTGGGGCGCGCCCGCGTAACCCTGTCTCAGCGGTAGCGTAAGCCTGGAGGACTCCCAACAGCCCCCATCTCGTGATCCGTACCGTCTTCAAAGCGCTGGTCGCCGTGCTCGGCCTGGCTGTGGTCGTGCTGGGGGTCCTCATCGCCATCCCGGTGAAGCCGACAATCTCGGCGATCATGCCCCGTGCCGACACGCAGTATTGGGCGATGCCAGGCGGCTACCGCATTGCCTACACGCACGTCTCGGCCGATGCCGACTCGGCGACTACAAAGCCGCCCATCGTCTACCTGCACGGTGGCCCCGGTGGCTACATCCACTCGTCCGCCATCGATGTGCTGCGCCCGCTCACGGCGCTGGGGCACGACGTGTACCTCTACGACCAGATCGGCTCGGGCCTTTCGGATCGCCTCGCCAAGCCGAAGGACTACACGTTCCTCGGCCACACCGAGGACCTGCGCACGATCGTGACGGAGCACCTGGGGAGCGGTCCAGTGGTGCTCATCGGGCAGTCCTATGGCGGGATGCTCGCGTCGTACATGGCGGCGCACTACCCCGACCTCATAGACCGCGCGATCCTCACCTCGCCGGGCGGCATCGAGCCCGCGCTCTTCGACGAGGACGGCCAATGGGCGACCGGAGCCGCCTACCCGGTACCCGACTCGCTCTCGTTTCGGGAGCCCGAGGACATCGCGCACGACGCGGGGCTGAGTTCATGGCCGGTCCGCGCCATCGCTACCGTGGCGCTGGCGACGACGTTCAACATCGCGCTGATGCCGGACGAGGAGGCCGACGGCGTGCTCAACACGGTGGTGTCGAAGATCACGCGGGGGATGGTCTGCGACCCAGCCAATGTCCTGCCCGAGGAGGGCGGCGGCGGCTTCTACTCGCACGGCTGGAGCAACTGGTACGGCGACATGGACGACTGGCGGTCCGAGTTGGCCGAGAGCCCCGTCCCGCTGCTCGTGCTGCAAGGCTCCTGCGACTACATCCCGTTCGCGAGCGCCTACGAGCACGCCGCGTTGGCGCCCGAGGGCACGTACCGCTTCATCGAGGACGCTGGGCACGCGCTCTTCTGGGACCAGCCCGAGGTCTACCTCGCCGAGCTCCGCCGCTTCCTGGAGGAGTAATGCTGCCGTATCACCCCGAGCGAACGTCGCGAAGCCGCCTACTTCCCACGTCGAACTTCCTGCTTACTCGGCCTGCCACAGCCCGCAGTCGATACCGCCGACGATGACGATGGCGCAGGTGCCGTGACCCGGCAGCGGCATGGGCGGTAAGGCGACTTCAGCGCCCGCGTTTCCGGCAGAGGCGACGGCCGCTTCGATGTCCTCGACCAACACATACGGGCGGACGACAGGCGACTCGGCGTCATGCATCGGGGCCCGCACGCCGACCAGCCCGCCCTCAGCCAGGCTGCCCGTCCGGGCACCGCCGAGCGTGGCGACCGGCTCGCCGAAGGCGACGCCGTGCACCCCGGCGTAGTGGGTACACACGGCTTCGACATCCGGGGTCACGATTTCCAGGTAGTGGACGGTCATGGATCTGCAGGGCTGGCGGGGAGCGACTCCGCGCGGAAGGCAAAGGTGGATGGAGTGAAGGTAGCCCTGCGGACGGAATAGCCGTGCTGTGGTTGCGGCGAGCGGAGTGGGCTCGGTTGACGGAGTAGACGAAGGTTCTAGCGAAAGGGGCCGCAGGGGCGATGTGGAGCCCGGAGCGGGACGGCTATGCTGGTCGCGTTCGTTCCGGGAGGCCCCGCCACCGCCCGGCCTCCTCCACGTTCGGATCACCCTTCGCATGCTTGCTACGACCCGCGCGCTCCTCTGCGCGCTTACCCTCCTCCTGGCGCTCCCCGCCACGGCCCAGACCGAAACCCTCCTCCGTCCCGCCTCCAACGCCAACGACCAGTTTGCCTACGACCTCGCGCTCGACGGCGACCGGCTCCTCGTCGGGCGGCCCTACGACGACACCGCCGGCACCGAGGCCGGGGCCGCGCTCGTCTACGACTACGCCAACGGCGCGTGGGCGCTCTCGGCGACGCTCCTCCCGCCGACCACGACCGGCTTCGAGCTTGCGGGCCACGCCGTGGCGCTTGACGGCGACCGGGCCGTCCTCGGCGGCTACTTCAAGGACAACTACGCCGGCGTCGCCTACGTCTACGAGCGAACCGGCAGCACGTGGGCGCTCACCGCGACGCTCACGCCGAGCGACGCCTCCGCTGGGCAAGGCTTCGGCTACAGCCTCGCGCTCGACGGCGACCGCCTCGCGATCAGCGCCCTCGGCGACGACACCGGGGCCACCGACGCGGGCGCGGTCTACGTGTTCGACTACGCCAACGGCGCGTGGGGCGAGACCGTCAAGCTCGCCGCCGCAGTGCCCAAGCAGGCCGCCACCCTCGGCTTCTCCGTCGATGTGGACGGCAACCGCGTCATCGCGGGTGCGCCCATCGGCGTGACCACAGCGGGCGACGGCGGGGCCGCGTACGTCTTCACGCAGACTGGCAGCGGCTGGACCGAGGACATCCTCCAGGCCGCCGACCAGAACCCCGGCGACCGCGTCGGCCAGTCGGTTGCGCTCGATGGCTCCCGCGCTGTCGTGGGCGCGTACTACCACGACGCCGTCGACTTCCAGGCAGGCGCGGCCTACGTGTTCGACCTCGCCGGGACCACGTGGAGCGAGTCGGCCAAGCTCCTCGGCAGCGTGACGCACGAGTACCAGCAGGCGGGCACCTCCGTCGATGTCGCGGGCGACCGCATCGTCGTCGGGGCCCCGTCCTCCACGATCCGCTCGGAGGTAGGCCTCGCCTACGTCTACGACCTCGACGGAACGTGGGACGAGACCTTCCGCCTCAGCGCCTCCGATGGCCTAGAGGGCGACTACCACGGCTTCGCGGTGGACCTGAGCGGTACGCGTATCGCCGTCGGAGCACCGTTCACCGACACCGGGGCGTCCACCTCCGGCACGGCCTACGTCTACGACACCGACGGCGCGTTTCCGACGCCGTCCTTCGTCGCCGCCGACGCTGTCACCATCGGTAAGGCTGACGCGCTCGTGGGCGGCCTCGCCTCCAACGGCGCGGTCACGCTCAAGAAGCAGTCGAACGGCTACAGCGGCAGCTACGACACCGACGTCACCGCCACCGGCGCGGTCCTTGTCGACAAGCGCAACGTAGTCGAGGGCGACGTGACAGCGGGCGGCCTGCTCACCGTCGCCAGCAACGCGACCGTCGTGGGCACGGCGCAGGGCAACGCCGCCGTCGCACCCTTCGCGCTGCCGAGCGTGGGGCCGTTCACGCCGGGCACGCAGAACGAGACCATCCAGTCTGGCGAGACGCGTACGCTCGCGCCGGGCAGCTACCAGCGCGTCCGCGTCAAGGGCGAGGGCACGCTCATCCTCCTTGGCAGCGCCTACACGTTCGACGAACTCCTCATCAATCGCAACGCGACGCTCATCCTCGACGTGGCCAACGGCCCGATGACGCTCAACGTGGCGACGCGCTTCAACATCGGTGCAGACGTAGAGGTACGCGTGGTGTCGTTCGGCGGGGCCAACCCGCTCCTCTCGGCCAACGTGACGCTGAACACGACCCAGACGGCGACGCTTAACGTTGGCGCGCGGTCGAACTTCATCGGCACCATCAACGCGCCGTCGGCTACGGTGTGGGTGCGCACCGACGCCGCGTTCCGCGGGGCCATCGCGGCCCGTGAGATCAAGGTCAACAACCGCACGACGGTCGTCCGCCACGGCACGCCGGTCGCGGCCCCGTCGTCGGTGGTGGCCTCGGCAGGCACCGCGCAGGACGCGCTGCCGGAGGTGCTCGAACTCGACGCCTATCCGAACCCCGTCGTCTCGTCGGCCACGCTCCGCTTCACGCTGCCCGAGGCGGGAGACATCGACCTGCGGGTCTACGACCTGCTCGGCCGCGTCGTTGCCGAAATCGCCACGGGCACGCACGACGCCGGCGCGCACACGGCGCAGTTCGATGCGACTGCGCTGCCGAGCGGGGTCTACGTCGTCCGGCTCCAGACGCCGCGTGGGGCCGTCACGCAGCGGCTGACGCGCGTGCGCTAGGCCACGTTCTTTGGTTCGGGCTCTCCTGGTTGGTGCGCCCTCCGCTGCCCCTCTGGCTTCGTGCTGGCGGGGCGGCGCTCGTTGGGGGCGTGTTCGGCGCTATTGCTCACGGGCGGGCACTTTCCTGGCGCAGCGCGTTCCACCTGCCCACCTTTGCTCTGGCCCCCTTTGCCTGCGTGCTCCGCTCTCCTCGTTTCCGCTCAGACATGAACGGCGCCGTCCGGCTGGCGACAGATGCCCTTCTCGGCGTGACCGATGTCGTCGAGGCGGCGCACCAGGCGGTGTGGACGACGCTCGGGATGCCGACCCATGTGCCAGGCCGGACGCGAGGTCTCACCGGGCGCGTCTATGCTGCGGTGCGAGGCGTCGCCCGTCTCGTCGGGCATGGTGCCGCCCGTACCGTACGACCCGCTACGGCGCCGAGGAACGTAGATGGTCCCAGGCTAGGCACGCCAGCCCTCCGAGCAGCGCTCAACGGGGTCATCGGCGATCACCTCGCTGCAACGGCCAACCCACTCGCAACGCCGATGGCACTCCGCGCCCGGGGGCGTACGCTAGTATGTGAATCGCCCGAGCCCTCGGAGCAGGCATGTGAGGCGTTCGACCTGCCCGAAGCGACGAGCCGCATCGTGCTCTTCGTCCATGGGCTGTGCCTGGACGAACGGGCTTGGGGTGCGGACACCACTGCCCAGCGCGAGCCGAACGCGTCCGGCTATCCCGAAGCGCTGCAGGCGCTGGGCTACACCCCCGTGATGGTGCGCTACAACACCGGGCGACCCATACCGGAGAACGGTCGGCGTCTCGCTCGGCTGCTCTCGTTGTTGTGTGCTCGCTGGCCTGTGCCGGTAGATGAGGTTGCCGTGGTCGCCCACAGCATGGGTGGGCTGGTCGTTCGCAGCGCGCTGCACCACGCGGAGGATCTTGGTCGCGACATGGCGGTGGCCTGGCGACCACGCGTGCAACGCGTAGTGTGCCTCGGGACCCCCCACCACGGAGCACCGCTGGAACGCCTCGGCAGATGGGTCGAGGTGATGCTGGGCCATACCCGGTTCACGGCGCCCTACGCGAGGATTGGAGCGGTGCGAAGCGCGGGCATCACCGATCTGCGCCAGGGGCGTGTGTCGGACCTAGCCGAGCAGACAGCGCTGCCGGCCGATGTTACCTGGTACGCCATTGCAGGGACGCTGGGCGACAGAGTATACGAGCCCGTAGCGCCCCACTCCCTGTGTCCTCGCTCATGGATGGAGACCCTCGTAGGCGACGGTCTCGTTCCGGTTGCGAGCGCGCTTGGAGAGCACAGCAGTTCTGATGCGGGCCTAGGTATTAGGATGGACCATCGCCAGATTGTGACGGAAACGGGGCACCTGGCTTTGCTGAGGAGCCCCGAGGTCACTGCCTGTCTGGTGCATTGGCTCGGACCAACGTGGGGCATGGTGTCTTGCGGTAGCTTGTCCTCCCGTACCTGAAGCCACTCCATAGCGACACCGCCCCATGCAATTTCGACGTCTCGGTAACGCTGGCCTTCTCGTCTCCGACCTGTGCCTCGACCTCACGCCCGACGAGGTCGCCGCGCTCGACACAGCGAGCGCGCTGCCGGAACTGTATCCCTACGTGATGATCGACACGTACGGCCAGCGCACCTTATAGCGCACGGGTACGGCCCTGCACGGCTACGCACACCGAGGCTCCACGCATGAACCTCGCGACCTCGACTCAGAAACGAACGTTCAGCGGTAGCACGGACCCGCTCCGCGCCGAGGCGACAGCGTTCTTCCTCGCCCAGCCCGTGCGCTACGCCGTGACTTCCGGAGCCGAGGTTGCCTACCGTCGCTTCGGCAGCGGACCGCCCGTCGTGTTCGTGCATGGCTGGCCGTTCAACGGCTTCACGTACCGCGCGCTCGCCTACCGGCTGCGGAACGCCCACACGTGCATCGTGATCGACTTGCCCGGCACGGGCGAGAGCCGCTGGAGTGCCCGCACCGACTTCTCGTTCCCCGGCCAGGCGGCGACGCTCGCCGAGATGGCGACCGTGCTCGGCCTCGACCGCTACGCCGTCGTCGCCCACGACACCGGCGCGTCCATCGCGCGGCACCTCGCTGACCCCGGATCAGGTCCGGGGCAGGCTCTTGACCGAGCGCGGCTCGACCGGCTCCTGCTCTTCAACACCGAGATCCCCGGCCACCGACCGCCCTGGATCCCGTTCTACGCCCGGCTGGTGCACGTCCCCGGTGCGCACCGCCTCTTCGCCCCGCTCTTCCGCACCCGCGCCTTCCGCCGTGCCGCGATGGGCTTCGGCGGCTGCTACGCCGACCTCGCGCTCCTCGACGGCGACTTCAAGCGCTACGTTCTCGACCCCGTCATCGCCTCGCCGACAAAGGCGCGCGGGCTCGCGAAGTACCTCCAGGGCCTCGACTGGGCCCGCATCGACGACTTCGCGCGCCTCCATCCGACGCTCGACCTGCCTGTCCGTCTCGTCTGGGGGGCCGCCGACCCGACGTTCCCTGTCGAGCTAGGCCGGGCGATGGCCGCGACCTTCCCGGCGTGCGCGGGCTTCACGGCGATTCCCCACGCCAAGCTGCTGGTCTACGACGAGTTTGCGGAGGCCGTCTACCCGCACGTGGCAACGTTCCTGACGGCCTGATTCGACCCCGCCTTCCTCCTTCCCCCCAAAACGATGCAGATTGCGATTGTCCTCTACAACGGCATGACGGCCCTGGACGCGATCGGGCCATACGAGGTGCTGCGCACCATCCCCGGCGCGGACCTGCGGTTCGTCAGCAACGCGCCCGGTCCGGTGGTGACGGACAGCGGCGTTCTGGTGCTCGGAGCCACCCACTCGTTCGACGAGACGCCCGCTCCCGACCTGTTCCTCGTCCCCGGATCCACGGCCGACACCGCCACGGCGATGGCAGACCGCGCTCTGATTGAGTGGGTACGCTCTGCCCACGAGACGAGCACCCTGACGCTCTCGGTGTGCACGGGAGCGCTGGTGCTCGCGGCGGCAGGCATCCTCACCGGCCGCCCCGCCACGACGCACTGGGCCGCGCAGACTGTGTTGAAAGGCTTCGGCGTAGACGCACGCCGCGACGAGCGCATCGTCCGGTCGGGCAAGATCATCACGGCGGCAGGCGTGTCCGCCGGCATCGACCTCGCGCTCGACGTCGTTATGGAGCTATGCGGCCAGGCGCAAGCCGAGGTCACGCAACTCGCCATCGAGTACGACCCGCAGCCGCCGTTGGACGCCGGGCACCCCTCGAAGGCGTCGCCGGAGGTCTATCGCACCGCGAAGCGGGAGGCGTTTGTGGCCGCGCGGAATCCCCGCGACGTGGTCTCGATCCCGAAGATCCTCTGGCGCCAGGCCATCCAGCGGGTGCGCAGGAAGGCGGCGTGAAGTGTCAAAATTCAGCCCTGCAAGCTTCAGACGATGGGTACGGCTGAGTCTTGAGCTCGCATAGCGTCACCTTATTGTTAGGAGTGAAGTAGCCGAGCAATCTGGTAGTACTGCACGGAGACGCTTCGTATACTGGGTGAGGCCGTTAGTAAAGCTGCCTGCAAGGATAGTGTTAGCGAAATCTGGCGGGTTACGGCTCGTCTCTAGTTGCTAGCGCTACATGCAGGCAAAGTCGCCTATTCAAGTAGTGGGTCTCGTCGAGATGCGTACGTAAACATGGATTCGGCATCGCTTGAGGTAGTCTTGAATTTGGCCAGTGGTATGGGTGGAGCAGTCCTTGGTGCTTCAGTTGCTTACGTGCTCGCTCGCAATAGAGGAAGAAGATTACTGACATTTGAGCTTCATAGGGAATTTCACTCTGATCGTATTCTTAGAGCTCGTAGCAATGCGGAGAAATTCGTAAGAAAATATCCCAATACAATATACAATGACCTCAATTACACCGAGGATGAGGATATTCTAAGAAATTCAACTTGGGAATTAATTGGGTTCTATGAAAGACTTTGGCTATCTGTAAAACATAAAAGAGTAGATAGAGACCTGATTCCTGAATTATTTGGTAATTTATTTTACTGGTGGTATATAGTTGCCTTTGAAAAGCTATTGGTTCCTTCGAAATGGAGTGCTAGTGATCAGATTAGTGATCTCAAAAAATGGTTTGACGAGAACACCTACGATTATCAAAAAGAGGAATGGTCAGAGAGGGGTAGGGTTTATCGGGATGAGATAGAGAGTTTAGTGTAGGGATCAAGTTGGCAAGTTTGGAGTCGGAGCTATTAGGTGGGTGTCGAGCTTGGAAGCACTATGCCCATTCCTCTCTACCAAGTCGGTGCCTTTGCTAGCCAGCAATTCGCGGGCAATCCGGCGGCGGTGTGCGTGCTGTAGGCGTGGCCGGACGACGCGCTGCTGCAGGCGATTGCGACGGAGAACAACCTCCAGGGCGCCATCGAAGTGTGAGGCGCCGGATGTTCGATGCGCGACGCGAAACCCCGGCGGTGTAGGGGCGTGGTGGGTGAGCAGTCAGCGCTGACGGGAAGCGCCGACACGACCTCTGGAATTCGTCCGCGTGTGGGTAGCTATGTCGTGCCCACATCGGGCTGTCGTCCGTTCTCTCCCTCTCATTCTCTTCCAGGAACCCCTATGTCGAAGAAGATCCTCATCACCGGGTGCAGCAGCGGCTTCGGTCTCGACGCTGCCAAGACGCTCGCCCAGAAAGGCCACCACGTCTACGCCACCATGCGCGCCGTCGAAGGGCGCAACGCCGCCAAGGCGCAGGGACTCCGCGACTTCGCCGCCGCCGAGGGCGTCTCGATCTCCGTCCACGAGATGGACGTCACCTCCGACGAGAGCGTGCAGCACGCCGTGCGCGAGATGGACGGCGTGGACGTGCTCATCAACAACGCGGGCTACGGCTACGGCGGCCCCGTCGAGTCCTTCACCGCTGACGAGTTCCTCGCGCAGCTCGACCTCAACATCGTGGGCACGGCGCGCGTGGCGAACGCGGTCCTGCCCGGCATGCGCGCGCAGGGCGACGGCCTCATCATCCAGGTTAGCTCGACGGCTGGCCGTGCTGCTTTCCCAGGCTTCGGCGTGTACAACGCCAGCAAGTGGGGCCTCGAAGGGCTGAGCGAGGCCATGCGTTACGAACTCGCGCCGCTCGGCATTGACGTGGTCCTCGTCGAGCCGGGGCCGTTTGAGACGAGCTTCTTCGAGAACATGAAGCAGGGCTCGCGCCAGGAGGTGATGGCGGCCTACGGGCACGTCGGCGAGTTCTTCCAGGGCTTCGAAGGCACCGTGCGCGACCTGTTCGCCAACGGCGAGGCCCCGACCGACGCGCACATCGTGGTCGACATTTTCAGCCAGCTCATCGACATGCCGCACGGCGCGCGCCCGATGCGCACCATCGCCGGGCTCGACTTCGGCTTCCAGGCGCTCAACGACGCCACCGATCCGATCCGCAAGGGCGGCCTCGAGGCGTTGGGCGTCGCGGCGTGGGACGGCCCACAGGGCTGAGCTGATGCACACTCGCACGTGATGAATACGCGATCCCTGGGACGCCTCGGCCCCGTCACCGAATGCGGCCTCGGCTGCTGGCAACTCGGCGGTGGGTGGGGCCGTCCGTGGGATGACGCCATCGCCCAGCAGATCCTCGCGGCGTCGTACGCCCACGGCGTCTGCTTCTTCGATACCGCTGACGTCTACGGCAACGGCGCAAGCGAGCAGTCCCTCGGGCGTTTCCGGGAGACGCATCCCGACATCGTCATCGCTACGAAGCTCGGGCGGACGGGCGATCTCTTTCCCGATTCCTACACCGAGGACGGTCTTCGGTCCGCCACCGAACGTTCGCGCGACCGCCTCAGCGTGGACCGTATCGACCTGACGCAACTCCACTGCGTGCCGATGGACGTGCTGCGCGCGGGCCACGTGTTCGATTGGCTCCGCCGCCAGCGCGACGACGGGCTCATCGCGGCGTTCGGGGCTAGCGTCGAGTCGGTGGAGGAGGGGCTGCTGTGCCTGGAGCAGGAGGGGCTGACCTCGCTCCAGGTCATCTTCAACATCTTCCGCCAGAAGCCCGCTCGGGAGCTGTTCGACCGCGCCGCCGAGCGAGGCGTGGGGATCATCGTCCGGCTACCGCTCGCGAGCGGATTGCTCACGGGCAAGCTGACCACGGATACGGTCTTTCGCAAGGACGACCACCGCGCGTTCAACCGCGATGGCCAGGCGTTCAACGTCGGCGAGACGTTCGCGGGCCTGCCTTACGAGCGCGGCGTCGCACTCGCAGAGCAGTTGCGCGACTACGTGCCCGAGGGATGGTCGATGGTCGAGATGGTGCTCCGGTGGGTCCTCGACCACGAGGCGGTGTCGGTCGTCATCCCCGGCGCGAGTTCGCCCGCGCAGGCCGAAGCCAACGCGCGCGTCTCGGCGTTGCCGCCGCTGCCGGACGCCTTGCACGACCGCCTACGCGTGTTCTACGAGGAGCAGGTGCACGACCACATCCGGGGGCCGTACTGATCCGGCCTGCTCGGGCGATACCGCGCCTCGTCCACAGTCTCGTGCTGCACCCCGTGCTGCACAGCCTGACGCCTACCGCGTCCCGGTACCTGCTCGCGCGGCTCACGTGGCCTCCACTCCGGCATAGCGCCTCATCGCCGTGGGGCGGCTGGGATGAGGCGTGCCACGGCCTCGCCGCAGAGCGTGTGCTAACAGACCTGAACCTGTAGGGGTGTGGCGTGCGGGGGCTGATGACGTACCTATCCCTCGTCGCTTGGTATAAATGACAAGGCTTCATATATATCGGGCCTGCCTACGCGGCACACTCGTTGCAGTCCTCACCACGTGTCCTCCTCCCCCTCCCTCGTTCGCTTGCAGAGGTACGTTGCTTTTGTGTGTAGGCACGTTGCGCCTCTGCGATACGGCCTCGTGCTCTTGGTAGGTGCGTGGGCGCTTGGTATGCCCCTCCAGGCGCAGTCCACCGTCACCCCGCCCTTCTCGGTCGACGCGTTTGGGGCCGAGCACGGATTGCCAGGCCACCAGGTCTACGACATCGCGCAGACCTCCGACGGCTACCTGTGGGTGGCCACGAACGGCGGTCTCGCTCGCTTCGACGGGCACCGCTTCCTCGACGTGACCGCGCAGCTTGCTCCTCCTCTCGAGACGCTCCTCATCACCCACCTCTACGTCGGGCGTAGCGACACGCTGTATGCCATCTCCAGCCGAGGCGACGTGCTCCGCTATGCGGACGGGCATCTGGAGCGCCATCCGTCAACGCCCACAGTCCTGGCCCCGAGCCTGGTTTTTGGAGCCAACCGGGTCGAGCCTGTGGCGTCGCAGTTCTGGGCGCCCTACGAGGCCCGGTCACCCCATGGCGGCATCGTAAAGGACGGGTCTGGCACCCCCTGGGTGGTCATCCGTGAGCGCTCTGCCGAAGCGCCGCCGCCCGATCCGATGCCAACCTGCGACGGGGAGCGCCCCGACGCAGGCTGGGTGCTCGCCCGCATCGACCCGAGTGGGCCGCGCGACGTGCGTCCATCGCCGTTCAGGCGTGTGCTCCAACATCCGTCGCGCGGGGAAGTGCTGTCGAGCCGCGTCGTCGACGAGACGATCGAGTTGACCTCGACCAGCGGCGCATCGCGTGGCCGGTTCGCGCTGCCGCGAGGAACGTGCCCGCTGCTCCTGAGCCGGGACGGCTTGCTTTGGACGAAAAGTAGGTCGGAAGTCGCGGCTTACGAGCAGGGCGCTTCCACCCCGCGTATCCGGTTCCCCATTGGCACCGCCGTGCCTCCTGTCTTGGAAGACCGTGAGGGGACGATCTGGATCGGGACCAGCACCGACGGGATCTACCGCATTCGTCGCAACGCGATCCAGGTCTACACGCCTTTCGACGTAGCGGGGAAGGCCATGGCTACCGTAGAGGCAGGACGCGGAGGCTCTGTGCTGTTGCATGCAGGAGGCCAAGCGGTATACCGAGTCGAAGCGGGCCGCATCACACCGCTCTTCGCAGGAGACGAGCAGTGGCGCGGGCAGGGGTTCTACGAGGACAACCTCGGGCGCCGCCTCGCCGTGACGGAGATTCCTGGGACCGTGCTTGAGCGCGTGACGCGCTACCGCAACGGGAGCCAAGCCCCCCTATTTGATGTCAACTTTGTTGACGGAAGCATCCGGTCTCAGTTCTACCCCGACCCGATACGGGACAACACACTCTGGCTCTACAACGGGTGCTGCGCCTACCGACTGACCGACCCCATGGGGGCCACCCCTACCCTTGACCGTGCCACAGGGGGCCATTACCGAATCCGCCACCTTCACCGTGACCGGCAGGGCACGGTGTGGATTGGGACCGAGGAGGGCCTCGTGCGGCTCGACCGGGTCGATGAGCCCGACGGGCCACAGGCGACCGTGATCACGACGGCCGACGGGCTCCCCCACCCGCACGTCCGGTACGTGCACGAGGACCCAGACGGGGTGCTCTGGCTGGGGACCTACGGAGGCGGGCTCGTGCGCTACAAGGACGGCCAGTTTGCGAGCATCACCGAAGACGACGGCCTCGGCGAGAACATCGTGGCGGCGATCCTTGAGGACGAGGCCGGGATCTTCTGGATGAGCGGCAACCAGGGCCTCCACCGGGCCAGCCGGGCGGATCTCAATACCTTCCTCGACGGCCGGCTCGACCGTGTGCCCGCCGTGCAGTACGGGCGTGAGTCCGGCCTTCTCAACCCCGAGACGGTCGGCTACTCCTCGTACGCAGCCCCGGACGGGCGTCTCTGGTTCCCCACCTTCCACGGGGCCGCCGTGGTAGACCCCGCGGTCGCGCGCGAGCTAGGCCGCGAGCCTCCCATTGCGCAGGCCGAAGGCCTACGGGTGGGCGATAGCCTCCGCATAGCCTCCGGGCCCGTCCAACTCGCTGCTCATGAGCGACGCTTTACCATCCCTTACATCGGCCTCACCTTCCGCCACCCCGAGGCGGTGACGTATCGCTACCGTCTCGACGGCCTCGACGCCGACTGGGTGGAGGCCGGGACGGCCCGCGAGGCCACCTACACCAACGTCCCGCCAGGAGCCTACACGTTCCGGGTGCAAGCGCGGAATCGTACCGGCGTCTGGAGCGAGGCCGACGGCACCCTTGCTTTGACCGTCGCGCCGTTTTTCTATGAGACGCGCTGGTTTGCTGGGCTCTGTCTCGTCGTCGTCCTCGCGCTCCTCACGGGAGGCTACCGGGCGCGCGTGCAACACGTGCGAAAGCGCGAGGCTGAGTTGGACGCGCTCGTGCGAGAGCGGACGGAAGACCTGGAGCGAGAGAAGGAGACCGTTGCCGCCCAGGCCGCGATGCTCCGCTCGCTCGACGAGGCCAAGTCGCAACTGTTCGCCAACGTCTCCCACGAGTTTCGGACGCCGCTCACCCTCATCCTCGGTCCGCTCGAAGACCTCCAGGACGGCGCGCTGGGGCCGCTCCCCCCGGGCATGGCCGACTACGTCGGGGGTGCCATCGACAACAGCCGACGGCTGCTGCGTCTCGTCAACCAGCTCCTCGACATCGCCCGGCTCGAATCAGGCCGCCTCGTGCTGCAGGCGCGCGCCCTCGATGCTGTCGCCTTCACGGCGCGGAGCGTGAAGGCTTTTGGCCCGTGGGCCGAACGTAGCCGCGTCTCGCTGCGTTTCGAGGGCCCCGGCCAGCCTGTGATCGCCACCCTCGACCCCGAGCAGTACGAGAAGGTGCTCACCAACCTGCTCGGCAACGCGCTCAAGTTCACGCCCGAGGGCGGCAGCGTGGCCGTGACCCTCCACAAGGAGCCCGGCACGGCGGGGCCCGGGGCGCTCGTGCTCACCGTGGAAGACAACGGCCCCGGTATCGCGCCCCAGCACCTGCACCGGGTCTTCGAGCGGTTCTACCAGGCCGATGCCTCCCCGACGAGGCGGCAGGAGGGCACCGGCATCGGCCTCGCCCTCACGCGACAGTTAGTGGAGCGGCACGGCGGCACGGTCAAAGTCACGAGCACCGTCGGGGAAGGCACCACCTTCCGGGCGCGCTTCCCGCTGGGGCAGGCGCACTTCCACGACGCCGACCTCGCTGATCCCTCAGCCACGGACCCCGACGACGCGGTGGACATCGACCTCGGCGGGAACGGGATCGCTGGTGCATCGTCGGTGCTCCTGACCAGCGCGGTGGAAGCGGGTCAGAACGGCACAGTGTCCGTGCCCCCCGACGCTGCACCAGACGCGACCACGGTGCTCGTGGTCGATGACAACCCGGACATCCGCGCCTACGTCCGCCGCCACCTCGCGCGCCACTACTGCGTCCTCGAAGCCGCCGACGGCCAAGCCGCACTCGACCTCGCGCGGGCTGCCCTGCCAGACCTCGTGGTCAGCGACGTAATGATGCCCGAACTCGACGGCTTCGAGCTCTGCCGCGCGCTCAAGAGCGATCCCGAGTTGGACTACCTGCCAGTGATCCTGCTCACAGCGCGCGCGGAGGTCGAGGACCGGCTGACCGGGCTGGAGGGCGGGGCCGACGCCTACCTCACGAAGCCGTTCGACGTGCGCGAACTGGGCCTCCGCGTCGAGAACCTGATCGTCTCGCGGCAACGGCTGAAAGCCCGCTACCTGCAGGCTGCACGTACGGAGCGGCCTGACGCGCCGGGCGCTGAGGAGCCCGGTGCCACTACGCGGGAGGCCGACGCCCCAGCCGCCGACCCGTTTGAGCAGGAGGCGCGCGCCGTCATCGCAGCGCGGCTCAGCGAGGACGACCTCAGCGTGGCGACCCTGGCTGCCGCCCTCGGGTTGGGACGGACGACGCTCTACAGCCGCTTCGCCGACACCTTCGGGCAGAGCCCGATGGATGTGGTGTGGAGCATGCGCCTGGAGCAGGCCACCGCCCTCCTCCGCCGTAGCGAAGGCACCGTGAGCGAGGTCGCCTACGGCGTGGGCTTCAAGAGCGTAGCTCACTTCTGCAACCGGTTCCGCGACACCTACGGGACAACCCCAGCGCAGTACGCCGCCGAGCACGAGGACCGCTCGGCCTGACTCCGCCGCAGACGCAACACCGACCGGGTCACCGGTCTCCTTGGATCGGGGCTGAGGGTTGCGCCGGCGTTCGGAACCGTTGCGTCTGCGTCCGCTGAACGCCCACACAACGGTTCCGAACGCTCCGGCAACGGCCGTCCGGGGCGGCGTCCCGTCCTTCGCGTCACCCGCTCGTTCCCGAACGCTGTGTGACGCCCGATGCCTGCTGCTCTAACGCTGCCCAACCTTCCAGCCCGCGCTCCGCTGGTGCTCGTGGTGGACGACGACGCGCAGATGCGGGCCTACATCCGGCGCAGCCTGATCGCGCTCCCCGTCCGCGTGGAGGAGGCCACTGATGGCCTCGACGCGCTCGCGCACATCTGCGGAGACGGTGCTGGCGCTGGGCCCGTCGTCTTGGTCGTCACCGACGTGGTGATGCCGCGGCTCGACGGCTGGGCGCTCAAGGCGGCCCTCCACGCCGATGCCCGGTGGGCCGACCTCCCGGTACTCCTCATCACGGGCGAGACCATCCGCGCCCGTGACGGGCCGGTGCTGCGCAAGCCCTTCAACGCGCGCAGTCTCCGCGCCGCTGTCCAGGCCCTGCTCGCCTCATAGCCCTGCTGCACTCCTTGCAGCCTCACGCTCTTTCCCCTCCCTTCCTACGACCCATGGATTACACCCATTACTTCTACACGACACGCTACCGGGCCACTGCCCGCAAAGCAGCCACACTCTTGGCTCCGCTCGCCGTGCTGATACTACTGCTAGCCTTCCTCGCTCCACCGAGCCACGCACAGATCGCTGGGGAGCCCGAGACAGACGACCGATTCGGGTCTGCTGTAGCGGTGGGCGACTTCAACAATGACGGTTTCGACGACGTCGCTATCGGTGCCGAAGGCGAAGACGATGGGGCTGGCGTTGTCCACGTCATTTACGGTACAGCTAGCCGCCTGGACGAGGAGGATAACAATTTCTTCTTTCTTACTGACCGAACTAACCTCGCTGCGCTCGGAGCCTCCGCGGCCTCCGGGGACTTCAATGGGGACGGTTTCGACGATGTCGCCGTCGGTATGCCCGACTACGACAGCGCTGGTCGCATCCGCGCAGGCGGGGTTCTCGTGCTTTTCGGAGCGGCTAGTGGCCTCACTACGACCGGAGCCTTAGTGCTGACACAGACCGGTAACTCCGGCGACGAGGCCAACGACCGATTTGGGTTCTCGGTGGCTGCGGGCGACTTCGACGGCGATGGTCGTGACGACCTCGCCATCGGAATTCCAGGTGAGGATCTCGATGGACCAAGTCCAGGTGCTGGTGCCATCTCAGTTCGATACGGGACCGGTGGCGGATTCGGCGCCGAGCAGGTCTGGCACCAAGACATGGCAGATGTCCCGGGCAGCGCGAGAACGGGTGACCAGTTTGGCTTCGCGCTCGCCGCTGGCGATTTTGACGGCAACGGACGCGATGACCTTGCGGTCGGAGTCCCCGGGAGCAATGGGAACACCGGCGCAATGATTGTTTTCGACGGCGGCAACGGCGGGCTCTTTCCAACGAACGACGGAGGAGGCGACTGGAACCAAAATGATCTGAGGCCTAGTGAGCAAGAAGCCGGTGACCAGTTTGGCTACGCGCTCGCGGCAGGCGACTTCAACAACGACGGTCGCGACGACATCGCAGTCGGCATTCCATTCGAGGATAACGAGGGACTAGGCGTTACGGACAACGGGCGATTTGCGGTGTTCTATGGGAGTACTAGCGGCGTCAGTGGAACCAACCAACTCTTCGGCCAGAGCCAGCTCCCTAATGGCACCGACAACAAATCGGAAACCGGCGACCTGTTTGGGTCCGCACTTGCCGCTGGAGATTTCACCGGCGACGGTATCGACGACCTCGCCATTGGCTCGCCGGGTGAGAGCGTTCCGGGTGGCATGCGGTCCGGCATGGTCTTCGTTCTGCATGGGTCCAGCGATCAACTCGTGCCGGTCACAAACCAAATCTGGGACCAGGGGAATCTGCAGCCTCGCCTCAACAACGAGGACATGTTTGGCATGGAGATAGCCGCGGGCGACTTCAACGGCGACGGGCGCGATGACCTTATCGTAGGCGTTCCGCTTGACGACGGACTTCCGCCGCTGAACGAATACGGCGTAGCCAACGTGATCTATGGTAGGACAGGCGGTCTGAATGCCGCAGGCAACCAGTTCTTTTTCCAAGGAGCAGCCTTGACCCCAACTTCGGGGGAGGATGAAGCTGCCACGTCCGCCCTCTTCGCGCTCGACGCGGCGTTCCCTAACCCGTTCACCGAGGCCACGCAGCTGCGCTTCACCCTCGCCACGGCCGACCACGCGCGCCTGGCCGTCTACGACCTGCTCGGCCGCGAGGTCGCCGTGCTCGTAGATGAGGTCCGCGCTGCCGGAGCCCACGCGGTCGCCTTCGAGGCCGCTGGGCTGCCCGCTGGGCTCTACGTGGTGCGCCTGAGCACGGACGCCGGCGAGGCGCAGACGCGCCGCATCACCGTGGTACGCTAGCCGGTACCTGCCCGTCGTGTTTCGCCGCCCTGGTAGCCTACCGCTGCCAGGGCGGCGGTGTGCTGGTGAGACGCTCCCTGTTTTCGTTCGTGGTCGCACTCTCGTAAACGAAATGAGATGAAGGAGTGTGGGCAGCAGCGCTTTCCGCTGCACGTTTGATCTCCTGTCCTCGCTGCGCGATTAGCCGTTTGAGGTACGGTCGTAGCACGATACGAGCGACTACCCACCCGATCCAGCCGAACGGCGCGGTAAACCGAACGCGGTCACGCATCACCGTTTCCCCTCCCACCAGTTCGAAGAGGTGATCGTGCTCGAACGTGCGGAACGCACCGCGCACCATCGTATCCCTGAAAAAGACGGGGGCGCCGAACCCCGTGATGCGTGCTCGGTGACGCTGGACCACGCCGAAGTGCCGCCCCTCGAACTCGACCTCGTCGCCCAACTCCAATAGCGCCTGAGCGGGCCGGTCCACCACACGCTCACCGGTGTGCGCGAGCGACTCAGCGTGGAAGTCCACGTCGCGGGCGAGGTCGAAGCAGACCGCTGGCGGCGCAGCAATCCGGGTCGTGACCTCGAATTCGATCACGCCTTATGCCACCGTGTACCACACGGCGATGCCGAGGGCGATCACGAGGATGTTTGCGATGGCGATGGGCAGCAGGTAGGCCCAGCCGAGCTTCATCAGCTGGTTGTACTTGAAGCGCGGCAGCGTCCAACGCACCCAGATGAACACGAACGCGCAGAACGCCGCCTTCGCCAGGAACGACGCGACCTGCAACGCAACGAGGAGCGGGCCGCCTAGCCCGAACGCGTCCACGAGCAGCGCCTCGAAGGGGACGAGGTAGCCGCCCAGGAAGAGCGTCGTGATGAAGACGCTCGCCATGAACATGTTGACGTACTCCGCGAGGAAGAACATCCCGAACTTCATCCCGGCGTACTCGGTGTGGTAGCCGCCGACGAGTTCCTGCTCGGCCTCGGGCAGGTCGAACGGCGCGCGGTTCGTCTCGGCGAAGGCGCACACCACGAAGATCACGAAGCCGACGGGGTTGCGGAACAGGTTCCACGCGAACACGCCGAGTGCGCTGTTCTGCGCCTCCACGATGCCCGTCATCGAGAGGGCGGACATCTCGACGCCCTGGCCGTTGAGCGTCGCCGCGGTGAGAAGGACGACCGACACGACGGCCGCGCCCATGCCGAGCTCGTAGGACA
>JBCDFO010000036.1:0-21288 GCA_039177895.1 Bacteroidota bacterium
ACAAGCGTCAAGAAAAGAACCGTCAGGGTTCGGAGGCGGTGGCAGACGTACATACTCTGAATAGCGACGTGGAGAAGAGCAGGCGGGTGATCCCGGCGTTCGCCGGCCTGCGCGGGGTCGCTATTCGGTATCAGCGTGGGCTCGCGACGTCTAAGCTTTGAGTCCCGAAACGAGCCAAATTAGAGGGGTTGGTTGTATCACCTGCAGGATTTGTAACGGAAAGCCAGGGATAGGACGCAGGTGTCTACCCGGTCGCCCTCGCCTGAAGGGACGCAGGGTGTAGCCGCGCATGTCGCACCTTGATACAGCGTGCTGAAGTGTCACCCTGGGGCGTTACGCTTCGTCAGTCCATTGCCGTCCTACTCGGCAGCGGCCCCAACGCAGAGCGGGCGCGATCCGAAGACCGCGCCCGCTTCAGCAACGCTAGCGTGCGTCCGCCAGACGCTATTTGAGGAGCGTGATCCGCTCGGTGAGCACGCTGCCCGACTCGCCGTCGCGCGCTTGCAGGATGTACATCCCGCTCGCGTGGGCGCTCATGTCGAGCTGAATCGGCACGATGCCGGGTTCCTGGTCGAGCAGCAGCAGTTCCATCACCTTGCGGCCCGCTACGTCGTAGACCGTCACGTCGTAGTCGCCACCATGCGGCATCGCGAGCGAGACGGTGGTTGCCGGGTTGAACGGGTTGGGATACACGTTCTCGATGGCAAACTCGGTCGGGAGCGCCTGCGAGCTAGCGCCGCCCGCCAGCACCGAGTTGACCGCCGAGACGTTGATCGGCGAGGAGGTCGTGCGCGCCCCCTCGTTGTCAACCGCGACAACCGTGAGCGTGTACTCCCCAGCAGGCACGCGCGGCTTCCACTGCCACGGCGACTTGCCGTCGGTGTGCTGCTCGTTGCCATTCACGTAGAAGATCACCTCGATGACCTCCCCATCCGGGTCCGAAGCGGCGACCTTCACGGTGGTCTTCTCGTTAGCGGTGATGGTCGCGCCATCCGATGGCGAGGTGATGGACACCGTGGGTGCCTGATTCTCACCCGTGTCACCACCGCCGTCATCGTCGTCGCCACCGTCGTCCGGATCGGTCTGGACGCCCGTCCCGCGGATGAGGTCACTGCCGGTTACGGGCTTCATGCTGAACCCGGGCCCTTCCCACCGGAGCTGCAGTTCGGGGTTGCTCAGGCGCTTGTAGTGGTCCACCGCGATGGCGTGGTAGCCCTTCTTGAGCCGCACCCAGCCCTCGTGCGCCTCCGGCTGGCCGGGCCGGCTCGACCACACGACGACTTCGTTGTCGATGTGAAGCGCCCCGCCCTCCTTGGCGTCGAGGACGAAGCGGTAGTCGCCGGTTTCGGGGACGTTAAGAAAGCCGTAGAAGCGGACGGTGTAGCTCGAAGCCAGCGGGATCGCGTCGAGGTTGAAGCTGCTTGCGGTGCCCGTCTCGGTCGGCCCACCGAGCCCGTCGATCTCGGGCAGGTCGAGGAAGTCGTCTTTCCAGAAGCTGTAGGACACGCCCGGGACGGCATCGTTGACGATCCAGTGCGGGTTCGCCCCCGAAACCCGGCGGTCGTCCGGGCAGAACCAGCCGCTGAATTCCCCGCGCCAGTCGCACTCGGCGATGCTAGCCGCCGGGTCGCCCTCGCCGCGGATCTCGCCGGGACGGCCCGTGCCGGAGAGCGAGCCGTCGGCATCGTAGATCGCCCCGCGATCCATCTGCTCAAAAAAGAAGATGGGGTTGGTGCGGATGAACGTCAGGCCCGAAACCTCGCTGCCGAGTTCGATCTCGCGGAACTCGACCGTGATCGCGGCGGGCTCCACGTCCACGAATGTCGCGTTGTGGATGCGCGGCTGGCGCTCGTTCTCGCCGTCCTTCTTCTGGTGCTGGCTCGTGAGGTTGATGCCGCCGACGGAGCCCAGGTGACGCGTGGTGGCCGGAATCGGGCCGCCGATGTCGTTGGCCGTGTTGCCTACGACGAACAGGTCTTCGACCTTGCCGCGGAACGGACTCACACCAATGCCGGAGTCGGTGACGGTGATGCCCTTGACGGTCTCGTTGAGTTCCTCAACCCACGCCCCGGAGTGGCTCACCTTGTAGGCGAGGAAGTCCGGGCCGAAGACGAGCGGGTAGGGGCCTTCGCGGAACCCGATGAAGAGGGCCGTGCCCCGCTGCTCCGGGCCGTACGAGTCAAACGACCCGCCGCCGGGGATGTCGTAAATGGCGTGGGCGACGTTACCGGTGAACGTGATCGGCTTGTCCTGATAGAGGAACGGGCGCACGCGGCCGAAGCCCTGGATGTGCTGCTGGTCGAAGAAGAAGCCGTTGCCGAGGTAGTTGCCGACGGCGCGGTTGTCAATCAGGATGTTGTGCGGGTTGCGGCCCCAGAACGTCCCGGCGCGCTCCTCCCCCTGATTCGACATCCGCTCGGACTGGCGGCGCGGGAACGCGAAGTGCTCCACCTGGACGGCCCAGTTCAGGATCGAGAGGTTGTTGACGAAGCGATTGTCGGTTTCGTCGCCGTCCTCGGAGAAGACGAAGGCGTGGTTGGTCGTGTGGTAGGCGACGTTGTTCTCGACCGTGACTTGGTGGGTCCGGTGGATGTTGACGGCGCGCTGGAAGTTGTGGTGGAACGACGAGTTTCGGACATAGTCGCTCGGGCGGTAGTCGGCGAAGTGCCAGTGCATCGCGTAGCGGCCGCCGATGCCCGTCTGGCCCATGTCGCGCACCTCGATGCCTTCGAGCGTGACGATACCGCCGGGCATGAACATCATGTGACCGCCAAAGCCAACGCGGTAGCCGCTGTAAGCGACCTCTTCCTCGCTAGCCGCGTCGCCCTGCACAACGATGTTGCGCGTGAGCAGACCTACCTCTGCGCGCATGTCGATCTGCCGCCCCTCGATGGTCTGGATCGCGCCGAAGTGGCGGTACTGAAGCGCCTCCTGGATCCGCACCGTGCGCCCGGAGACGCTCTCGACGGTGAGGTACTCCGCCTCGAACGGGCTGTAGCCGCTGGGCGCGAGCACGATCTTGTCGCCTCGCTCCCAGTTGACGGACTCAGCGACCGTGAGCGAACGCGCGCCAGGGGAGACGTGCGCGTCGAGGACCGTCCACGAGGTCTTGTCGCGGCTGCTGCCGTGCATCGCGAGCGAGCCGCCGTCGCGCGTGATGAGGAACTTGTTGCCCGTCGAGAAGGCACCGGAGCCCGCCACGTTTTTGTCGCGGCCCGTCGCCGTCAGCGTGATCGTCGCGTTGTGGTCGTAGGGGTTGGCCTCCGTTCCGATCTCCAGGAGGGAGCCGTTGCCTTCGATGAGGATCCACCCTGCCTCCAGGTCCAGGTCGCGGTCGTCAAAGCGCAAGATGCCCTTGATCGTGAGGCTCTTCAGCGACGCCGTGCTCTGATCGAGCAAGATCGTCTGGTTGGCCTCGATGACCACCTTCGCATTGCGGCCGGGCACGCGGCCGTTGGGCCAGGTCGAGGGGTCGCTCCAGCGCTGGGCAGCGCCAGGAGCAAGGCCAGCGGGGGCCACCGAAAAAATCGCGTCCGCGAAGTAAGCCGGGTCGATCGGGGAGTTGCACTCTAGCGCCGCAGTGGCAGCGAAAGCGTTCCGGTCGAGCGTACGATCAGTCCCGCGGTCCTCGGCGTGGGCCGAGGGGATCAGGAGCGAGAGAACGAGAGAGGCGAAGAGGGGGAGACGAAACGAGAGGCGTAGCGTCGTCTGGGGCATGGAGGGAATGCTGTCGGCGTGAGGCCGACCGCACAGGCGCAACGGGTGTGTGGGGCACCCATATGCATGGCACCAACGGGGTGGGAAAGAACGCTGGCACGGGAGAGCGACCGTGCGGTCCGGCAGAAGCAACGGATAGGAAAGGCTCCGTGCAACGGAGGGGAGCCGGGGGCGGTGGTGAACCGCTGTAGGATCCGGTCGAACGCTGAGGTAGCAGAATTACCTCGGCAGGATGTCAACCGATCCGGTCATCCAAGTAGGATGAACGCGGACACGGCCTGGCGAGGCAATCGGTGTGCCAATCCGGGCCTTGGTGTACCCTGTTGCGAAGCGGTAGTGCAAAACAACGAGTTAGTCCGACCGTCATGCGCTCCGGTAGCGCTTCCGGACTCGACGGATACGCTGTCGCCCTCGTATCTTTCAGGCTCCTTTTCCTGCTCGCTACGCTGCCCCGCGTCAATCCCGTCTCCGCGCATGTCCACGGAATCGTCCACCCCGTCCAGCGAACCATCCATTCCGGGGGCCAGCACCGCCTACGACCCAACCCAGATCGAGGCGCGCTGGTACGCCTTCTGGGAGGCCGGCGGCTTCTTCCGCGCCGACGCCCACTCCGGCAAAACGCCGCACGTCATCGCCATGCCGCCGCCCAACGTGACCGGGCGGCTCCACATGGGGCACGGACTACAAGACACCGTCCAGGACGCCTACACGCGCCTCCGACGCATGCAGGGGTACGAGGCGCTCTGGATCCCGGGCCTCGACCACGCGGGCATCGCCACGCAGAACGTGGTCGAGCGGACGCTCAAGAAGGAGGAAGGCACGTCGCGCCACGACCTCGGCCGGGAGGCGTTCGTGGAGCGGGTCTACGACTGGAAGGAAGAGTATGGCGAGATCATCCTCCAGCAGAAGCGCCGCCTCGGCGTCTCGGCCGACTGGTCGCGTCAGCGCTTCACCATGGACGACGGCTTCTCCCGCGCCGTGCAGGATGTGTTCGTGAAGCTGCACGAGCAGGGGCTCATCTACAAAGGCGACTACCTCGTCAACTGGGACCCGGGCAGCGGCACGGTGATCTCCAACGAGGAGGTCGACAACGTCGAGCGCGACGGGCACCTGTGGTGGATCCAGTACCCGCTCGTGGAAGGCGAAGGCCACATCACCATCGCTACGACCCGGCCCGAGACGATGCTGGGCGACACGGCGGTCGCGGTCAACCCGGACGACGATCGCTACCGCACGCTCATCGGCAAGACGGTGCTGCTCCCGCTCGCCGGCCGCGAGATCCCGATCATCGCCGACCCCTACGTCAAGGCCGACTTCGGCGCGGGCGCGCTGAAGGTCACGCCTGCGCACGACGAGAACGACTTCGCGCTCGGCCAGCGCCACGACCTCGAGAGCGTCACCGTGATCGACTTCGACGCGAAGATCACGGAGCACGGCGGGAAGTACGCTGGCATGGACCGCTTTGCCGCACGCAAGGCCATCATCGCCGACCTTGAAGCGGAGGGGCTGCTCGAGAAGGTCGAGCCCTACCGCCACACGGTTCCGATCTCGTCGCGCTCGAAGCAGGTCATCGAGCCGCTGCTCTCGCCGCAGTGGTACGTCCGCATGCAGCCGCTCGCCGAGCGCGCGCTGGAGGTCGTCCGCGATGGCACGATCACGTTCCACCCCGACCGCTGGAAGAACGAGTACTTCCGCTGGCTCGAAGACATCCGCGACTGGCCGATCAGCCGCCAGCTCTGGTGGGGCCACCGCATCCCGGTGTGGTACTACACCGACGACGATGGCGCCATTGACGAGCACCGCCCGTTCGTCGTTGCCGTCGATCAGCCCGAGCCGGGCATGGTGCAGGACGAGGACGTGCTCGACACCTGGTTCTCTTCGTGGCTGTGGCCGTTCGCCACGCTCGGTTGGCCCAACGAGACGGACGACCTGAAGGCGTTCTACCCGGGGACGGTGCTCGTCTCGGGCTACGACATCCTCTTCTTCTGGATCGCGCGGATGATTATGGCCGGGCTGCACTTCACCGACGAGGTGCCCTACACCGACGTGTTCATCACGGGCATGATCAAGGACAAGCAGGGCCGCTGGATGTCGAAGTCGCTCGGCAACGGCATCGACCCGCTCGACATGATCGAGCAGTACGGGGCCGACGCGGTGCGCTTCACGCTCTCGGTGCTCTGCGCGCAGGGGCAGGACATCAAGCTCGACCCCGCCAAGTTCGAGGGCGGGCGCAACTTCGCGAACAAGATCTGGAACGCCTTCCGCGTCTTCGGCCGCTTCATGGAGACGGACGACGCCGGGCGACCCTCGTCGGATCACGTTCGCACACGCTCGTTCGAAGAACTCGACCTCGTTGAGCGCTGGATGCTGACGCGCCTGCAGGAGGGCATCCGCGACATCTCGGCGTCGATGGACCGCTACCGCATCTCGGAGGCGGCCAACCGCATCTACGACCTCTTCTGGCGCGACTACTGCGACTGGTACCTCGAACTCATCAAGCCAACGTACGGGCCTGACGGCGAGCTTCGCGCGATGGACCCGGACAAGCTCGCGCTGGCCGTCGAGATCTACGAGCAGCTGACGAAGCTGCTGCACCCCTTTATGCCGTTCATCACCGAAGACCTCTGGTGGCGCCTTCGTCCCCGCGAGGACGGCGAGGCGTGCATCGTTGCCGCGTGGCCCGAAGCCGACGCGACGCTCGAAGATGCAGACGCCGCAGCGGCATTCAGCCTAATTCAGGACCTCGTGACGGCCATGCGCTCGGTGCGGGCGCAGTACAACGTCCCGCCCTCAAAGGGCATCGCCGTGACCGTCAACGTGGATGCCGACCGTAATGACCTCGTCGCTGTGCTCGACGCCAACCGCGCGACTTTCGCCGCGCTCGCAGGTGTGGACGACCTCACGCTCGGGACGGATCTCGCCAAGCCGAAAGCCTCCGCCGCCGTGGTCGTTGACCGCCACGAAGTGTTCGTCCCGCTCGCGGGCATGATCGACCTGGGCCAAGAACGCGCCCGCCTCACCAAAGAGATCGAGCAGAAGCAGGGCTTTCTCAAGGGCGTCGAGAAGAAGCTCGCCAACGAGAACTTCGTCAGTCGCGCACCCGAAGCCGTCGTCGAGAAGGAACGCCAGAAGGCCGCCGACGCCCGTGCCGAGATCGCGAAGCTGGAAGCAAACCGAAACGATCTCGGATAATAATGGCTGACCAGGCTCTTGTCGAATTGCTAAAGGAGGGTTTTGAAGTATGGAATGCGTGGCGTTATGAAGACACCTTAACTAAACTTGATCTCAGGTATGCTGGTTTAGGTAAGCGGTCCCTTCGTGGATACAACCTAGAGGGGGTAGATCTTTCAAGAGCGAATTTTGCAGGCTCGTTTCTTCATGGGGTAAATTTCGATAGGGTAGTCGCGGACGGAGCTGTTTTTAATAATCTTATCGCTCGCGATTGTGGCTTTGTGGAATCTGTCATTTCTGGTTCAAGTCTTGTTAGTGCTGAATTTCTTGTTTCAAGGTTTAGTAATGCAAAAATTATGAGATGTAATATGGTGGGTGCAAGGATGAGGCATTGTGATTTTCGAGGTGCTGATTTTTCCAATTCGAATTTAACAGAGGCTGATCTGTATGGGTCAGATCTTTCAGGGTGTAACTTGAGTAGGGTTGTTCTACATGAATCCTCATTCGTGGATGTGGACTTGAGCAGCGCTGTGGGCTTAGAGAATTGTATGCACGCAGGTCCAAGCGTTATCGACTTTCGGACGTTGAGTCGCTCCGGGCCGCTACCTGACTCGTTTCTTAGAGGTGTTGGCCTGAGCGACGAGATAATTAAATATCTACCTGGTTTAGTTGGCTCTGCTATCGAGTTCTATTCATGTTTCATCAGTCACTCGACAGCTGACGGCAGCTTCGCGAAGCGTCTTCACAACGACTTGCAGGGAAATGGTGTGCGGTGCTGGTACGCGCCCGAGGACATGAAGTCGGGACGTAAGATCCATGAGCAGATCTACGAAGCCATTCGAATGCACGAGAAACTGCTGCTCGTCCTGTCCGAGCACAGCATGACTAGTAACTGGGTGCAAGCCGAGATCCGCCGCGCCCGCAAGCATGAGCGGGAAGAGGGACGCAGGCTGCTATTTCCGGTGAGCCTCTGCTCGTACGACGAACTCAAGTCCTGGGAACTCTTCGATGCGGATGAGGGGTGCGATTTGGCTGCCAAGATTCGGGAGTACTACATCCCCGACTTCTCCGAGTGGCGTAATCACGACGCGTATCAGCTCGAATTCGAGAAGCTGCTGGCGAGCCTCCGCGCTGCGTGATGCTGCAATCTGGCAGGATCGTCACACAGACGAAGTCTAGGCAGGCGTACGTTTTCGGGCTTCTCGTCCCGCATCCAGACCGCCATGTCCTGCACCCTCGCGCGCTACGCTAGCCTCGCCCTGCTCCTTCTCTTCGTGCTCGGCGCCCACGCGCAGTCTCCCGACTCTACGCAGGTCGTTGACATGCAGGCGCCGGACGACAAAGAAGCGGCACCGCTGTCGGCCGAGGCGTTTGAGCCGCCGTCCGACTGGCACCTGCACTTCGACTCCACGGCAGGGCTCTGGGGCGCGAACGTGGTCGCGGCGTACGACCTCGTTGCCGACCGAGCGCCGCTTGACACCATTGTTGTTGCGGTCATCGACTCTGGGATCGACATCGCGCACGAGGACCTCGACGATGTGATCTGGGTCAATCCGGACGAGGTGCGCAACGGCCTCGACGACGACGGCAACGGCTACGCCGATGACCTCCACGGCTGGAACTTCATCGGCGGGCCGGACAGCACCCACGTCGAGTTCGACACCTACGAGGTGACGCGCCTCTACGCGCAACTCCTCCCACGCTTCGCGAACGTGCCTGCAACGGACGTAGCCCTCGCTGACAGCGCCGACTACGCGCTCTACCTCGACGTGCGGGCGCGCTTCGAGGCCGATGCAGCGGAGGCGCGGCAGTTCTACACGCAGCTTCAGAACATCGAGGGTCTGTTCGACCAAGCCCTCATGCCGATCCGGAAATACATCGGCGAGGACGAGGTGGGCGACGAGGATCTGGAGGCGCTGCGGGACTCGGCCATGCCGCTACCGGCCGAGGTGAAGCAGGGCCTCTCGATGCTTGACTTCCTCGCGGAAAGCGGCATCACGCCCGCCGATCTCACCGAGGCACTCGACGCCTACGGAGGCCAGATCGAGTACGGCTACAACCTCGATTATGACCCGCGCAGCATCGTGGGTGACGACTACGACGACGCGACCGAGCGCGTTTACGGCAACGCAGATGTCTATGGCCCAGCGGCTGATCACGGCACGCACGTGGCGGGCATCATTGCGGCGGAGCGGCTGAATAGCCTCGGGGTTGCTGGGGTAGCGGCCCCCGTCCGAATCATGGTGCTGCGGACCGTGCCCGACGGCGACGAGCGGGACAAGGACGTGGCGAACGCGATCCGCTACGCCGTCGACAACGGCGCGCGGGTGGTGAACATGAGCTTCGGCAAAGGCTTCTCGCCGCAGAAGGCCGTGGTGGACGAGGCTGTGCGCTATGCCGAGGAGCGAGGCGTGCTGCTGGTCCACGCGGCCGGCAATAGCGCAGAAGACCTCGACACGGCCCCCAACTTCCCGACGCGCCGCTACCTCGACGGTACCGAGGCGACCAACTGGATTACCGTCGGGGCGTCATCTTGGGAGGGGGGCGCGCGGTTGGCCGCCGAGTTCAGCAACTACGGCCAGACGACCGTGGACCTCTTCGCGCCCGGCGTCGCGATCACCTCGACGATGCCCGAGAGCACCTACGACGAGAGCGACGGCACGAGCATGGCCGCGCCCGTTGTGGCGGGAGCCGCGGCGTTGCTGCTGGCCTACGCCCCCGACCTCACGCCGCAGGAGGTGCGGCGCATCCTGATGGACACGGCGACGCCGTTCGCCGACCTGCAAGTCGAGAAGCCGAGCGATTTCTTCGCCGAGAGCGGGCCCCGCTATGTCCCCTTCGGGACGCTCTCCGTCAGCGGGGGACTCCTGAACGTGGGCGCAGCGCTGGAGGCGGTGCTCGCCCGCGAGTGAGCGGCGAACGTCTCGCCGCACGACACGTTGACACGACTCACGATTCGCGAACGTCCTCCCTGTGACGCCGTGACGATCCTTGGGCTCTCCTGCTTCTACCACGACAGCGCCGCGTGCCTTGTGCGCGACGGCCATATCGTCGCAGCGGCGTCGGAGGAGCGCTTCTCGCGCCGCAAGCACGACCCCGAGTTTCCCGAGCAGGCCACGGCCTACGTGTTGCGCGAAGCAGGTCTCACGCCCGCTGATCTTGACGTGGTGGCATTCTACGACAAGCCGTTCCAGAAATTCGAGCGGCTGCTGGAGAGCTACCTCGCGTATGCGCCGCGTGGGCTGCGGTCGTACCTCCAGGCCATGCCACGCTGGATCAAGCAGAAGCTCTGGATCCCCGAGATCGTCAAGGACGAACTGCTGAAGCTGGAGCACGCGATGGGGAACGCGGAGCTCGAAAAAGACGACCTCGCCTGCGCGTTCGTCTACCCCGAACACCACGAGAGCCACGCCGCCAGTGCCTTCTTCCCATCGCCTTTTGAGGAGGCCGCCTTCCTGACCGTGGACGGCGTCGGGGAGTGGGCGACGACCTCATGGGGGACCGGACGCGGCAACCGCGTCGCCATCGAGGCAGAGATTCACTTCCCGCACTCGCTCGGGCTGCTCTACTCGGCCTTCACCTACTTCTGTGGCTTCCGTGTCAACTCAGGCGAATACAAGCTGATGGGGCTCGCGCCCTACGGCGAGCCGCGCTACGTAGACACGATCCGGGAGCACCTGATCGATTTGCGCGACGACGGCTCGTTTCGGCTCCACATGGACGCGTTCGAGTACGTTGCCAAGCTGCGGATGACGGGCCGGCGCTTTGCCGAGCTGTTCGACGGGCCACGCCGGGAGCCTGAGTCGCCGCTGACGCAGCGGGAGATGGACCTCGCGCGGAGTGTGCAGGCTGTCACCGAGGAAGCGCTGCTGCGTATGGCCCGGCACGTCCACGCCGAGACGGGGCTACCTGACCTGTGCCTCGCAGGGGGCGTTGCGCTCAACTGCGTGGCCAACGGGCGCATTCTCCGTGAGTCGCCGTTCGAGCGGGTGTGGATCCAGCCCGCTGCGGGCGATGCAGGCGGGGCGCTCGGGGCCGCGCTGATGGCGTGGCACCACTGGGCCGACCAGCCGCGCGTGGGGGAGCCCACGGACGCGATGCGTGGCAGCTACCTCGGCCCGGCCTACTCCGACGACGAGATCCGCGCCGCCCTCGACGCCGTCTTCGATGGCGAAGCCTACGAGGGCGTGGTGCCGTACGAGTACGTCGGGCCGGACGCGATTCCGAAGCGGACCGCCGAGTTGCTCGCCGCCGGGCAGACGGTCGGATGGTTTCAGGGGCGGATGGAGTTCGGACCGCGCGCGCTAGGTCATCGGTCCATCCTCGCCGACCCGCGCGGGCGCGACGTGCAGCGCCGCGTCAACGTCCAGATCAAGTTCCGGGAGTCGTTCCGTCCCTTCGCGCCCAGCGTCCTTGCTGAGCGGGCGGCCGACTACTTCGGGCTCAAGCCGGGCGACGCGGCGGCCGAGAGTCCCTACATGCTACTCGTCGGTCCGGTCCTCGGCGCGGAGATCGAGGGCACCGGCCTTGACCGATTGCAACAGATCCGTTCGCGCGTGCCGGCGGTGACGCACGTGGATGGCTCCGCCCGCGTGCAGACGGTCGACCCGGCACGGAGTCCGCTTTACCACGCATTGCTACGAGCCTTCGAGGCCGAAACCGGTTGTCCGGTCCTCGTCAACACGAGTTTCAACGTGCGCGGCGAGCCCATCGTGTGCGCTCCAGAGGACGCGCTGCGCTGCTTTCTGCACACCGATATGGACGCGCTGGTCCTCGGACCGTATCTCCTCACCAAATCCACGATCCCCGGCGCTCGTGACGCGGTCCTTTCTGCCGACGCCATCGCCGCCACCTACGGGCTCGACTAAGTGTACCGCCACCCACTGATCGCTTCCATGCGCTTCTTCTCTCTCCTCGTTCTCCTGCTTGCGCTCGTGTTTACGGGCTGTGCCGGTGACGCTACCACCAAAACGGCCTCCGTCGAAGACCTCCGGCTGCAGCGCAAGCCCAACGGCACGCGCGTCGTGAGCGGCGTGCTCGTGAACCCCAACGAGGTCTCCATCCGCAACGCACAGATCGAAATTGCGCTCTACGGCTCAGACAACCAGCGCATCGAAGCCCTGCGCTTCGACATCACGGACGTCGAGCCGGGCGCTCGCCGGACGTTCGAGCGCGAACTCGGCTTCCGCTCCGAGGCGACCAGCGCGAGCGTCGGCGATATCCTGATCTACTAGCTGCGGGCTCCGCTGCGAGCCCTGCTCGGGGTACGACGTAAAACGAGCCGCCCTGCGTGATGCAGAGCGGCCCGCTGCCACTGGTGGGGGAGTGAGGTGGGTGTTTACTCAGCGGCCTCCTCGCCCCAGTCGAGGTCGAGGGTCACCTTCAGGGTAGCCTGCTCGTTCTCGAAGGAGATGGCGGGCGCACGGTCGGTCGCAGCCTGGGCAAAGGAGAGGCGGGCGATGTTGCCCATGTCCTCATCGTCCCCCTCCGGATCCTGATCGACGACGTAGAGGAAGTACTCGCGGTCGAAGTTGCGGATGGCGCCGTCTACGGGAATACGCACGCCGAGCTGGGTGATCTCGGTGGCAGCCTGGCTGTCGACGTAGACGCGGCCGAGGGCGTCCTGGATTTCGAGGTAGACGTCAGGAGCGCCGTCTTCGTCCCAGGAGTCGCCGTTGCCGCGGGCGAGCGGGAGCTGGTCGAAGGTGATGCCGGTGACCGTAGCCGTCGGGCCGTCGGAGCCGGAGCTAACGAAGTCGCAGCCGGTCAGGCCAATACTGGCGAGGAGGAAGGTGAAGGCGAAGAAACGCATGGATCGAGGGGTGAAGGTTGCAGAGGTTGGTGCTGCAACAGGTATCGAGCGCCCCTCAGCGCGATTAATGCGGGTGTGGGTTTACCGCAGACGATTGGATAGATTTCGAGGTTACCCGGTCGATTTGGAACCAGTCCGTGTCAGCGAAGGCGACTGCCGAGCCTGAAGCCAAGCTACCCCAGGTCTCAATCCGAGTCGATCAGGAGGGCGTACAGACCGCGTGGGGCCGTTGCGCCCCGAGGGCTACCCCCAACCCAGTCGGGCTACTCCCAGACCAGCGACAGGATGACGCAGAAGTCGCTGCCCTCCTCGGAGAGCCGGAGCGTGGTCGGGCGCTCGTCGGCCACGTCGTCGAACGAGAACGACGGGGTTGCACCGATCCACGGCCAGCTTCCAGAGGGCTGGTCCTCGTCGCGCTCGACGGCGTAGACGAAGTACTCCCGCTCCAAGTCGGAGAGCTGCACCGTGGGCGCATCGGTCCGCGCCGGGAACGAGGCGGCATCCGAGGCCGCGGCGGCGAGATACACCCGCCCAAGCGCGTCCTGCAGTTCGACGTACACGTCCGGTCCGCTGGAGGGGTCCCAGTCTTCACCGTTGGGGCGCACGTCGGGGATGGATTCGACGGTGACGCCAGCGATGGTGACGGTGTCGGACGATGGAGAGTCCACAAGGCTGCACGCGCTGAAGAGGAGCGCTGCGCACAGCGAGAGGGCCGTTCGCATGAGAGAGTGGTGGTAGCCGAGCGCGCCTGGCGAAGGCGGAAGGCAGGCGCTGGTGGGGTCAGTAGAGAGCACGGTGAGAATAGAGAAAACCACGCCACACTTTCAAGATGAGGCTTGAACGTCGCAAAAAAAGAGGCGGACGAGGCACGACGCCTCAAAACGGGCGCATGGGGCCGCTTCGACCAGGCTACGCCCCGGCCGGAACCCACGTAGCCTTCACGTGGCTCGGATGCGGCGAGCAGCGCGTTGTCCGTACTGTGCTACAGTCCTGTCGCGCTTTGTTGTCATACCAACCAATTAAAGGTCCATGCGTCGCGTCGTGTTCAACCAGAAAGGGGGCGTCGGGAAGTCGAGCATCGCCGTCAACCTCGCTGCCATCGCTGCGTCGGAGGGGCAGCGGACGCTCGTGATCGACCTCGACCCGCAGGGCAACGCTAGCCAGTACCTCCTCGGTACCCAGGCCGAGCTGGATCATACCGCCGCGGACTTTTTCGAGCAGTACGTCGCCTTCCGCCTCGCCAACGAGGGCCTGGATGCGTTCGCCACAGCGACGCCGTTCGCCAACCTGGATCTGCTCCCCGCCTCACCCGCCCTGGCCGAGATCCAGTCCAAGCTGGAGCAGCGGTACAAGATCTTCAAGCTCCGCGACGCCCTGAACGCCCTCGGCGACACCTACGACCAGGTGTTCATCGACACGGCCCCGGCGTTCAACTTCTACTCGCTCTCCGCGCTGATCGCGGCCGACGCCGTCCTCGTCCCGTTCGACTGCGACGACTTCTCACGCCAGGCGCTCTACACGCTCCTCGAACGCGTGGCCGAGGTGCGCGCCGACCACAACGAGGTACTGCGAGTGGAGGGCATCGTGGTCAACCAGTACCAGTCGAACGCGAACTTGCCCCAGCGCGTGGTGGCCGAGCTTCGTGAGGAGGACCTACCGCTTCTGGAGACGCTCCTGCCTGCGTCGGTGAAGATGCGCGAGAGCCACGAGGCCGCCACGCCGCTCGTCCACTTCGCGCCGCGCCACAAGCTCACCTTGGCGTTCCGCAGCCTCTACGGCGAGCTCGGCTGACGCTTGCGGGTTGGGCTCCATATATCGGTGTTATACCAAATCCGGGAGCAGACTTGCGACCGATCTGGAGCACCGAGGCCGGATTTGGGCTGTCGGCTGTCAGCTATCGGCTTCCCAGGTCGCAACTCATCAAACGGACTTGGTGTCACTCGTCTGTGGGGAGGTACTGATCCGGCAGCATCTCGCCGGGATGCTCGGGGCTCCAGAAGACGCTCACGATCCACCAGCGCGTGCCGTCCCAGAAGACCTGGATCGAGTTGACGCCGCGCAGGAACGGATCGGCGTCCGGCGTCAGACGGCCCGCGTAGGTGCTCCAGGCGTGGGCGGTGGCGCCGAACTGCTCGGTGCGCCGGGCGATTTCCACTTCGTAGAAGCCGTTCTCCAGCAGCCAAGGGCCCGAGGTAGCCACGTAGTCATCCACGCTCATGGCGCGATGGCGGTGGGTACCGTCCGCCTGCGGTGCCGTGGCAACCAGGAGGCCTTCAGGGAGAAAGAGGTATCGCATCCGGTCCCAATCGCGCTCCTGCCCTGCGGGTCCCGAGATCACGTCGTAGAGCGCTGCCAGGATGCGGTCCAGCGAGGTCACATCGGCTGCGTATGCCACGGAGTCGGGCGACGCAACGTAGGCGCTACCGTCAGGCGCAGAAGGGTGGGACGACGCGAGTGCGGTCGGGACGGTGAGGGCGAAGAGGGTGGCGGCGAAGAGTAGGGGCATGGAACGCAGAAGAGGTTGAGGACAAGCGCAAGCTAGCTCGCGAAGTCCCCAACCTCTCTTGTGCGCTCCGATTCGGCAGGATTCGCCAATCCTGGCCGTGGGTCGCGACGCAGCGGTGCTAGCGCAGCACCACGGCTCTCTGCGTCGCTACGAAGTCTCCAGCCCGCAGCACGACGAGGTAGAGCCCGCTCGCCATCCGGGCGGCGTCCCACGTGGTCGTGTGCGACCCGGCCGCGACGGTTTCGCTCAGGAGCGTCGCGACGCGGCGGCCGGTGCTGTCGAAGACGTCCAACTGCACGTCCGAGGCCTCCGGCAGGTCGAACGTGACCGTCGTGGCGTTCGTGAACGGGTTGGGGTAGCCCCCGTGGAGCGCAAAGGCCGCCGGCACGCCGCCGGGCTCTTCGGTGGAGACGACCAGGTTGGTCACCTCCACGACGGCGCCCGCGTAGCTCCAGATGAGGTCGTCGGTCACGATGCCTGCATCGGTGCGGAGCGTGATCCGGTCACCCGGCTCGGCGCCTTCGTCGATGTCCGTCGTCGGATCGTCGGCGTAGATCGCCATCAGGCCGAGCGCACCGTCGTTCTGCACAGTGAAGGCGCCAGCCACGACGCCGTCTGGATCCACCGCTGTGACGAGCGTACCCGCCGCGAGGTCGAGGTTCTGGCTCCAGGCGCTGATCCACGCTGGCGTCGGCGTGACGCCTGCTTCGCGCTCGGCAGCGACGAGGCTGCTCAGCGGCACGCCTGCAAACTCAGCCGGGGCGGCCACGAGCGGGTAGTCGAGCTGCACGGGCGCGGTGGCCTGGACGAGGTAGCCCATACCCGGGCGCACGAGCCCGAGCGTCTGGAACGCGTCCGGCACGCCCGGTGCGTAGGCTACGCCGGTGCTGTGGAAGCTCTGGATGCTCTCCGTCGCGTCCATGATGCTGGCGAAGGCGTGGGCCGTGACGTCGACCGCACTGGGCAGGTAGGCAACGGCGTTGAGCCCCGCCTCCAGCGGCATGGCCTCCATCGCCATCGCGGCGCCGTCCATCGTGAGGTCGGCGGCCTCGCGCAGCTTCACCCAGATGGCCTCGCCTGTGCGCAGTCGCATCTCGGTGTCGTTGGACGCGGCAACTTCGTAGGTCATCCACCCGCCTTCGCGGTAGAGCTGGACTTGCTCGACCTGCTCCCAGACCGAGGCCAGCGCCGCCTGGAGGCGCATGTCGTCGAGCTCGATGTTCCAGGAGACGAGGTTCCAGCCCGGCGTGAGCGGCATGACGCCTGCGCCCTCGACCACAATCGTGACGGGCACGACGATCTCGGGCTGCGTGGGATCGTTCGTGCGGATCACGATGGACCGGTCGTACTGGCCCAACTCCGTGTCTGTCGCGTCCACGGTGACGGCAAGCGCCACGTCGGAGCCAGGAGCGATGTCGCCTCGGGGCTGGTCGATGGTGACGAGGCGCTGGCCGGGCGGCGCGCTGAGCGCACGGATCGGGAACGTATCGATGGTGCCGTTGCCGAGGTAGTCTTCGTTGGGGAACCACTCGGCGGGATCAATGGCCAGAAACGCACGCCCGTCCGAGTCGCCCGTTCCCGTGTCGTCGATGCCGAGCGGGAAGGCGTTGCCCTCGAACCGCAGGACGACGAAGAACGAGGTGCCCGCGTCGAAGGTGAGCGAGCGGTCCATCGCCATCGCGACGAAGCCCTGCGTGCCTGCCGGCACGACCGCACGGGCCGTGGCCAGCACGTCGCCCGCATTCGGGACGAACGGATCGTCAGCGGCGTAGACCTCGGCAAAAATGTCCAGGTCGATTGCGTCGCCCGTCTCCGTCGAGTCCGGGTTGTGGAATTGGAGCGTGAACGTGTTCACGAAGAGGCGGAGGCCCCACAGGTCGAACGCCCCCTCGGCAGTGAACCGCTGCGCGGCGAAGAGCGGCGTCGCAGCGTCCCCCGAGCCGATGAACGTGTCCGCGAACTCGTCGCCGTCGTCGTAGAACAGCGAGTCGGAGGCAGAACCGCCGGCACCACGCACGGTCGCAGAGAAGGCGAGCGAGCTACCGCCCGTGTTCTCGATGGTCAAGGGGAGGGAGGTAGTGGCTCCGGGCGCGAGGCTCGTCGCGAGCTCCGACGGCGTCACGACGGCCACGGGCGGCTCGAAGCCAACGGCGGTCACGTCCACGCTGGCCTCGCCGACGTCCGTCGTGATCGTGAGCGTGCCAGAGAACGGTCCGGGGGCCGTCGGCGCGAAGCGCACGGCGAAGGGGGTCTCCGAGCCGGGCAGGAGCGTGGCACCGACTTCCAGCCCGAACGCTTCGAGGGCGGGGTCGGTGCTGGAGGATCCCGTGATCGTGAACGGCGCCGTCCCCTCATTGATGACGGTGAGCGTCTGGCCTCGGGCCGTGCCGATAGCGACCTCGCCCAGATCAACGGATGATGTGCTCAGCGTGACCGCCCCTTCGCCCGTCACCGTGAGGGTCACCGGCACCGTCGTGATCTCGCCTGTGGCGCCCTCAACGACGTTGATGAACTTGCTGTAGGTCCCTGCAATGAGCCGGCGCGCGTCAATCGATACGCCGAGGGTGGCGCTGGCTCCCGGGGCCAAGAGCCCAGAAGCCGGACCTACCGACAGGAATCCGCTGCCCGTGCTGGTCCCGTTGAGCGCCCGGATGAGGAATGGCGTCGCAAGTTCTCCCGTGAGATCCTCGCTGACTGTCCACGTCCCGGTTTCGCCCGTCCGGCTAGAGAAGGCCCGCCCTGGCGCGTCCTCCGTACCCGAGAGGTCGACTCCCATCGGGAAATCCGGCCCGATGAGCGTCAGAACGACGAAGAAGTCCTCGCCTTCGTTGAACTGCAGCACCGTGTTGAGCGGGATCTCAGCGAAGTCCTGGAATCCGGCATTGAGGCCCGTCTCGGTGCCGACGAGCAGCCTACCCCCGCGCGGCTCATTCGCATCCGGGGCGGTGTACACCTCGACTAAGACCGTGAGGTCGGTTGGCTCGAAGTCGGTTGCACCCAAGTTGTTTGCGTTCAGGTAGGCCCGGATGCCGTCGAGCGAAAACGGACCGGTAGGCGTGAAGCGCTGGGCAACGAACAGTTGCGTACCGGGCTCGCCCGTACCCAAAAAGGTGTCCGGGTAGGGATCCCCGTTGTCGTATGCGAGCGAATCGAAGACGAAGGCAGGGTCGTCGGTCGCAGCCATACGCATCGCGCTAGACTGGGGCGAGAAGGCAATGGGTGCCGGCGCCGCCTTGGCACGCACGTCTGACCACATAGGCGGTGCCAGACGCAGCGACGACGCGACGCGCGACGACGCCGTGGCTTCAGGCGCATCCAGCAGCGGGACGTCGGTGATGAAGACCGCGTAGGGCGTCTCTTCGGTCCCGGTGTTGGACACCGTAAGCGTAGTAGACGTCGTGTCGCCCGCGGCAAGCGTGCGCTCGATGGAGCTCGGCGAGACGGAGACCTGGGCGGCGGCCCTCGGGAGGAAGGCCAACGCGATGGCGCAGAAGAGCGCCGGGGTGAGGCGTAGAAGCAAACGCATGGGAGGTGACGAGTTAAGGCTGAAGAGGGGAGTCAGTAGAATGACCAGTTCATGTACCCCCAGCGCCCGATCCATGCCCACTCATTTCTAGGGTCTCTAGGAACGAACAAGCACGGGACACCCTTGGTCGTCCAAGTCATACGCGGAGGGGGGCGACCAGCGGTACCTTTCGGCTCCCGTTCCACCACGCATCTCGAGCCCCATGCGTCCGCTTCTCAGCCTGCTTCTTGCCTCGTTTCTCCTGACTTCGCCGACGTGGGCGCAGCCGGCATCGCTGCCACCTCTCACCGTCGAGACGCTCTTCACGACGCCCACGTTTTTCGGCGAGTCGTTCCAGGGCGGGCGCTGGGCCGACGAGGGACCCGTGCTGACCTACATCGACACCGACCGCGCGACCGGGGCCACGCACCTCATGCGCTACGACCTCACGACCGGCGAGCGTACCCGCCTCGTGGACGGCACCACGCTCCGGAAACCGGATGCCCCTGACGGACGACAGGGCGGGTTGATTGCCATCGAGGAGTATGCTTACAGCGCAGACAAGGCGACGCTGCTCCTCTACACCGACTCCGAGCGCGTCTGGCGCTACAACACGAAGGGCTACTACTACCTGCTCGACGTGGAGTCGGGCGATATCACGCCGGTCTCCGACCGCACGGCGGGCTTCCAGATGTTTGCCAAGCTGAGCCCCGACGCGAGCGCCGTCGCCTTCGTGCGCGACCGCAATCTCTTCCACGTCGACCTCGCGACGATGACGGAGACGCAGCTCACCGACGACGGCGCGGACGGCGGCCTCATCAACGGCACCTTCGACTGGGTCTACGAGGAGGAGTTCGGCCTCCGCGACGGCTTCCGCTGGAGCCCCGACGGGCGCTACCTCGCCTTCTTCCAACTCGATGAGTCGGCGACGCGGCCCTTCACCATGATCGACAACCGCGCGTTCTACCCGACGACCTACACGTTCCGCTACCCGAAGGCGGGCGAGGTCAACAGCGAGATCCGCATCGGCGTGATCGACACGCAGGAGGACAACGCCACGACTTTCTTCGACACCGACACGTGGTTCGAGGGCGGCGAGGAGACCGAGTACCTCGCGCTCATGGATTGGACGCCGCCCGACGCTGAAGGAGCGAGCCAAGTCTGGATGGTGCGCCTCAATCGCGACCAGAACGACCTCGACCTCCTCTACGGCGATCCCGCGACGGGCGCGATCACGACGGTTCTAGAAGAGCAATCTGCTACCTGGCTCGACGTGGAGACAGGCTTCTCCGACCTCGACCTCGCCAAGATCACTTACCTGGACGGCGGTGAGCGCTTCGTCTGGCGCTCCGACCGCGACGGTTTTAATCATCTCTATCTTTATGAGCGCGACGGGACGCTCGTCGGCCAGATCACCGAGGGCGAGTGGGACGTGACGGCCTTCAACGGCCTCGACGAGGACGCGGGGCTCGTCTACGTCACCGCCACGAAGGAGAGCCCGCGCGAGCGCCATCTCTACGCGATTGGCCTACCGGGCACCGACGACGCGGGCATTGTCACAAAGATCTCGACGCGGCCGGGCTGGCACTCGATCAACCCGTCGAGCGACCTACGGTACTACCTCGACACCTGGAGCGACACCACGACGCCCACGCAGGTCAGTCTCCACGCGCTGAACGTCGACGGTACGCTGGCGGGTACGTCGCTGACGACGCTCGTCGACAACGCGCGGTTGCGCAGCACGATGGCCGCGTATAACCTCCCGCAGCCCACGTTCATGCAGGTCCCCGGCGCGGACGGCCAGCCGCTCGAAGCCTACATGATCCGCCCGAGCGACTTCGACTCGACGCGCGCCTATCCCATGCTCTTCCACATCTACGGCGGACCGGGCTCGCAGGAGGTCCGCGACCGCTGGGGCGGCATCGAGCGCATCTGGCACCAGATGGTCGTCGACAGCCTGGATGTGATCGTGGTCGGCGTGGACAACCGCGGGACGGGCGGCAAGGGCAAGGCGTTCAAGAGCACGACCTACAAGCGCCTCGGCGTCCTCGAAGCGGAGGACCAGATCGCGGCAGCCGAGCACCTCTCCGCGCTGCCGTACATCGACGCCAACCGGACGGGCATCTGGGGCTGGAGCTACGGCGGCTTCCTCGTCCTCAACGCGATGCTGATGGGCGACGGCCCGCAGACGTTCGAGGTCGGCATCGCGGGTGCGCCTGTGACCGACTGGCGCTATTACGACACGATCTACACCGAGCGCTACATGTCCACGCCGCAGAAGAACGACGCGGGCTACACCGAGGGCTCGCCCGTCACCTACGCCGCCAACCTCGACGACGAGCGCCAGGACCTGCTCATCGTCCACGGCGACTACGACGACAACGTGCACGTCCAGAACACCATCGTGATGGTGGAGGCGCTGCAGGACGCGGGCAAGCAGTTCGACTTCATGCTCTACCCCGGCCAGGCGCACGGCGCGCTCTACGGCCAGGCCGTCCACTACTTCACGCTCATGACCGACTACCTCGCCGAGCACCTCGCCGCGTCCACTGACGACATGGCGATGGGCGGGACGCG
>JBCDFO010000037.1:0-20671 GCA_039177895.1 Bacteroidota bacterium
CCCGCCCGCTCTCTCCACCATGCCTACCTACGATGCCTCGGCCCGCCCTGGGTCCGAGCCCGTCCCGGTCCTCACCGGTAGTCCCCTGCTGGTTGTGCTTAACGCGATGGACTCCGCAGGGGTCCAGCAGGCCGTCGTGGTGCGGCAGGGCGCATCGCTAGGGACAGTGAGTCAGGATGACATCCGCCGCGCGGTGCGTGGGGGGCTCGACCTGCGGACGCCGGTCGACCGCATGCTCGCGCCTGCAGAGCCACCCCACACGGATCCAGGATGGCTCCAGACCGATACGCCTGCAGCGGCTGGTACTCCTGCGCAAGACCCGACGACGGGCCAGGGCATCCCGTTCGTGCGCCCGCGTGCCGACATCGATGCGCGCGAGGCGCTCGACCCCGATGCACTGCCGGCCGTGCCGCTGTTTGACAACACGCGCACGGAGCCGCCTGCCCAACCTGCCTCAGCATCCCCGCGCATCCCGGATCCCGAACTCGTCGTGCCGCCACGCCCGGCACCTGCCGCCGACCGGGGGCCGAGCGCGCAGCCGCGTACGCCTGCCGAGCGGATGGTGACGCCGCCTCCGACGCCGACCGCCTCCGCTATCACGGCGAGCCGCTCGGCTGACGAAGAAGTCCCTCGCATCGTCGTGACGGGCGGTGCCGGCTACATCGGCAGCATCCTCGTGCGCCAGTTGCTCGATGAGGGGTTCCGCGTCACCGTATTCGACCGGATGATGCACGGCGACGACTACCTCCAGATCTTGCGCGAGACGGTCGGCCCTAGCATGCTCGACCTGGTCGAGGGCGACGTGCGCCACATCGACGCCGTCGAGCCGCATCTGCGTGGGGCTACGGCGGTGCTCCACCTCGCCGACCTCGACGGCATCGACCTCGTGCGGACACAGTCCGAGGAGGCGCTCCAGACGAACGTGCTCGCCACGGCAGCGCTGGCCCAGGCCGCCTCGTACCTGCGCGTGCGCCGCTTTGTGTACGCCTCCACAATAGCGCTCTACAAGCCCCCGCGCACCGCCACATCGCGTATCGACGAAGACGCTCCGCTGCATGCGGCGTCGCTCTACGCCAAGCTCAAGCGCGCCGCCGAGACGCTCGTGCTCGACCAGAGCGCCCCGCACTTCGCACCGACTGTGCTCCGCCTCGGCGACGTATTCGGTCCCTCCCCGCGTCCCCGCCTCGACACCATCCTTAACGACGTAGCGATGCAGGCCACGCGGGATGTCCGGGTGGTTCTCCGCGCGGAGTCGCACGCGATCCCGGCAGTGCACGTCGAGGACGCTGCGCGGTCGTTCTTGCACGTCCTCGGTGCCCCGGCCAACCACGTCGCGCACCAGGTATTCAACGTCGTCGGGGCCAACGTGACGGTGCTCGCGCTGGAGCAACTCTTGCGCGACCAAGTCCCAGAAATCCGCGTGCTCTATACCGATGCCGAGCCGGGTACGGGCGTGGCCGTGGGCCGCGTCTCTGGAGAAAAGGCGCACAAGTGGCTCGGCTTCGCGCCGCAGCAGCGTTTCGCCGAGAGCCTGCACGACCTCATGGCCGCCATCGCCTCCGGCTACGCCCGCGACCTGCCACTGGGCGTGACGCACAACGCGATGGCCTACGATCGGGAGGTCGTGGAGGTCGGCTGAGAAAAGAAGAGACGCGATAGATAGGAGAATGCTGCCGGGGAAGGATCGCGCCGCCGAGGTAGGATCCTCGGTCGTCGCGATAGTCTGGTGTCCTGCAGGCACGCGAGTGCAAGCGGGTTAGCCCCTTGCCAAATCGTGTATCCACGCGAGGAGAAGTGGGTTGCTCGTGGTTACGTTGTGGTCGTGCGTCTGGCGCTTGCTGGCAAGCGCTGGTCTCGATCACCCACCAACGCACCAGAACCTATGCCTACCTGGAAACTGGAGTGGTACTACTTCGGCGACGTACTCACCCTGCTAAGTGCACGGCCGCCGTCAGGTTGCCGAGACGGAATTGGGTCACGCAACGGGGTCGCTGTTGAGCAAGCTCGGAGCCGCTTCCGCAGCGATGTCACAAATTCGAACCCAGCTTCCAACGGCTTCCCAGGCGACCCCCGTCTAATTCGTGTGGTTCGTGCCGTCGCGAACGCGCATCGAAAGAGAACGAATGGCGTGGATCTGTACCGCTGGGTGTCGCAGTGGGACCTCCGTCTGGTCAGTCACACTGTGCCGGGTGCCGAGTCAGAGCTATTCCTCACGCCCGACGTGCTGGCGATCCACCAGAGCATCATCCCCAATGGGGTGTCGATTCCCGCCGGTCCGGCTTACATCCTAGGCCAGCCGATTCCTGCCGTACCGGCGAGTTCGCTGCTACGGGCGTACGACGACATCGCGCGCTACAACAAGTATGTGTCGGTGGTGTCGTGTTCGGACTTCGTTGCGGGAACGAAGCAGCAGCAGGCCGCTTGGGCCCGTGACTATGTACAGACGCAACTGGGGCGCACGTACTTCGACTACCCCGATTTTCTTGACCTGGAGGTGCGTCCAGATCTGGCCACGGCCGCGACATTTTACGAGGCGGACGGGAATCAGATCACGTTCGTGATGGGAACGGGCGAGGGCGTGTGCGCAGGCTTGCCGCCTGGAGAGCGTAAGACGCGGCTGGAGTCGTACCCGTGTGGAGCCTTTGGCCCTTGAACGCTCGATTCTCTCGATCCATTGGGCGTTCGGCTCTCTCGACACAGCATCGTTTGCGCAGGCGTCCTCTGCCTAAGCAGTGTAGGTGCGGCCCAGCCTGAGGCTAGCGCTATCCGATTTGAGCAGTTTGGGCTTAGTGACGGGTTGAGCAGTTACATGGTCCGCGTGTTTGGCGAGGATACGTTGGGTTTTGTCTGGGCCGGGACGTTCTACGGCGTAGACCGGTACGACGGACAGCGCTTTCAGGCCTTTTCCTTCAACCAAGATGGCTCAGGAAACACGCCAGGGATCGCCTCGATCGTGCCAGACCGAGATCAGGTGGGAGCCTTATGGATAGCGAGTTCGGATGGACTACGCCGCTACGATCCCAAGCGGCAGCACTTCAGGCACTTCAGGCGCGCCACGCACGGACTTCCATCCGATACGACAACAGCGCTTCACTACGACCGGCATGACCGTCTCTGGGTAGGCACGACGCAAGGGCTGGGCCGCTGGCAGCCCGAGCTAGCCCGGTTCACTCCTGTGCGCCCAAGTCGCTTCGATGCGATGCCTGAAGGCACCGTCACGGCTCTGGTCGAGTCAGCCGTCCTCGCTGATGTGCTTTGGGTTGGCACGTCGCGTGGGCTCGGCTTGGTCAACACAAGACCTGCCGGGACCGTAGGCCTACCCCAGCTTGAAGCGGTTCAGGCGTTGCTAGAAGAGGCACGACCCATCCTCGGCGAGGGACCTGTCACAGCGTTAGTTGAGGTCGGGACACGCATTCTGGTGGGAACGCAGGCCGGGGTGCTTGTGAGCATTGAGCTACCAAACGGGGTGGTACCGCCTCGTGTGCGTCGAATCGCACAGACAGCATTGTCCGGGAGGGGAGGAGTATCCAGCCTTGCTGTTTCGCGGGTCTACGCGTCGACGGTGTGGATTGGAACACGCTCAGGCGGGCTCGTTCGACTCAATGTCAAGAGTGGAGAGGCTGAGGCCTTCGTTGCCTCCGACCGCGACGGGGCCCTGGCTCACAACGATGTCCTGGTCGTCCACGAAGACGCTGCAGGCTCGCTGTGGGTCGCGACGGTGTTGGGGCTCCACAAAGCCCGGCTCGCTCCCCCGCGCTTCGTTCCACGCTACCCGTCTTCCCCAGGAACCCTGCAGCGCTCGGCGGTAACGGTTTACATCGCGCCTTCTGATTCAACGGTCCTATGGCTGGCACCTGCCCGCGTCGGCCTCGTGCGCTACGATCTCGACACTGGCGACGCCCTCGTTTTTGCCGCCGGGTCGTTGCCCAACCTCCTCTTCTCGATCCACGAGGATCGACGAGGAAACCTGTGGGTCGGGGGACGCCGGGGGCAACTCTTCCGCGTCGATCGCGACCGGGAGGCGGCGCGCGTCTACGAACTCCAGGCTACTACCTCCTCGGCCATAGGGGACCTGCGCCACATCGTCGAGCACCCCACGCAGCCCGACAGGCTCTTGATCGCCAGCAACGGTGATGGTCTGGTGGAGTTCGATGTACAGACTGCCCAAGTCGTGCGGCGCTTCTCGACAACGGGGCCTGTGGGCCAGACCCTACCCGTTGACAAGCTTTGGCGCTTGCACGCGTCGCCTACGGACCCCCGTGGCATGTGGATTGGCACCGAAGGCGGCGGGGTGAGTCGCCTAGACCTCGATAGCGGAGGCATCCAAACCTGGACGCACGCTGAGGTGCCAGAGTGCGTGCCGAGCAACAGTGTGACGGCGGTCGCTAGTACCTCGGATGGGACGCTCTGGCTGGGAACGGGAGACGCAGGATTGGCGCGCTTCGATCCAGACGCCCAGGATTGTACGCTGTACACACCCGCAGAGGGGCTGGCACATACAGACGTGGCTGGGATCGTAGTCGATCATCGGGACCGACTCTGGATCAGCTCCAGCAACGGTCTGACGCGCTTCGACCCTACCTCGGGACTGCTCACCACGTTCTCGCAGGAGGACGGCCTGCAGGGTGACATCTTCCATTACTACGCCCATCAGCTTACCGAGAGCGGCGCGGTCCTCCTGGGCGGAGCCAACGGGTTCGATCTCTTCGACCCTGATAGCATCGCCGTAGACGAGACGCCGCCGCGAGTGGTTCTGACTGGCCTCTACGTGGATGGCGAGCCGCGTCCGCTCCGCATGACCTCAGAGGGCTACGCCTCCGTACAGCTCGATCCAACCCAGCGCGACATCGCGCTAGAGTTTGCGGCGCTTGACCTCAGGCAGCCGGAGAAGAACCGCTACGCAGTCTGGCTGGAAGGGGCCGAGCCGGGCTGGCGCGAGCTCGGGACCAGAGCCGAGGTGCGCTATCCGGTCGTGCCTTATGGGAGCCACGTCCTCCACGTGCGAGGCACCAACCGCGACGGCGTCTGGAGTACCGACGCCGTGCGCCTTCCCCTCGTGATACGGCCTCCGGCGTGGCGCACGCCGTGGTTCTGGGCAGCCGTTGCTGTGTTCGTACTTGGCGTGGTGGTGGTGGCCTACCAATACCGCATCCGCCAACTGTTGCGTGTCGAGCAGGCACGGCAGCGCATCGCCGACGACCTCCACGACGCCATCGGCAGCAAGGTCTCCACCGTAGCGCTCCGGCTCGATCTCGTCGGGCGCAGCCAGGGGCTTCCTGATGCCGAGCGCGCTCACCTCGCAGACCTGGCACAGACGGCCCGGGGCGTCGTGGACGACCTGCGCGATGCCATATGGATCGTGGACGCAGGGCACGACAGCCTGCCTGCGCTCGTGGCCCGGCTCGAGCAATGCACCGAGTCGATGCTGCGTGGGCGGCGCTACGCGTTCCGCTGCCCCGATGCGCTGCCGCCCGTAGCGCTCGGGATGGAGGCGCGAAGGCATCTCTATCTGCTGTTCAGGGAGGCACTCCATAATGCGGTCCGCCATGGGGACCCCGAGTATGTCGAGGTCGTCGTGCGGTATGTGTCGGGTCGGTTCCACCTGAGCATTGTGGATGACGGGGAGGGCTTCGAACTCGCAACGGCGCAGCGCGGCCGAGGGCTCACGACCATGCAGACACGCGCCGAAGCACTCCGAGGTACGCTCGACATCGATAGCACGGTGGGGGGCGGAACGACCATTTCGCTCCAGTTACCTATGGGCTAGAAGAAGGTCGTTACTTCAAGTTTGAGGGGGGCATTCGTGTGGGAGAGGGGCACACACCAGCTGACCGCTGGGAAGAGAGCAGACGGGACGATCTCGCGCGAACGCGGGATGGGGGAGCGCGCGCTCAAATCGTATCGTTCGTGCACGAACAGCCACGGGGTCGCCTCCATTCGAGCGTCCCTTCCTCACGTCCTCCACGAGCATGGCCCTGTCTACACCGATCCGCGTCTGGCTCGTAGAAGACGAGGAAGACTACCGCGAGACCCTTCGTCTGCTCTTGGATCACACCGATGGCCTCGAAGCAACGCAGGCATTCGGAAGTGTGGAGGCGGCGCTCGCCTGGCTGGACGTGGGGGCGAGAACAGCGCCGGAGGTCATGCTGCTCGACGTGAACCTCCCGGGCATGGACGGCATCGAGGGGGTAGGAGCGCTGAAGACGCGTCTGCCAGCCACGCGCATCGTGATGCTGACCATCCGCGACGACGCGGACACCATCTACAACGCGCTCGGGGCAGGCGCTTCAGGCTACCTCGTCAAGAACGCCAACGTCGACCAGATCATCGCAGGGGTGAAACAGGCGTACGAGGGTGGGATGCTTATGCCAGCGCCCGTGGCTAGGAAGGTAGCGGCCTTCTTCCAAGACCGACGGACGCCAGCGGATTACGGGCTTACGGAGCGGGAGCGGGAGGTGCTTTCGGAAATGGTGCAGGGCTACTCGCAAAAAGAGATCGCCACGCGGTTGTTTGTAAGCCGCCACACGGTGAACACGCACGTGCAACACATCTACGAGAAGCTGCACGTGCACTCGGGCATCGCAGCGGTCGCGAAGGCCGTGCGTGAACGCCTCGTCGATCTCGACGTCTAGCGGCGCTCTCCTCGCGGCAGAGGCTGGGCAGGCTAGGCGAGATCGAGCGCCAAGCAGGGGCGCTGGAACGTCACCCCGCCCCGCTCGACGACCTCGGTGCCCACGAGGACAAACCCGGCGCGTTCGAAGACAGGACGGCTGAACGCGCTGGCCTCGGTGTGCAGTCGGTGCAGCCTCGCTCGCCGCGCACGAGCGATGACTTCAGCGAGGAGCCGCTGCCCATGACCCTGACGCATCCGGTCGGGCCGCACATACAGGGAGGCCACGTGCCCGTCGGGGCGCCACCCAGCAAAGCCTACCAGACCGGTGTCGTCCTCCAAGACCACCGTCTCCGGGCCTAGGACGAAGGCGCGAAAGCGGGGTTCGTCGGCCATCGAGGCCCAGGCGGCGACCTGCGCGGGCGTGTACGCAGACGGCCCGCACGCCCGTGCGGCGTCGCGATAGAGCGCGGCGAGCGCGGGCACATCCGCGGCAGTGGCTGTGCGTAGGCGGGGCTTTGCTCGCAGAGTGCGTTCGTCGCTCACCGCACTGGGACGCCTGCGTCGCGCGCCGCGTCGAGCAACGTGTCCTTGACCTCTTGAACGCGCTCATAACTGAGCTCGCTGAACGCGATCGGCAGTCGCAGTCCCTCCGCCGTGACGAGCACGAGCGACGTCGGCTGCTGCTCGATGGCCACGAGGTCGCTCCACGCGAGCTGGTGCTCCTTACGCTCGTGTTGCAAGGTCACGCCGTCAGGGCGGATTGCCAGGAATGGCCGCAGTGGCGAGCGCCCGAAGAGCCATTGTCCGGCGCGCACGTTGAACGCTGTGAGCAAGAAGGCGACCCCGAGGATGACGTTGACGTAGACGAACAACTCGGTGTGCCAGCCGTCGGTCACGAATTCGTAGACGCTGAGTACGAGCAGCAGCGAGCCTAGGCCCCCGTAGGCTAGGCGGACGGAGCGCCGCTTCTGCCAGCTGTCTGGCGCGGGGCGGCCTTCAAGGGCACGCCAGGTGTCGTCGAGGTAGAAGCGAACTTCGTCGGGGCGGGTGGTTGTCATGGCACAGAGGCGAGAATCCAACGATGATATTGTGTGTACACGCGGATGCCACGTAAGGCCCCCTCGCTCTACTCGATTTGCTGTCTGTACCGTGGAACACGTCCTTGGGGGCAATACCGGTTAGGCGCTCTGCAGCAAGACCGATCATGCCTTTGGGTACAGCGCTCCGCTCGCGGCTGCAAACTCTTCGGACTTATGGCGCATGCTCTCGGGGATAGCTGCCTCGACCTCCACGCCGTGCTCGGCGGCGTAGTCGCGCACGTCCCGCGTGCTTGCTACCTCAGAGACATGGATGCAGCTTGCGTCTTGCCTTAAGCTACGATAGGTTCGTAGGCTTGAGTCAAGGTCTAACCTTCCATACCAGTACAGTACTATGCTTGAAAACTCAGGTAGCTCTATGTCCGAATTAGAGGGTTCTATGCTCGACGTGGTTGATGGTATTAGCTCCCAGTCAGCGACTACTCGCCGCCACCACGAGAGCGAATGGAGAGGGAAAGGGTATGGTCAGTCAAGGCAGAGTAGAATAGTTAGGTGGAGAGGTATGATAGTTGGAAGATCTGGGAAGATAATTAAGAAGCGAGGTAAGATAGGCAAAAGACTAAGTAATTTAAGGAATGGTTTCTTAGTGTCACGCAATGTATGGTATCATTATTTTGCTACAATATCTATTTCTGTAGTAGCAAGTTTTGCGATACATATTTTATGGCAAATAATAAATGAAAATGAAATAATATCTAGGCCATTGCCAGAATTGATACCGATAGCTACAATACTGTTAGCTGCATTTGCCTTTAATCTCACTGTAATTACTTTGTTGCCTTATATTATAGTCGATAGTAAGATTAAGACGGAGGCAGAGTCTGTATATTCAAGTAGGTTTGAAGATAAGTTCGTGAAAGAGAAAAGTGATATTCATAGTAGACTTGACGAAAATATTAAGATGATTGAATATGCAACGATAAAGTTGGATCAAGAATTAAGTGACAGAATTAGAGAATCGGAAGAGCAGTATGAAGTAAAAAATAATAAATTATCAAAAGATTTGAGTCGTTTTATATCAATAGATGCTCACATATCTAGAATGATTGGAATAAATTTAATGTATAATAGAAGGTATCTGTGGGGAATAGGGTGGAGTATGAGGTCGAATAAGAGATATGGTGAATACAAGAAAATTGAGAAAGAGAAGAGTTATGATAGGTTTATAGATATGAATGAATCAAATTCATATAGATGTATAAAGGGTCTGGTTGATATCGGAGGTGGGAGTTACCGTAGAAGAGGAGTTATTGTTAACAAAGTCTACAAAAATATTGAAGATGATATGGCAAAATCTGATAATGAAGTTGTTTTCAGGACTATAAAGGACACAATTGATTATATATACTACTGGAATAAGAAAGGGCTACTTAGTAACAAAAACCTTATGATAATTGATAGTATATCAACAATATTGATAGGATATGTATATAGTAGAAACGATATATATAAAGTTCAAAACGGCGACTTGAGTCCATATGTGAGATTTGATATAGATAGATATGGGGCTAGCGAAAATCAAAAGAGACCGTCCATAGATATAGTTCTAGAGAAGAGGGAGGTAGACATATATGGAGAAATTAAAAAGATAAATAGTATGCTGGAGGGCTTCTGATATGTATGTCGCTTTAGGCTTGGTGCGAGCCGTCGCCTTGTTAAAGTTGTGGCTAGTATAGTTTGTGCTCGAGAAAAGCAGAGCATAAATTCCTTTCTTCGTCGTGGAGATGCCAAAACGCTTGGCAGTAAAGTAGAAGCGTAGCGCATGCTGTGGCTCCGCAGCGAACGCTATGCCTTCTGATACAGCTCCCCGCCCGCTGCCGCGAACTCCTCGGACTTCTGGCGCATGCCCTCAGGGATGGCGGCCTCCACCTCCACGCCGTGCTCGGCTGCGTAGTCGCGCACGTCCTGCGTGATCTTCATCGAGCAGAACTTCGGCCCGCACATCGAGCAGAAGTGGGCCACCTTGGCGGAGTCCTTCGGGAGCGTCTCGTCGTGGTAGCTGCGCGCCTTCTCAGGGTCGAGGCCGAGGTTGAACTGGTCCTCCCAGCGGAACTCGAAGCGGGCCTTCGAGAGCGCGTTGTCGCGGGCCTGCGCGCCGGGGTGGCCCTTGGCGAGGTCGGCGGCGTGGGCGGCGATCTTGTAGGTGATGACGCCCTCGCGCACGTCGTCGCGGTTGGGGAGACCGAGGTGCTCCTTCGGCGTGACGTAGCAGAGCATGGCGCAACCGTACCACCCGATCATCGCCGCGCCGATGCCGGACGTGATGTGGTCGTAGCCCGGCGCGATATCGGTCGTGAGGGGCCCGAGCGTGTAGAACGGGGCCTCGCCGCACCAGTCGAGTTGCTTGGTCATGTTTTCCCGGATGAGGTGCATCGGGACGTGGCCTGGGCCCTCGTTCATCACCTGCACGTCATGCGCCCAGGCCTTCTTCGTGAGCTCGCCCTGGACGTAGAGTTCGGCGAACTGCGCGTCGTCGTTGGCATCTTCGATGGAGCCCGGACGCAGGCCGTCGCCAATCGAGAAGCTCACGTCATAGGCCGCCATGATCTCGCAGATCTCGTCCCAGTGCGTGTAGAGGAAGTTCTCTTTATGGTGCGCCAGGCACCACTTCGCCATGATCGAGCCGCCGCGTGAGACGATGCCGGTGCGCCGCCGCGCCGTGAGCGGGACGAAGCGCAGCAGCACGCCCGCGTGGATCGTGAAGTAGTCGACGCCCTGCTCGGCTTGCTCGACAAGCGTGTCGCGGAACAGCTCCCAGGTGAGGTCCTCGGGCACGCCGCCCACCTTTTCGAGCGCCTGGTAAACTGGCACCGTGCCGATGGGGACGGGGCTGTTGCGGAGCATCCACTCGCGCGTCTCGTGGATGTGCTTGCCCGTCGAGAGGTCCATCACCGTGTCGGCCCCCCAGCGGATCGCCCAGACGAGCTTCTCGACCTCCTCGGCGATGCTCGACGTGACCGCCGAGTTGCCCATGTTGGCGTTGATCTTGACGAGGAAGTTGCGGCCGATCACCATCGGCTCCAGCTCCGGGTGGTTGATGTTCGCCGGGATGATCGCACGGCCCCGCGCCACCTCGTCGCGGACGAACTCGGGCGTGATGACGTCGGGGATCTGCGCGCCCCACGGCTGGCCGGGGTGCTGCTGGAAGAGCGCCGGGTGGGTCTCGCGCAGCGCGTCCAACTTCTGGTTCTCCCGAATGGCGATGAATTCCATCTCGGGCGTCACCTCGCCTCGGCGCGCGTAGTGCAGCTGCGTCACGGTGCGCCCGCTCATCGCGCGCCGCGGGCGATGCATGTGCTCGAAGCGGAGATGCGCCGTCTTTGGGTCGTCGAGCCGTTCGCGCCCGAACGCCGAGGAGGGGCCGTCGAGCAGCTCGGTGTCGCCGCGCTCTGCGATCCACGCGCCACGCACACTCGGCAGGCCACGCCGGAGGTCGATGGCGACATCCGGGTCCGTGTAGGGGCCCGAGGTGTCGTAGACCGGGATCGGCGGGTTGTCCTCCACACCGAAGCTCGCAGGCGTCGGGCTCTGCGCGATGAGCCGCATCGGCACGTGGAGGTCGGGGCGCGAGCCCTCGACGTAGATCTTGCGCGAGCCGGGGAGGGGGCGGCGCACCTCGTCGGAGAGCTGATCGAGGCGTGCGTGCGTGGCGTCGGTTGCGGCACGCTTCTCGGCGGCAGAAGTCGGGAGTGTCGTGGGAGGCTGGAGTTCCATGGCGGCTTCCGGGCGTGAGTCCGTGGGTCGGGCGAGCGGAAGCCGGTGTGCCAGCGCCGTCCCTCAACCGGGGCAAGCGTGGACCGCGAAGCCTCCCTACGCCGGTACGAACCGGATCAGGTGCAGAGGGACTCTCTCAGCCGCTGCGCGAACGCGGGCGGCACCCCTGGCTTCCGCCCGAATCTACGTCGCACTGCTCGGAATGACACGTGCGGACGGGCAGCCCCGAGACGGCTGAACGGAGGGTGATACAAATAAAGAGTCATATTTGTTGACGTCGGTGTTGACACGGTCCCGGAGGTTCCCTATACTAGAAGTCCTGATGCCACGCGCCCTGTGCGCCTGACTAATCGAAACGCTCCCGTGCTGTCACGCAACATCCATAGCATCTGCCGACTCGGCTCCGGCACGCCCCAGGCGTGGTTGGAAGGCAGCGCGCCCGTCCTTTTTCAGGGCAATGCGTTCCCGATGCCGAGTGGGGTGGATGCACGCTATCCCCGAGGTGGGCTGTGTCCGTAGGTACGTTGTGCCTCCACGCCCACCCGCCTCGGCTCCGCGCTCAGGTGGGTTTTTTTATGCACAACCGCCTCATTTCGAGCGTTTGGCTACATCTTGCCCGCAGCGCGTTCCCTCCCAGCTTCCCATGTGACCGTCCGCCCACCCCACGACCTATGCCCGACGATAGCGCCTGCTAGCTCCGCACACGGTGCTTCCGAGCCGCCGCGTTTATCCAGAGCAGCCCCACTCGCCTCGCCCTGCCCGGCACCTTCCGTGTCGTGTCCCGATTGCCATCGCGACGATCAGGAGATACTACGGGTAGCCTGTACCCTCGCTCGTCTCAAACGGACGATCTAGGTACATTTGTGCAAATTAATGCACATATTTGTTCATTGATAGATTGATCGCTTCGCTGCACGAACGACAGGCGTGCGCCCCGTAAGGCGCATGTCCGTCCCAACAACGTGCGGCCCCGCGCCCCCATGCTCCGAGCGTACATACTTGGTCATGCCATGCCACAACCGGCGTGGAAGGGTTCGACTCCCTACGCCTGCCTCGGCAGGCCGCTCGGCGGACTTGCGCGGTGCCGTACCGCTTCTCTGGAGACGCCCGTCTCGCGGGAAGCAACGGTCTAGTAGCTCAACGGCCAGAGCACCCGGTTGTCTGCCGGATGGTTGCCAGTTCGAATCTGGTCTGGACCGCTCGTTCGCGCCCCCACGTAGCACGCATACACACTAGCTCAATTGGTTAGAGCGCACGCCTGATAAGCGTGAGGTTGTGGGTTCGATTCCCACGTACCCTCAGCGTGCCCGACTTGCGCGGACGTCCCTTGCAGCCCCAGCGCGCCCCAACGGTTCGAGCGTACATACGTCCTTCCAAAGGGGGATTGCAGGTTCAAGTCCTGCCGGGCCCTCACATGGGCCCGTAGCATAATTGGTAATGCACCAAGTGTGTGGCCTCACGGCTCGTCCGTGGAGCCGCCGCTCCAACGACTTGCGCGCTGATGACTGCTTCGTGCTATAAACTTTGCAACTCAGATAACTCTGGAGTGCAAGGTAAATCCCTGAAGGCAAATGGCTAGCTGCCACGCTTACATCGTGGAGATAGTAGGTTCGATTCCTACCGGGGATACGACACAGAATGTCCCTGTAGGCGAATGGCAAGCCGCCACGCTCTCAACGTGGAGATTGCGAGTTCGAACCTCGCCAGGGATACTGCTTTCTTCGGGAAGCTCTGCGAGCAGTACCGCGCCCACACGCGGACGGCGTACACACTCTCACCAACGATGGGGGCGCTGCCGAGAACAGCGCTGCAAGTCGGACCCCTCAATAGCCGACGCCGAGAGGCTCGTCCAAACGGATGGCCTCGACGCAAAGCCGTCCAGACTTGCGCGGTCCACGCTCGCGACTATTACACCTGAACACAGGCACCTCGTGCGTGCCACCAAGCACCGGTAGCCCAACTGGAAGAGGCCCGTGGCTCAGAACCACGTCAGTGGGGGTTCGACTCCCTCCCGGTGTACCAACGTCAGCCCCATGCTGACGCCCTCTGGAGCTAGCTCAAGTGGATAGAGCACCGGCTTTGGGAGCCGGGGGTTGCAGGTTCAAGTCCTGCGCTTCAGACCACGATGCCGACCTGCGAGGGTCGCCGTCAGCGCGCCGTGCCATGGGGGACACGGCGCACGCGCCCGGCCACCAGCGGCGGGTGGGGAGGTCTCCCCGCCGTGGCCGGGCGCCTGGTCAGCGGGTGCCCCATGGCGCCCATCCCGGACCGTAGCTCACCGGTAGAGCGGCTGGCTGAAGCTCAGCGCGTAAGAGGTTCGATTCCTCTCGGTCCGGCACAAACCAATCCACATGCAGCGAAGCGGAATCCACGGGTCGAAGCTCAAGTGGAGGAGCGCCTGGCTACGAACCAGGAGGCTGCGAGTTCGAATCTCGCCGACCCGTCTGAGCCGTCGAGGCTCACCAGACGATGTGGTGCAACGGCAGCATGCCTGACTTCCAATCAGGGGATGTGGGTTCAACTCCCACCATCGTCTCTGTGGCCGTGGTGTATGGGTAGCATGGCAGATTGTGTCCCTGCCGGAGCGGGTTCAACTCCCGTCGGCCACCACCAGCTGAGAGTCCATTGTGAAGCAAGTGCGCCGCAAATCGCAGTTCCACCACCGGGCTTCGACTGTTCACCTCAGCAAAAGAACGCTTGCGATGCGGGGCATCCTGCTGGTCTCCAAAACCGGCAGCGCGGGTTCAACTCCTGCCAGGCGTGCCAGGCGCTGGCCCGTAGTTCAATCGGCAGCAACGTCGGACTTTGACTCCGGAGATACAGGTTCGCCCTCACACAAATAGACAGGGCTGTCGGGCCATCCAACAACTTCAGTCCCTTGATCCATAGCTCAATTGGTAGAGCAGCGGTCTCTTAAACCGCGGGGTGCAGGTTCGAGTCCTGCTGGGGCAGCCAACCCGATGGTCCATAGCTCAATGGTAGAGCGGCGGCCTGTTAAGTCGCAGGGTGCAGGTTCGAATCCTGCTGGGCCAGCCATCAACACTATTGCGGCTTCGTCTAGCAGCAGGACGCCCGCCTCATCAGCGGGAGGCCCCGGTGCGATTCCGGGAGCCGCGACCAGTCTAGTGTTGCCGTTCGCCAGTGCGGCCGTGGGTTCTCTGCAGAACACGGTGGCACCGCCGCACTGCAACACCGCAACACTCACAACCCGGAGCGTCAATCCGATGGGCGACGGAGGTGGTCTCGAAAACCGCTGAGCCGCAAGGCCTTGGGGGTTCGACTCCCTCACGCTCCGCATCAACCAACACACCCAAAACTGGACAGCTAGACCGGTAATGGTATCCGGGCCTGTCTGTAAAACAGGTGCCTTGTGCCTTCGAGGTTCGACTCCTCGGCTGTCCACACCACCCACTGAAATACTGCCACACCGAATCACTGAAACACCAACGCCGGAGGGGAGCCGGATGACGGTTCGCCGGAGCGGTCTGCTACACCGTCTGCCGCCAGGCAGCGTGGGTTCGAGTCCCACTCCCTCCGCCCAAGATCATCCAGTCGTTGCCCCTCATCACTCCAATCCCATGCTGCCATGCTCCACGTGTGCAATGCACCGCCTGACGACGCCTTCTGGTGACGTCTGACCTACTCCCTTTACCCGATCCAACCATGCCCAACCTCGAACTCCTGGAGCGCCACTTCGCGCGCATCGGGGCGGCCTTCCGCGCCGACGCGCCCGAGCGCCGTCCGTGGTTCCGCCGCGACGACGCGCCGTGGTTCTCCCTCGACGTGGACGAACGTGCTCCTGGCGAGCCCTTCGTCTTCCGCGCCGATCCCGATCACCTCGACCGCCTCGACGTCCAGGTCGTGAACGCCGATGCGGCCCAGCGGCACCTGCTGCTGCACGTAGCCATCCGTCACTACAACCACCAAATCGAAAAGCACAAGTATCTCTGCGGCCACGACGAGCGCCACTGGTTCGTCGCAGAGACGCCGCGCACCAACGTGACCACGATCCGCGAGGCGATGGACGCACTCCGTCCTCCCGAGGTCGCATGGGCGGTGCATCGCCAGGCCATCAAGCCAAAGCGCCGCTATCGCCGCCGCAACCGCGCCTTCATCCGCCAGGGCGAGTGGTTCTTCCTCCCGCGTCCTGGGCTTTGTCTCGAAGACGCGGTGATCCATCGCCACGAGCCGTTGCGCCGCAGCGGGGGCAAGCCGCACCTCGTCGAAGAGATCGTCCGCACGGGCGGGCAACCCGTCTACTGGAACGCCCGCTTCCCGAACGGCCTCACCGAGGCACAATACCGGCGCCGTCTCCTGAAGTCGCCGGCGCTGCGCAAGCTCACCTGGCAGGTGATGCGCCGCAACCCGCGCGTCTTCGCTCGGGGCACGGTGCGCCACGCCGACCATGCCACGCTGCGTCTCCACTTCTGGCACGAGGTCGCCATGGCCGCCGAAGGCCAGACCGGCACCGTCGCCTTCCTCGACTAATCAGGCTGAGCAAAGGCTATAAACAAGCTCCCCTCCTGGACAGGAGGGGTAGGGGGTGGTCGAGCTATCCGGCAAGATGTACTCGCTGCTCGATAGATCTACCCCCTCCAGCTCCCCCCTGTCTAGGGGGAGAGTTGATAGCGCCGCAAACGCGCTTTTTTCATTACGCACATCGTCAAGCTCAAGAACACGCGGCGATGTTGCAATTCCCTTCAGATCCATGACCGTCCTGACTTCTCCGATGGGCTCGTCCACGATGTCGAACGCGGAGCGTGACCTGCGTCTGGAGCTGCTCAACGCCCTCCTGACCACGCCGCACCGCCAGCTCGGCCTCGTCGCCGACCGCCACGCCTACCTCCTCGACCGCGACCCGGTCTTCTACGGCCACCTCGCCGTGTGGTATCACCGCGAGGGTCAGGTCCGCGACCACAAGGAGGTGTTCACCGCGATGCTGCTCACCAGCGGCCGCGCCGACCACCGCGAGGCGGGCTTCATGCTGGTCCAGGATCTGCCGCCCTACCAGGTGGCGCGCGTCGTGGACTTCATGAAGCGTCACCGCGGCAAGGTGCCACGCTCGGCTCGCACCGCCGTCGTGCGCTACCTCCGTCACCGCGAGGCCTCGGACGCCCGCTTCGACCGCGCGGCCCTGCGCCAGCGCACCGCGATGAAGACGCTCTACGCGAGCCTCCACATCCGCCCGTCGGAGCGCGCCGACCGCATCCTGTTCAAGAACGACCCGCCTGCCGACTCCGTCGCCTTCCAGGTGAAGGCGCTGGCGAACGCCGGTTCGGGTGACGAGCAGGCGCGGCTAGTAGCCCAGCATCGCATCCCGTACCCGGTCGCCGTCGGGGCGCTCGCAAAGCTCACACCTGAGGTGCTCCGCGCGCTCGTCGCGCAGATGTCACCGCAGGAGGTGATCAACCACCTGAAGGGGCTGAAGGCGCGCGGCGCGTTCGACGACGACGCGGTCCAGGCGCTCATCGAGCAGAAGCTCGCCGACGCCAAGACCGACGGGCGCGTGTCGGCCTACAAGGCGAAGGTCGCGGCTGAGGCAGCGGGCGTCTCGCGAGAGACGGCGGAGGTCCTGGCCGACGTCACCGACGCACAGGTCGCGGCCCTCGGCACGATCCGTCGTCCGACGGCGCTGCTCGTCGACACGTCGGCGTCCATGACGCAGGCGATCGAGGTCGGCAAGCGGCTCGCGGCGCTCATCTCGCGCGTGACCGAGGCGGCACTCCACGTCGTCGCGTTCGACACCGTCCCGCATGAGGTCGTGCCGCGTCAGGGCTTCCTCCGTCGCAAGGCGGTCGAGGCACCGTCGCTGGACGACTGGGAGCGGGCCTTCGCGGACCTCCGCGCGGGCGGCTCCACGTCGATCGGGGTCGGGCTCGAACTGCTCCGTCGTCGCCGCGCGCGCGTCGAGCAGGTCGTGATCGTCACCGACGAGGGTGAGAACACCGCGCCGTACTTCGTGCCGACGCTCCAGGCCTACGGGCAGGAGCTCGGCGTGACGCCGGAGGTCGTGATCGTCCGCGTCGGGCGGGCCTCGGACTACCTCGAGCGCCAGCTCAAGGCGACCCAGGTGCCCGTCGAGACGGTGACGTTCCGCGGCGACTACTACGCGCTGCCGAACCTCGTACCGATCCTCGCGCGCCCGTCGCGCCTGGACCTCCTGCTGGGGATCCTCGCGCTCCCGCTGCCGCAGCGGGACGACCTCGCGCAGGCGGCCTAGCTGAACTCAATCACACGCCCCGCCTGCCTGCTCACACGGCAGGGAGGCGGGGCATTCTTCCCGTCCAGACCCATGACTCTCGATCTTCGGGCGCTTGATCTCGACCGCCTCAACACCCTGACCAAGTACCCGTCGATTCCGACGTACCACGCGCTCGATCCGAAGAACGGGAAGCTCCTACCAGTGCTGACTTCGTTCGCCGGGCCGGTCGTGCTCACGGAGAAGATCGACGGGACGAACACGCGCATCGCGGCGCTGCCGGGCAGGACGTACCTGATCGGCAGCCGTGGCGAGTGGCTCCACGCGCGCGGCGATCTGATCCACAACCCCGCGCTGGGCATCGTGGACGCTGTGCGCGCCGTCGCTGAGCGAATCTGCGAGCAGGTGACAATTCCCGACGACACCGCTGTCGTGTTCTACGGCGAGGTGTACGGCGGCAAGGTCACCGGCGCGAGCAAGCAGTACACCCGCGACCGCAGTGTCTTCGGCTTCCGCCTCTTCGACGTGGCTGAGATTGACGACGCGCAGGCGCGCTTGACGCAGCCGGCTGCCATGATCTCCGCATGGCGAGAGAACGGAGGCCAGGCGTTCGCAGACGAGGACGCGCTCAACACGCATGCGCAGCGTCTCGGCGTCGCGCTGACACCGCGCGTCGGGAGCCTCGACGGAAGCGCCGTGCCGACAGACCTCGCCGAGATGGCCGACTTCCTGCGGGACCGGATTCCGACGACGCTCGCCAAGCTCGAAGCGGACGCCGCAGGGCAGCCGGAAGGCCTCGTCCTCCGCAGCCGCGACCGCGCGACCATCGCCAAGGCGCGCTTCAGCGATTACCGCCGGACGCTCCGCAATCGCTAACCAAACCAAACAAGCTCCAACACGGCGCTGCGCCCTCACCGTAGCCGCATACACACACCCTTCAATTCGCCGGTTCGAATCCGGTCAGGACAGCGTGTCCAACCCAGGTCCTGTAGCTCAGCGGTAGAGCAGAAGCAGATGCATCGCGCCTTCGACTCGCGCAGCGACGTTTCCCTTTCACCAACGAACTCCAACACGACGCCGCGCCCCAACCGGGGACGCTTACATACTCAGAGGAATCTGTAGGTCGGCGGTTCAACTCCGCCCACGTGCGCTTCGTGCGCGTGTAGCTCAGTCCGGTAGAGCGACAGATATGTAGTCAACGCGCTCCACACTTGCGCGGCGTCGTTTTCTTTCTTTCGATGTCATCCCGGACTTGATCCGGGGTCTCTACCGGCTCAATTGCTTCGGGCTCTGCTGAGATGCTGAATCAAGTTCAGCATGACACAAATGCTAGACCCATGATTACCGGAACTACGCTACTCGATCACGGCTGGACGGCCGGGCCTGCCCTCGGCGAGGCGCTCAAGGCGGCGCGTATGATGGCCGACACCGGCCTGGATGACGCCGGTATCCTCGACGCGCTGGCGACCGTCAAGGCGGCACCGCAGGCTGTCGAGGCGACGAGCGTGCTCGCGACACTCGCGAAGGCACTCATGCTCGAAGCGGCTAAAGCTGCCGAGCCGCGCCCTGTCGAGGTGCGCCAGACGCCGCTCGACGCGCCCGTTTGGGGCCGCGAGATCATCGACCCGCAGGCGATCCACCAGCTCGAAAACGCGATGCGGCTGCCGGTCGCCGTCGCTGGGGCGCTCATGCCCGACGCGCACGTGGGCTACGGCATCCCAATCGGCGGCGTGGTCGCGCTCGATAACGCGGTGGCGCCCTACATGGTCGGCGTCGACATCGCGTGCCGCATGATGATGTCGATCTACCCGGGCCACGCGACGCAGTACCTCACGAACGCCAACCGCACCGACAAGCTGCGCAAGGTGCTCCGTGAGGAGACGCGCTTCGGCATCGGGGCGAGCTTCGGCAAGCACCAGCGCCGCGACCACGAGGTCCTCGACGATCCCGATTGGGACGCGACGCGGCTGCTGAAGTCGCTTCAGGGCAAGGCCTATGCGCAGCTCGGCACGTCGGGCAGCGGCAACCACTTCGTGGATGTCGGCCTCCTGCGGGTCGACGACCGAGGTGCCAAGGCGCTCGGAATCGACGCTGGGACGCACCTGGCGATCATGTCGCACAGCGGCTCGCGGGGCGTCGGTGCGCAGATCGCCAACCGCTACTCGAAGCTCGCCCAGCAGACGACGACGCTCCCGGACAAGCTCCGCCACCTCGCCTACCTCGACCTCGACTCCGAGGCGGGGCAGGAGTACTGGCTGAGCATGAACCTTGCGGGGCGCTTTGCCTCGGCGTGCCACCACACGATCCACCGCTCGCTCGCGAAGCGGCTCAAGCTCAAGCCGGCTGCCACCGTCGAGAACCACCACAACTTCGCGTGGAAGGAGGCGTGGCAGGGGCGCGAGGTGGTCGTCCACCGCAAGGGGGCGACGCCTGCGCACGACGGCGTCCTCGGCATCATCCCAGGCTCGCAGGGGCACAACTCGTACCTCGTGCGCGGCCTCGGCTCCGAGGACGCGCTCCACAGCGCGAGCCACGGCGCGGGCCGCACGATGAGTCGCACCGCCGCCAAGCGCTCCATCCCGAAGCGTGACCGCGACGCGTGGCTCCGCGAGCGCGGCGTCGAACTGCTCGACGGCGGCATGGACGAGGCCCCGCAGGCCTACAAGGACATCGGCGAGGTGCTAGCGCTCCAGACCGACCTCGTAGAGCCCATCGCCACGTTCAAGCCCCGTCTCGTGCTCATGGCGCGCGGCGGCAAGGCCGAAGACTGAGGGCTGTGACGCCGAACGACTCGGCAAGTCGGGTGCGTTCGGCGTCACAGCATGTGTTGCGTGTTTCGTGTTGCGTATTGGGTTTCTTCCGACACGCAACACGCGATACGCAACATGTCCTCGTCTCGATGAACCCCAATCAACGCTCAAATCCCACGAACCCATGAAACTCGCCGAGGCGCTCATCCTACGCGCCGACCTCCAGAAGCGGCTGGCCCAGCTCCGTCAGCGCGTGATGCAGAACGTCAAGACCCAGGAGGGCGATGCGCCTGCCGAG
>JBCDFO010000038.1:0-20670 GCA_039177895.1 Bacteroidota bacterium
TACGGTCGTGACCGAGCGGCGGTCGCGCAGTCAGCACACCAACAAGCAGCAGGCCCTCGCGCGGCTCCGACAGCGGCTCGCCAAGGCTGCGGCCCCCACGAAGAAGCGCGTCGCCACGAAGCCTACCGCGGCCTCGCGCCGCCGCCGCCTGGAAGCGAAGCGCCGCCGCTCCGACAAGAAAGCACGACGCCGGAAGCCCCGGCTCGACGACTGACGCGCCGGTTGACGGACGCCCGCGCCACAGGACTAGTAGCGCGGCAGGCCCGTCGCAGGGTCGATCTCCCGGACCTCCCAGTAGTCCGACGAGCCCCCCATGGCCTCAATGCCATTCATCATCGACGCGTGCATGCCCTGGGACATCTGGCTCAGCTGCGCCCACGTCGCAGGATCCACGTCCTGTCCCTGCAGCTGACTCGACCAGTCCGGGATCGGCTGCGCGCCGTAGGCGGCCTGCGCCTGCTGCTGCATCTGCGCCTGGAGCGCCTGCTGCTGCTGCGCGGAGAACGCCGCGAGGTTGGCCGCAACGAGGTCCCACGTGATGCCCGCCGCCGCAAGCTGCTGCTTCTCCTCGAGCGGCATCGCCGGGAACGCCTCAATGAGGTAGGCACGGTACTCAGCCTTCGCCTGCTCGGACATCGCTGCGCCGTTGGCCTCGGCGGTGAGCGCGGTGAGGTTCACCATCCCCGCTACGTCCCAGGAGGTCAGCGTCAGGTTATTGGCCGCGTCCTGGCCCACGACCTGGACATGCCGGCGCAGGATCGTCACGAAGAGCGGCGTCTCGTCCATCCCCTCGGCCAGGTTGTGGAACGCGCCCACGAGCGCTTGCCGCATTCCGCCGACCGCGACCGGGTCGCTGAGGCTGAGGATCTGCGTCATCGCGCCGCGCAGGTCGGCCACGTCGGCGAGATAGGCTTGTGGGTCCTTGTCGAACTCGCTGAGCGCGAACTGCTGCACCTCCGCCCGCTCCCGCGCCGTGACGGGCTGGCCGATCATGAAGTTGAGCAGCTGCACGGCCAACTCGACATCCCCTTCGGTGAGGGCGAGGCCGTTCTTCTGGGCGAGCGCCGTTCCGCCCGCACCTGCCGGGCCCGGGCTGGCCGCTGCGACGCGCTGGAACTGGTAGCCATTGCCCTGCGCGTCGACGGCCGCGAACTGCGTGTCGTTGATGCCGGTGACCTGGTACTGCCAGACGTTGCCCGTCTGCTCGTAGAGCGTGATGATGGTCCCCTCGACCTGGTAGGTGCCGCCCGTGGCCTGCGCGCCCTGCGCCGTGTACGAGCCATCGCTGTGGAAGGCAACGGTAACGCCGATGTTTGGCTCCTGCCATGTCCCGAGCAGCGTCTGAGCGGAAGCGGGCAGGGCGGAGATGGTGAGGGCGGAGAGCAGCAGAGCGAGGCGCATGGGAGTCGGCGTTGGAACGCGGCGTTGGAGGGGGCACGGAGGGGAAGGCGAAGCACCCGTATAGGGCGCAATTCTCTGGCGATAAGGCTCACCTGCCCGTCGGTTCCGGACACGTATTTCCTCCAAGAGCGATGCCTGGCCGCGAACTAGCCGCGATGAGGTGTGGGGAAAACTTGCAACCGTCCGCGAAGCCGTCCGCGGCGGCGTCCCACCGTCTACCTTGCCGCCATTGACGATTCATGCTGCCGATCCCACCGTGCTGCCGCCCCAGCGGTCCCGCCGATGACGCCCGAACTCGCCCACCTCCGCGACTTTCTCGCGGCCCACGACCCGTTCGATACGCTGCCCGAGGCCGACCTCCTGCGTGCCGTCCGTGCGATCGATGTGCGCTACATCCGTCGCCAGCAGCCCATCCTGAGCGTGGGGCAGACCAACGCGCACCTCCACCTTGTGCGCAAGGGGGCGGTCGAGCTCACCGGCCCTCAGGGCGGGCTCGTTGCGCGCTGCGGCGAGGGCGATGCCTTTGGCTACCCCTCGCTCCTCGGTGACGGCACGGTGGGGGCGAACGCCGTCGCTCTCGAAGACACGCTCCTCTATCAGCTGGAGGCCGCCACCTTCCACGCGCTCCGCGAGGCGCACCCCGACTTCGCCGCGTTCTACGACGAGGCGCAAGCCGACCGCCTCCACGCGGCGCTCGCCCAGCGCACCCAGGCGGCCGAACTCGTCACGCCCGTGCGGAGCCTCCTCAAGCGGCCGCCGGTCACCATCCCGCTGGATGCCTCCATCCGCACCGCCGCGCAGGCGATGGCCGAACAGCGCGTCTCGTCGATCCTCGTCGTGGAGAAGGCGGAGGGCGAACCCGGCGGGCCGGGGCGGCTCTTCGGTATCCTCACCGACCGCGACCTGCGCGCCCGCGTCCTCGCTGAGGGTCGCGACCCCGATGGGCCTGTGCGCGGCGTCATGACCCCCAGCCCGGCTGTGATCGGGGCCGACGCGCTCGCCTTCGAGGCGCTGCTGCGCATGACCGGTCGCAACATCCACCACCTGCCGGTCCTCGACGGCGGCGCGCTGGCGGGTATGATCACCGTCACCGACCTGATGCGCCTCCAGGCGACCTCGCCCGTCTTCATCGTGGGCGACCTCGCCAAGCAGACGACGACCGAGGGGCTGGCCCGCGTTACCGAGCGGCTGCCCGACCTGCTGCTCCGGCTCATCGAGGCCGACGCGCGCCCGCGCGACATCGGGACCGTGGCGACGGCGGTTGCGGACACGCTTACCGAGCGGCTGCTCACGCTCGCGGAGGAGCGGCTCGGGCCCCCGCCTGTGCCCTACGCCTGGCTCGCGCTCGGCTCGCAGGCCCGCCAGGAGCTCAACGCCCACTCCGACCAGGACAATGCGCTCCTCCTCGCCGATGCCCACGACGCCGAGGCGCACGCCCCCTACTTCGAGGCCCTCGCGCGTTTCGTCTCCGACGGGCTGAACGAGGCAGGCTTCGTCTACTGCCCTGGCGACGTGATGGCCACGAACCCGCGCTGGTGCCAGCCGCTCGCTGCGTGGCAGCGCACGTTCACGGCCTGGATCGAGCGGCCCGACCCGAAGGCCGTCATGCACACGACGATCTTCTTCGACCTCCGCCACGTCCACGGGGACGAGACGCTCACCCGCGCGCTGCGCACCCACATCCGCGATCAGGTCCAGGCCAACCAGATCTTCCTCGCCACGTTGGCCGTCGATGCGCTCCAGTTCGAGCCCCCGCTCGGCTTTTTCCGCAAATTCGTCGTGGACCGCTCGGGCGAGCACACCAACACGTTCGACATCAAGACGCGCGGCTTGGCCCCGCTGGTGGACATTGCCCGCGTGCATGCGCTGGCCTCAGGCGTGCTGGTGGCCAACACCCACGCCCGCTTCGCGGAGGCCACGGAGGCGGGAGCGATCAATCCCAAGGACGCCGCCAGCCTGGACGACGCGTTCGACTACGTGGCCATGACGCGGCTGCGGCACCAAGGCCGCCAACTCCGCGCCGCCGACGTTCCCGACAACCGCATCGACCCGCGCGAACTCTCTCGCCTCGAACGCACGCACCTCCGCGATGCCTTCAAGGTGGTCGCCACCGCGCAGGACGGCCTCGGCTCGCGCTACAACACGGCGATGATCAGCTGATGAGGTTACGCGTTGACGTACCGCGACGGCTCCAACGCCTCACGCACGTCGTAGCTGTCGGTGCGCTCCATGCGCGGGCGAATCATCATCTCGCCGAGGAGACCTGCGAGGAAGAGCTGCGCGCCGAGCAGGATCAGCATCACGCCGAGCAGCAGCAGCGGGCGCCCCGTGAGTGCGTGGCCGTCGAGCTTGAGGACGGTGAGGTAGAGGCTGATCAGAAAGCCGCCCATGAACGCCAGCGTGCCGAGGCCGCCGAAGAAGTGCATGGGGCGGCGCATGAAGCGCGTCAGGAACGCGACCGTCATCAGGTCGAGGAAGCCGCGCACGAAGCGCTCTAGCCCAAATTTGGTGCGGCCGTACTTCCGCTTGCGGTGCGCCACTACCTGCTCCTCGATGCGCGTGTAGCCCTCCCATTTGGCCAGGAGCGGGATGTAGCGGTGGAGCTCGCCGTAGACGCGGACCGCCTTCACGACCTCGGCGCGGTAGGCCTTCAGCCCGCAGTTGAAGTCGTGCAGCTTGATGCCGCTGATGAGCCGCGTGATGCGGTTGAAGAAGCGGCTCGGGATGGTCTTCGTGATCGGGTCGTGGCGCCGCTTCTTCCACCCGGAGACGAGGTCCGCGCCCGCCTCCAGCCGCCCGATCATCTCCGGTAATTCGGCTGGGTCGTCCTGGAGGTCGGCGTCGAGCGTGCAGACGTAGCGCCCGGCGGCCCGCTCGAAGCCGACGGCCAGCGCGGCGCTCTTGCCGTTGTTCTTGCGGAAGCGCACCCCCGCGAACCGCGCGTCCAGCTCGTGCAGCGACTCGATCACGTCCCACGAGTCGTCCGTCGAGCCATCGTCGATGAGCCACACCTCGAAGCTGAGGCGCGCGTCCTCCAGCGCCGCGCGGATCTGCGTGGCGAGCTCGGGCAGGCTCTCGGCCTCGTTGTAGACCGGGACGACGACGGAGACGTCAGGCTGCATCTTCGGGGAGACGAGGAATGGGCGAATCGGAGAGACAAGGAGCAAACGCAGCCGTCCTTAAAGCTATGCGGTGCCCTATCGTTTCCCCAGGCTCTTCTTTCACCGGCTCCCCGTCACGCCGTTTCCTCGGCTCGTTCACCGCGCCTGCCCAATGCCCGAGATGTCGTCGTCGCCGAAGCCCTGCGCGATGGCGGCAGCGTAGACGGAACGGATGGCCTCAGTGGTAGCAACGTCGCCTCCGGCAGCTTCGACGAAGTAGCGGAGGTCTTTCTCGACGAGCGCGATGGGGAAGTTGGGCGGAAAGGCGTCGCGCAACAGCAGCGGGCGCATGCGCTCCATGATCGGGCTGGTGACGGGTAGCGCACCGAGCGCGTCAAGGGCCTCGGTCACGTTCAGGTCGTTCGCCTCGAAGAGCTGGATCGTGTCGGCGAGCGTGGCGACCTGTGCGGCGAAGAGCATGTTGACGGCGAGCTTCATCGCCATCCCTGCGCCCACCGGTCCGAGGTGATGCACGCCGCTTCCGAGTACGTCCAGCACCGGGCGAATGCGGTCGAGCGCCTCGCCCTCACCGCCGACGAGGAAGGTCAGGATCCCGTTCTCCGCGTGCGGGCGCGTCCCGACGACGGGGGCGTCGAGGAAGTGCGCCCCACGTTCGGCCAGCGTCGTGCTGAGATCGCGGGTCCAGGCAGGCGTGAGCGTGCTCGATGTGAGCGCGATGGTACCGGTCCGTAGTCCGTGGGCAGCCCCTGTCTCGTCGGCGAGCCACAGCGCGCGTGAGGCGTCGTCGTCAGTGACCATGCCGATCACGAGATCGGCGTCGGCTGCGGCCTCGCGTGGCGTCGGTGCTACGGTCGCGCCTAACTCCGCAAGTGAGGTCGTGCGCTCGGCACTGCGGTTCCAGACGGTGACGTGCCAGCCATTGTCGACGAGCCGGGCGGCCATGCGGCTGCCCATCGCGCCGAGGCCGAGGAAGGCGATACGTGCGGTGTCGGGGGAGAGGGACGTGGGCATCGGAGGCAGGATTGCGTGAACGGGACCGAACACGCTCAACCTAGCCACCTGCGCGCTTTCGTCGCCTTAACCTTTGCTAAGAACCGTTCCCGGCATGATGTCTGAGCCGTGAGAGGTGTACCTCGGAGACGCCGAGGTACGACGCGATGTGGTACTGCGGCACGCGCTGGAGCAAGTCCGGGTGCGCCACGCGAAAGGCGTCGTAGCGAGCGCGAGCATCCTGCTGGAGAAAGCTCCGTGTGCGCCGCTCCTTGCGGACGAGCAACAGCTCCGCGAAGCGCCGACCCAGCCGGTCGAATACCGGGTCCACGTCGTAGAGCGCCGTGAACGCAGCACAGTCGGCGGCGAGGTAGGTCGTCGGCTCCAGCGCCTCGATACCGTAGAGCACGGGCAGATCGAGCCGCGCCGAGGCGAGTGCGCCTGCAAACGTGTCCTCGGCGACGAACGCTTTGTTCGACTCCGTGCCGTCCTCGCCGCCGTAGTAGAACCGCAGCAGCCCGTCCGTCACGAAGAGGATCTCGTGTCGCGTGTCGCCAGGCAGTAGCAGCCGGTCACCCTTCGCCGCGCGTCGTTCCTCAAAGACGTCCGCGAGCGTGGTAAACTGGCCGTCTGTGAGCGTGACCCAGTTGGCGAGCGCGCTGCGCATCTGCGCGAGGGTGTCGGCGAGCGTGTCGGTGGATGTCATCATAGTTGTGCGTAGTCGGGACGCCCCCACCAGTCGAAAAGGTGGTACCAATGCGGGCGGTGCCGGAAGCCGAAGCCCCATGTGGTTGGAAGGGTACCGCGCTCCGCAACATAGCGTACGCGCAGCCGGTCGCCCCACCGTTGGAACGCAATGAACTCGGGCCCGAATTCTCCGCCCTTCACGACGAGAGTCGATTCCTCGACCTGGACAGGGTAGGTTTCCGTGAAGCCACTCTCGTGATCGTAGGGCATGAGTGATGCCCAGCTATACCCATAGCCGACTACGCCGAAGTGGCGACGGGGCCACCGGATCGAGAGCACGCCTGCTTGCTCGTCGTCACCGATAGTGAGCCGGTATACTCCGTGCGAATCCGTGCCGCACGGGATGAAGTCGAACGCACCCTCCCAAACCCCAGCCAATGCTCCAGGCTCTCCAGCCACCCGTTCGAGTGCCTCGCGGCCGTGCTCGTAGGTGAGCCACAGCGCGACGTTCTTTAGTGTCGGGAGCGCGCAGACGTACAGGAAAAGACAGAGGCCGAGCAGACGCATCGCGAACCCTGGGGCTGGTGAGCAGGTGGCTCCCAGACACCGATACGCGGGCGACGTTGCTCAGCCAGCCAACTGCGCGGGGAAGTCCGGCGCGACCTCGGATCGCTCGCGTTGCCCCTCCGGTCCGAAGAAGCGGACACAGCCGTTGAGGTCGCAGAGCCACACCTCCTGCGCACCTTTGGCGAGATAGAGCGCCACCTTCTCCTGCATCTCCGCCTCGGTGTTCGAGGGCGACTCCACTTCTACGCAGATCGGTGGCGCAACGGAGTAGGCGTCTTCGTGGTCGCGGGCATCGAAGAACGCGGCCTCGGCCCAGCCGATGTCGGCGACCTTCACGCCATCGGTCGTATCGACGTTGCACTCAGGCAGCGCCTCGCCGCCGAGGCGATCTTCGAGAAGCCGCATCACACGACGCTGAACGCGGCTGTGACGGTTGGAGGTCGGGCTCATGAGAATCTGGCCGCGCTCGTTGAGCTCGATCTTGAACGGGAGGTCCTGGAGCGCCGGGTGGGCGAGCACGTCCGCCCACGTCATCGGCGCGTCGTAGGTCGGCAGCGGCCTCGGTGGTGCTTTGGTCGTCACATCGTCCATACGTTCATACCCTCACACGTCCACACCGACACCGCTAGGTGTCGCCTTGACTAGGTGTCAATAGTCGCGTACTTCGCGTTGCGCTCGATGAACTTGCGGCGGGGCTCGACGGCGTCGCCCATCAGCGTCGAGAATGTGCGGTCGGCGGTGGCCGCGTCCTCGATGGCGACGCGCTGGAGCATCCGGAATTCCGGGTCCATCGTCGTATTCCAGAGCTGGTCCGGGTTCATCTCGCCGAGGCCCTTGTAGCGCTGCACCGAGACGCCGCGCGTCCCGCCGAGCTCCTCGATGGCGGTGCGGAGTTCGTCGTCGGTCCAGCAGTACTTCTCCTCCTTGCCCTTCTTGGCGCGGTAGAGCGGCGGCAGCGCGATGTAGACGTAGCCGGCCTCCACGAGCGGGCGGAGGTAGCGGTAGAGGAACGTCAGGAGCAGCGTGCGGATGTGCGCGCCGTCCACGTCCGCGTCCGTCATCACGATGATCTTGTGGTAGCGTAGCTTCTCCAGGTCGAACTCCTGGCCGTCCACGCCCGTCGCGAGGCCGGTGCCGAGGGCGGTGACCATGTTCTTGATCTCCTCGTTGTCGAGGATCTTGTCGATGCGCGCCTTCTCGACGTTGAGGATCTTGCCGCGCAGGGGGAGGATGGCCTGGAAGTGGCGGTCGCGGGCCTGTTTGGCCGAGCCGCCGGCGGAGTCGCCCTCCACGAGGTAGAGCTCCGAGATCGAGGCGTCCTTCGAGGCGCAGTCGGCGAGCTTGCCGGGGAGGCCGCCGCCCGAGAAGGCGCTCTTGCGCTGGACGAGCTCGCGTGCCCGGCGCGCTGCGATGCGGGCCTGGGCCGAGAGCGCCACCTTCTGGATGATCGTCTTCGCCTCCTTCGGGTGGTCGTCGAGCCACTCCTGGAGCTTCTGCCCGACGAGGCTCTCGACCGCGCCCTGCACCTCCGAGTTGCCGAGCTTGGTCTTGGTCTGCCCTTCGAACTGCGGCTCTGCGACCTTGACCGAGATCACGGCCGTGATGCCCTCGCGGAAGTCGTCGCCGGAGAGCTCGACCTTCTGGTTCTTGAGGAGGTTCTGCTTGTCCGCGTAGCCTTTCAGCGTGCGGGTGAGCGCGCGGCGGAAGCCCGAGATGTGCGTCCCGCCCTCGTGCGTGTTGATGTTGTTGACGAACGAGAGGACGTTCTCGGTGTAGCTCGCGTTGTAGCGCATCGCCACCTCCACGGGCACGTCGTTGGACTCGCCCTCGATCTCGATGACGGTCTCCTGGATCGGCGTGCGCGTCTCGTCGAGGTAGCCGACGAACTCGACGAGGCCGCCCTCGGAGTGGTAGGTCTCGCTCGCGAGCTCGGGGTCGTCCTCGCGCTCATCGGTGATGACGATGGTGAGGCCCTTGTTCAGGAACGACAACTCACGCATGCGGTCGGCGAGCGTGTCGAAGCGGTACTCCGTCGTCTGGAAGATGGTGGCGTCCGGGTGGAAGTGCACCTTCGTGCCGGTCCCCTCGCCCTCGGTCATCGGGCGCACTTTCTCGAGCGGGCCGGTCGGGATGCCTGCGCGGTAGGACTGCGTCCACACGAAGCCCTCGCGCGTCACCTCGACGGTGAGCAGGTCCGAGAGCGCGTTCACGCAGCTCACGCCGACGCCGTGGAGGCCGCCGGAGACCTTGTAGGTGTCCTTGTCGAACTTGCCGCCCGCGTGGAGCACGGTCATCACGACTTCGACGGCGGGGAGCCCCATCTTCGGGTGGATGCCGACGGGGATGCCGCGTCCGTTGTCCGTGACCGAGATCGAGTTGTCGGCGTGGATTACCACGTCGATGTGGTCGCAGTAGCCCGCGAGCGCCTCGTCGATGGAGTTGTCGACGACCTCGTAGACGAGGTGGTGGAGGCCGCGCGTGCCCACGTCGCCGATGTACATGGCGGGGCGCTTGCGGACGGCTTCGAGCCCTTCGAGAATCTGGATGTTGTCCGCGCCGTAGCTGCCGTTGGAGGCAGGAGGGGCACCGTTGGTGGTGCCGTTCTCGGTAGCGGCCGTGGACGGCGTCTGGAGGTCGGGCGTGTTCTGCGCCATGCTGAAGCGTGTGAGCGTGGAAGTCGGCGGGAGGAAGGGAGCCGGATACGGGCCTCACCGTCCATCGAGAAAGGTACCGACAGCAGCGCCCCGCAGGGGTGACGTGCGGCTGTCAGCAACCGTGAAATCGTACGCGGAACGCGCTCTGAGGTTCGATTTTGCTCCGTCTGGGACCTCCGGAGCGCCCAGGTTCAGGCAACCGGTGCGAGCGCGTCCCTGAGGTCGTCGAGTAGATCCGCGAGCGCCGCGGTGAACGGGCCGAGATCCTGGGCGAACATGGTCGCCTCCTCCCCGGCGAGGCGGGCGGCGTCGGCCTGCACCTGACGGGCTAGCTCGACCATCGCCTCAGGCACGCCTTCTTCTGTTGAGGGGGCGTAGAGGCTCAGCAGCTTCTGGTGGACGACGTGCAGCTCGCGCCCGAGGCGGTTCATCAGCAGCCGGTCCTCGAACGCCTGCACGAGCGCAGCGCGGGCGTCCAGGTCATCGTCTGCCGCGAGGGTGGCAAGGCGGACGCGCAGCCGCTTCACGTCATCGGCGAGGTCGTGAGCGAGTGCCGCCAGGTCGGCGCGGGCGGTCCGGGCTGCTTCCTGCTCGGAGGGGTCGCGTCCAGCAAGACGGTCAGCGATGGCCTCCCGCACCACGGCCGCTGTCCGCAGCGAAGCGATGAGCGCCATCGCGCGGGGCGCGCCGCCGAGAAACGGCTCGGGGGCGTCGTTGGGCATGGAATCGAAGGCGTCGGACATAGCGTGCCTCCCACCCGTGCGGCGGCGCGAGCGTTCCAGCTTCGCCGCGATTCCGCAGGGCAGCGAGCCGACCGCAGCCAGCCAACCGCCACCGGCCAACAACCCCTACCGCACCGTGACCTCCTGCCAGCCGCTGTCGGGGTCGTTGCCCTTCATGTCCACGCTCGCGTAAAGTCGCCACGCGAACGCTGCGTGCCGTCCTTCGAGCGTCGGCGGGAGGTGGTCGGGGAGGCGGAACGTCGCCTCGAAGTCGTGGCTGGAGTTGGCGCTGAGCTGCTGCGCGCCCGCGAGCGTCTGCTCGTCGGTGTGGAGCGTCTCGGTCTTGCGCACGTCGAGGCGGTCGCGCGTGGTCGCCGTGCCAGCGCTGCCGGTGCTCGTACCGCCGCCGCGGTAGTTGGGAATGTGGATCTGCTCCTGGCACTGGAGCTTGACGGTGATCTTGTTCACGTCGATGGCGTCGTCGCGCACGCGCACGGTCACGGTGGCCGTGAGGGCCCCGCCGCGCTCGGCGTCGGCGGCGGTGACCTCGACGTCGGCCCAACTGCCGGTGAGGTTTTTCTTGAGGGACGAGAAGAAGCCCATGGGTTGGCGCGGGTTGGTGGGAGAAGATGCTACCAGAGGACGCGCGGAATCGAAGTGGCGGGGCGCACGTAGCTTCGCGCGTCCGTTCTCACCTCGCTCCGCCCGGTCATGCGCTGCCTTTCTCCGCTTCTCCTGCTCGTTCTCCTCGCTCTGCCCGCACAGGCGCAGCGCACGCTCCTCCACTGCGGCACCGTCCTCGACCCGGCCACCTCGATGGAGCCGCTCGGGCCGCACACGCTCATCGTCGAGGGCGACCGCATCGCGGCAGTCACCGAAGGCTTTGTCGAACCACGCGAAGGCGACGCGGTGGTCGATCTGCGCGAGGCGCACTGCCTGCCTGGGCTGATGGACATGCACACGCACCTTGGCAGCGAGAGCCGGAAGAACGGGTACATCGACCGCTATACCGTGCCGCCTCCCGAGCAGGCGCTCCGGGCGACGTCCTACGCCCGCACGACGCTGCTCGCGGGCTTCACGACCGTCCGCAACGTCGGCGGCCGCGAGGGCGTCACCATCGCGCTGCGCAACGCGATCAACGGCGGCGTGGTCGTCGGGCCGCGCATGTTTGTCGCGGGGCAGTCGCTCGCCATCATGGGCGGGCACGCCGACCCGACCAACGGCGGGCGCGAAGACCTCCTCGGCATCCCCACCGAGGACCAGGGCGTCGTGGGCGGCGTCGACAGCGCGATCCAGGCGACACGCCTTGCGATCAAACGCGGGGCCGACCTCATCAAGATCACGGCCACGGGCGGCGTGCTCTCGCTCGCCCGCGACGGCTCCGGCCCGCAGTTCCGCACCGAGGAGATCGAAGCCATCGTCCAGACCGCGAGCGACGCTGGGATCAAAGTCACCGCCCACGCCCACGGCGACGAGGGCATGCGCCGGGCCGTCGAGGCGGGCGTCGGCTCCATCGAGCACGGGACGATGATGAGCACGGCCACGATGGACCTCATGATCGAGCGCGGTACCTACTACGTCCCGACGATTACCGCCGGGCGCAGCGTCGCCGACTCCGCGAGCATCGCAGGCTACTACGTCCCGATGGTTGCCGAGAAGGCGCTCCGCATTGGCCCGATGATCCAGGCGACGTTCGCCAACGCCTACGAGCGCGGCGTGCCCATCGCCTTCGGCACGGACGCAGGCGTCTTCCGCCACGGCCGCAACGCGCGCGAGTTCGCCTACATGGTCGAGGCCGGGATGCCGCCGATGGAGACGATCCGCAGTGCCACCGTCGCCGCGGCCGATCTGATCGACCAGGAAGCCAACCTAGGCGCGCTCCAACCGGGCTACTTCGCGGACGTCGTAGCCGTGCCCCGCGACCCCCTCGCCGACATCACGGTGCTCGAAACGGCCATGGACTTCGTGATGAAGGGCGGCGTGGTGTACAAGAAGGCGGGTGCACCTGTTGTGCCGTAATTCCGTGCTGCCGTGCTCCATTACGGGAATACGGCCGGACAGAATCACGGCAGCACTTCTGCTCAGGCGCGGACAAGCGGGACTTGCAGTTGGTGCGGGCGTCGCTCCGGCTTGTCGAACGGTGTCCCGTCTACGTGTTTCGCCCCGAAGAAGAGCATCCCGTCGCGCAGGTAGAGGAGGTCGTAGTCGGTGACGATCTGCCCGGCGACCATGTTGAAGAGTGGAAACGGCTTCTGCAGGATGTCCTGTTGCACGCCCGCCTCAAACGGGGCAACGCCCTCGGCAGGCATGGCGTTGAGCATGGCGGCGGCCTGGTCGTTGAGCGGCGTTACGCCAAACCCGGTGTCGAGCACGTAGTCGACGCTGAACGCGCCCTCGGCGATGGGGTGTGCGCCGTGCCAGACGAGGTGGCCTTTGAACTCGAACTCGAAGAGCGGCAGGGTGCCGTAGTGGTCGGCGAACATCCGGATGAAGCCGGTGAAGGTGTCGTCGGGGTCGTAGGTGAAGACGCGCGTGAGGTAGGTCGGCTCGATCTGCCCGGAGCCGGTGCGGTCCTCGGTGGGACGGAGCTCCACGGCGAGGCTGACCCAGGTGCCGAGAATGGCGTCTTTGAGGGCGTCGAGGGTGCGGGGATTGTCGTGGGTCATGGCGCGATGCAGCGTCTGATCGAGAGAAAAGCGACGGGGGTGGTTGTGCATCCAAACTGGGGCGGTAGTTTGATGGCATCAACTAGGAGGTTTTGGCCGACCTAGTCGCTTTTTTGTGACCTTTGGCGATCCAGCGCGATGAGCACGATGTTGCCCCCCACCGAAGCCTCGATTTTGCCGTCGTGCCCCGTGACCTATTGCCTCCGCGTGGTCGGTGGGAAGTGGAAACCGGTGATCCTCTACCTGCTCGCCAACGGCGTGGACCGCTTCGGTCGCATGCGCCGCGCCATCGACGGGATCAGCAAGCAGATGCTCGCCAAGCAACTCCGCGAACTCGAAGCCGACGGCGTGATCCACCGCGAGGTCTTCGCCGAGGTGCCGCCGCGCGTGGAGTACTCGCTCACCGAGAAAGGCCGCAGCCTCCTCCCCGTCGTGGAAGCGATGCGGGCGTGGGGTACGGCGCACTTGGAGGCGGACACAACGGCGACAACGTAGCTCACGCGTTGTCCAGTCCGCTGCGTCGGACGAGGTGCGCGTGAGCGTCGAGGTCACGGCCCTCCGCGCGCTCGGCGAGGTGGGTGGCGATGCGCGTCTGCACGCTGCGGGTCCGGTTGCCGCCGACCTTGATCTTGACCCGCACGTCGTCTACGGTGAGCCGCACGGCGCGGATGCCCTTCAGCATCTTCCCGAATAGGTTCGCCCCGGGTTCGACAGCGTGGTGCCCACCCTCGGGCTGCAGCCGGGCGAACTGCCGATTGAGCACGGCCGCCTTCCCCGCCTCGTCGTCGATGACGGTGGCGCGGCCGAGGGCTTGCACGGCGGCGAAGTAGCTCGTCGGGGCCGACCACGCCGGATCTGCGCCCTCGTCGCGGTTCCAGTCGGTGGGGATGTAGGCATCGGCCGCGAGCACGGCAAAGACGGCCCGGTCGTCCTGCGCGAGCGCACCGAAGACGGGATTGCCGCGATGGAGGTGAAACTCGATCACACCATGTGTGCCCTCCGGTCGGTCGGGATCGTAGACGTAGTGCGTCGGCACGACCAGCGGGAAGTCCGCGCTGACCACAAGCTGCCCGAACGACTCCGTCGCCAGGAACGCCTGCCATTCAGCCTCGGAGTGAGCCGCGTCGAAGCGGTTTTCGAGCATCTGGGCTACGGTCGAGTAGTTTTTGAGTCCGCGTCCTCTGCTAAGCGTTTTTCGCGTGAGCGTTTCGCATGTCTCCTTCTGAAGTCTACAGCACCGAAATCGCTCGCCTCCGTGAGGTGGCAGAGGAGTACCTCAGCGATCCTAGCATCATCCCGGGCGCGCAGTCACGGAGACGGTGGCGCTGGGTGTTGCTGGTCTGGGAGTATTCGTCGTTTAACTTGCGCCGGTCATGAGCCGTGTATATGCGCAAGGATGAAGCGTCGATGCGTCAGGTTACCTGGGATCAACTCGGGGATCTCGAGCGATTTTCCGATCCAATCAAGGGGCTGCGCGAAGGGGTCCGTTCGGGACCGAGCATCGAGGTACGTGACCGTCCGTTAGAATTGGCTCGGCTTGATGCTACGCTCCGGGAGTTGAATAGTATCGCCCTTCCACCGTTCAGGCAGCACGAATCCGTTACGCTGGATGGAGTCCGCTTTGGGGTAGCGCTCCCTGAAGCTGGTGCAAGATTAGCGTGGAATGGTACCGGCCCAGCATCGTGGTCAGTGCTCACGGCATGGGCGACCAAGACCCGGTCATGGCTTTCTGGGGTAGCAGCGGTACCTCAGCCTGTAGCCCCAGGCACGTGAGCGTAGTGCGTCGGCACGACCAGTGGGCAGTCCGCGCTGACCACGAACTGCCCGAACGCCTCGGTGGCGAGGAACGTCTGCCACTCGGCGTCGGAGTGCGCGGCGTCGAAGCAGTTTTCGAGCATGAGAGTGGGGAAGACGCGTCTACGGCGGAGGCATCAACCTACGCCGGACCATATCGCCTGGGTTTGTTCGAACGCGATGTGGTAGGTTGGACCCGTCGGCGTCCGTGTGCGCCGCATCGGTGTTCCTGCTCATCAGGCCCCTCGCTTCCGTGCAGCCCGCTTCCGCGTCTCTCCCTCCCGCAGGCCATGCCAGCACGACCCACGCCAGCACGACAGCGGCCTCGTCCGGCGACTTCCTGGTCGGCGTAGACATCGGCGGGACCAACCTGCGCTGCGCCCTCGTCGCGGTCGAGCAGCCCACCCAGATCCTAGCGCGGGTGGAAGCCCATACCCCCGAAAGCAGCGAGGCCGTCGTGTCGCTCATCGCGGAGATGGCGGTGCGGTGCGCGCGGCAGATCGGCGTCCCAGCCGGGCGCATCGCGGGGCTCGGCTGCGTCTGCCCGGGCATCCTCGACGCGGCCACGGGCGTCGTCCACCTCGCCGTCAACCTGGGGTGGAAGGAGGTGCCGCTCCGGGCACGGCTCACGGCGGAGACGGGGCTCCCGGTCGCGCTCGAAAACGATGTCAACGCGGGCGCGATGGCGGAATACCGCTTCGGCGAGGCTACGCCCCCGCACTCGCTCGTCTACCTCACCGTGAGCACGGGCATCGCATGCGGCATCATCGTCGAGGGCCGCGTGCTGCACGGCGTCGGCCATGCGGCGGGCGAGCTCGGCTTCCTGCGCCCCAACTGGACTGCCCTCGACGACCCGGCGCAGACCCTCGAAGAGATCGCGGGCGGTGCTGGCCTGGCGCGACGGTGGCACGCAGCCCACCTGGGGCATGGCAACGGGGTGATGGGCAACGGAGCCGCATCAACGCATACGTCGGACAACGGCGCGCCAGGGAGCAGCACCGCGCCCCTCCGGACGACCGCGGTGGATGTCTACGAAGCAGCCCGTGCCGAGCAACCTCAGGCCGCGCGGCTCGTTCGGGAAGCCATCGATGGGGTGGCGCTTGCGGCGGCGGCGGTCAGCTGTGTGCTCAACCCGGAGGTCCTCGTGCTCGGCGGCAGCATCGCCGCGCACGAGGCCGTGCTCCGTGACCGGGTGCAGACCCACGTGCAGGCGGCCGTCCCCTTCGCACCCCGCATTGAGTCGGCCCGGCTGGGCCACGACGCCCCGCTCCTCGGTGCCATCGCCGTCGCCGAGCGCCACCGCGCCGGGTGGGCCGTATGACCTCTGGGAAGCTGTTTGGCAAGCGTACTGATGGGCTGCAAGCGGCTGCGACAGACCGCCCTCGGCGTTGCGCTGCATCGCCGATGCGGGCGCATCGCCTGCTTCGCGCGCCTGGATGGCGGTCGTCTCGCTCGCTTTCGCCTCGATCCTCCCTTACCAAACAGCTTCTGAGCACTGTGTCAAGTGACAAGTATCAAGGAGAGCACAAGTTCAATCTGTAATTGGCTTTACTTGCTACTTGAAGCCTGATACTTGGCACGGGTCTAAGCACTGAGCGGCGCGTTCGCCGATGTGGCTACCGCCTGCGTCGGTTGCCACGATCCGGCTTGCCTCGCCGCGCTTGGTGTGTTATCCCTATGTGACCGTTGCCAGAGCTTCCCCGCCACCTCTGCCTCCTATGAAACGCCTCACCATCAACGATGTCGCCCGGCTCGCGTTCGTGTCGCGCTCGGTCGTGTCGCGCGTGCTCAACAACAAGCCCAACGTGAGCGACGAGGCGCGCCGCCGCGTGCTCGAGGTCATCGAGAAGTACAACTACCGCCCCAACTCGGCCGCGCGAAGCCTCGTCACCGACCGCCGCCTCGAACTGTGCGTCTTCGTGCCCCGGCGCTCCGACGCGACGCTCGCCACGGGCTACTGGCCGCTCGTGCTGCTCGGCGTCTCTGAGGCCGCCTCCGAGCGCGGGTACAGCGTCTCGCTCACCACGGTCGATGCGAGCTCGCGCGACGAGGTGGTCGAGCGCACCGTGGAGTCCAACCGCTTCGACGCGTTCGTAATGATTCGCCTGGAGGCTGCCGATCTGCTGGTCGAGGCGATCACGGCGGCGGGGCGGCCCTGCGTGATGATCGGGCACGACGCCGCCTACGACCACATCGCGAGCGTGGACGTGGACAACGAGGCCGGGGCGTACCTCGCCGCGAAGCACCTCGTGGACCTCAGGCACGAGGTCATCGGGCTCGTCCACGGGCCAAGCGAGCTGCAGGAAACCGAGCACCGCCGCGCGGGCTACGAGCGCGCGCTCCGCGAGGGCGGTCTGACAGTGCCGGAGGCGTTTGTCGCCCACCATCCCTACACGCAGGAGGGCGGCTACGCGGCCATCCGGGCGTGGCACGATGCAGGAGCGCTGCCCGACGCCGTCTTCTGCGCTAGCGATGTCCATGCTACCGGTGCGCTCCTGGCCCTCTACGAACTCGGCGTGCGCGTCCCCGACGAGATCGCCGTCGTCGGTTTCGACGACCTACCCAGTTCCCAGTTCGCCATCCCGCCCCTCACCACCGTGCGGCAGCCGGTCTACGACAAGGGCCGCCGTGCCGCCGAGATGGCCGTGGACCTGATCGGTGCCTCCGAGACGAGCGTCGTCCACGAGACGATGCCGGTCGAGTTGATGGTACGCGCCTCGACGGTCGGGGCCAAGGTGCCCGCGTAGGTGCGTGCCCGTGCAGGTGCGTGCCCGTGTAGGTGCCTCGGGGCTATCACCCCGCGAGCCTCAGCGCGGGAGTTTGAGCGGCGTCCCGGCCTGGATGGTCTCGTTCACGTCCACCTGGTTGAGGATCGCCAGGCTCAGGATATCCATCCCGTCGGGCATCGGCCGGCCTTGCGCGAGCGTCGAGAAGGGCGCGGTGCGGGCGGCGTTCACGATGTCCAGGCGGATCGGCTCGCGGTTGAGGTAGCGGCTGTCGGTGAGGCGCGCGAAGCTGCGGAGGGCGTTCTCCATCGCGCCAGAGAACTGGCTGAACGCGTTCGACCCGGCGAGGCCGTAGAAGTGGTACACCGTGCCGCCGAGCTCGATGTGGTAGCTGACGACGTCCAGGTTACCCTCCTGCGAGGCCGCCGTGCCAACGACGCGGTAGGCGCTGAGCCCGTTGACGGTGACGGCCCCCTGCTCGCGGGCGGTGAAGCCCTCCTGGCCCGCGAGCGCCTGCCCGGCCGCCTGCGGCGTCGCGCCCTCGGCGAAGGTGAAGATCATCGCCGCGGCTCCGTTCGGCTCGCCAATCTGCACGGCGGCAGCCCCGTTGGCGACCTGCCAGCTGGTCGGGTAGGTGAACTGGAACCGGAGCTCGGGGTGATAGAACGCGCCGCCTTCAGTGAAGCCCTGCCGTGGATCGTTGCCCATCACGATGCCATCGATCATGCGGAAGAGCTCGGCCTGGTTGATGACGGTGCCGGTCGGGTACTCCGCGGCGAGCTGGCGGATCGTGACCTCTCGCTCGCCGGGGTCCGGGTGCGTCGAGAGGAAGTTGGGAATCGAGGCCCCGGCCTGCGCCTGGAGGCGCTTGAGCGAGGTGAAGAAGTACGCCCCTTCTGCGGCGTCCCAGCCCGCGCGCTCGGCGTACGCCACGCCCGCGCGGTCCGACTCCCGCTCGTCGTCGCGCCCGTAGCTCAGCGTGAGAAGCTGGACGCCCGTCCCTCCGATGTCCAGCACCTGGGCCCCGCCGCCGAAGAGTACCTCCGCGGCAGCAGCCCCTGCAATCAGCCCGATGATGCTGCGCTGCTGGGTCGCGGCTCGCCTCGACGCGTGCCGCCCCGCGACGTGGCCAACCTCGTGCCCGAGCACCATGGCCAGTTGCGCTTCGTTGTCCATGTGGGCGAGCAGGCCGCGCGTCACGTAGACGAAGCCGCCGGGCAGTGCGAACGCGTTCACGACAGGGCTATCGAGCACGCGGAAGGTGAAGGGCGTGTTTTGCACCTCCGGCGGCGCAGGGGGTTGCCGCAGTGCGCTCTGCGCCAGCACCGCCTCACCGAGCCGCGTCACGTAGGCGCTCAGCTCCGGGTTGTCGTAGACGCCGTACTGCGCGATGATCTGGCCGTCCGCCTCCTGGCCGATCTGCACCTCCTCAGCCCACGTGTAGGCGGCCGGCTGGGACTCCCCCGTGATGAAGTTGGTCGAGCTCGCGCAGCCGACGACCGCGAGCAGGGCGAGGACGAGCGTGGTACGGTAGAGCGCAGCGCGCAGAGCGAGGACGGACATCGGTGGACAGGCAGACGAGAGAAGCCAGGGAAGGGAATATCAGGACGAAGCGGGTGCGGTTTCCACGCGATCGTTCCCGCCGTCGTTGTTGGCAGGCGGCGCGGCATGGGAGGGCAGCGCTGCGGCGTTGTCCACACCGAGTGTGAGGACCTGCCCCCCCTCCACACGCAGGTGTCGGTGCGTCGCGCCGTCGAAGTCGATCAGGTCGGCGAAGGCGTCGGCGCGGGCGGCGGTGAGGAGGCTTTGCCCGACCGCGTCCGAGCGCAGCAGCGCCAGCACCACGCGGGCGCGGCGCACGTCGAGCGTGCCGAATACGTCGTCGAGCAGCAGCAGCGGCGTCTCGTCGAGGCGGTCTTTCAGGAAGAAGAACTTGGCGAGCTTGAGCGCGAGGCCGAACGTGCGATGCTGCCCCTGCGAGGCATACGGGCGCACCTCGAAGCCGTTGAGCTTGAAGACGATCTCGTCGCGGTGGGGGCCCAGCATCGTGCGACCCCGGTCGCGTTCCTGCCGCGCCCGCCGGGCGAGCCGCTCGCGGAACAGGGCCGCCACCCCATCCCGGTCAAGGCCATCGGCAGGCCCTTCGGGCAGTGGGGCGAAGGTCTGGTAGACGAACGTCGGCTCCTCCCCGACCTCGCCGAGCTGTGCATACGCTTCCGCCAGAAACCCAGCGAAGCGCTCCAGAAAGCGCGCCCGCCGCACCACGATCCGCGCGCCGAGCGTCACCACCTCCTCGGTCCACGCGTCGAGGCCAGCATCGCTCGCCCCCCGGTTGCGCTTCAGGTGGAGCAGGAGGGCGTTGCGCTGCCGGAGCGCGCGGCGGTACTTCAGCAGGTCGTCCAGGTAGACCGGCTTCGACTGGCTGAGCGTGTTGTCGAGGAAGCGGCGGCGTATCTCGGGGCCGCCTGCGGTGAGGTCATGGTCGTCCGGCGCGATCACCACCACCGGGAGCTGCCCGACCACGTCCGAGAGCCGGTCGAGCGTCGCGCGGTTGATGAAGAGCTTCTTGCCCTCGTCAGGGACGTAGACGAGCCGCACCTGGAGCGAGGGCCGCCGTTCGCTCTCGAAGTCACCCTCGACCTCGAAGAACGGGCGGTCGCGGCGGAGCGCGTAGGCGTCGGTGCCCGTGAGGAAGCTCTTCGAGAGGCAGAGGTAGTGGACCGCCTCCAGCACGTTGGTCTTGCCCGCGCCGTTGGCCCCGGTGAGCAAGTTCACCTTTGGCGCGAAGGCGAGTGTGCTCTCGGCATGCGCACGGAACGAGACGAGACGGAGGCGACGAAGGTGCATGGAGGGTAGCGAGGAGAGAAACCGAAGATCGCACACCGTTGCAGGGGCATGGCGAGCACTAGGACCCCTCGCCCGATTTGCGTAGACTGCTCGCCCGCGTCGCCTGCTCCGCGTGGTGGTCTGCATGGCAGCGCGCGGCTATCGTACTCCCTACCCCTCATGGCCGTTCGTTTCCCCTCCGCGCTCTGGGTTTGCGTCCTCGTCGCTGGGCTTGCTGCGCCGGTCCATGCGGAGGAGGCGTGCACGGCGGAACAGGAGGCGATGCGGGCCGCCTACCGCGCTGCTTCCGATGCGGCCCCTCCAGACTACGAGGCCGTGCTGCCCTTCGTCGCAGCGGCCTTCGCGTGCCTGGGACCGATCCCCACGGAAGCGCACGCCCGCGTGAGCGAATACGAGGCATTCCTGTTGCTCGAAATGGGACGGACCGAGCAGTTGCTGCTCGCGTTCGAGCGCTACTTCCGTGACATTGCCTCGGCAGCGCCTCCGAACCGGCA
>JBCDFO010000039.1:0-20602 GCA_039177895.1 Bacteroidota bacterium
GAACCGGTGGACCTCGTCTACGAAGAGGATCGTGCGCTGTCCGTGGAGGGCCAGCCGCTCTTGCGCCGCCTCGATCTCCGCGCGGATGTCGCGCACGCCTGCCAGCACCGCGTTGAGCGTGGCGAAGTGCCGCGCCGTCGTTCCCGCGATGATGCGGGCGAGCGTGGTCTTGCCCGTGCCCGGCGGCCCGAAGAAGATCACGGACGTGAGGCGGTCGGCCTCGATGGCTCGGCGCAGCAGGGTGCCCTCGGCGAGGATGTGGGCCTGCCCGACGAACGCGTCAAGCGTGCGAGGCCGCATGCGGTCGGCGAGGGGCGCGTTGGCGCGGCGGCGCTCGTCGGCCGCCGCGGCGAAGAGGTCGGGCATCGAAACAGAACGGTTGGTGAGGGCCCCCTTGGGTGGAGCCTCCAACCTACCGACGCCCGGTGTCACGCTACCGGCACCCCTGCCGTGCGAGGGCGGCCTACGCGAGCTCCTGCTCTAGCCTGCGCTTGATGTTCTGCACAAACTTGTCCGTGAGCCGCTCGAACTCGGCGCGCACGATGGGCGGCGCGAGCCGCTTGGCGAAGAACGGGATGCCGTCCAGGACGATCTCCGCCTGCGCGGAGAGCCGCGCGAGCGTGGCGGAGCCGTCCTCGCGGAGCGTCACCTCGCCGTGGATGCGGTCGTCGGCGACGTTGTCGTCGGTGGGCTCCCACCAGATGCGGCGGGCGGCTTCGTCCACGTGGAAGCGGCAGGCATAGATGATGCGCTGCGCATAGGGCGGAGGCCCGAGCTTCTCGACGGTCCAGCGGAGTGCGCGGCCTGCGAGCCGCTCAACCTGCTCGGTCGCGGGGAAGAGGTAGAGGAGGCTTGGAAAGTCCGATAGCGCCGTGAGGGCATCGTGCGCCCGAGCGCGGACACGGACTTCGCGGACGATATCGACAGGAACGGTGAGTGTCATCGGGGGGAGGGTGAGGCGGAATCCGGGCCCCTACGCGGCAACAGCCCCCAGGGCTCCCTGGCGTAGACGTTACGACCAAGTTGTGTGCCAAGCACCAGGCAGATGCGCGTCAGCACTCAGGGAGTGCAGGTCTACGTATACAACGCACATGTGATCGCAAAGGTGGTGGTCTAGCCTGGCACGTCAATTGCCAGAAATGAGCCGTGCTCGATTGGAACTGTGGGTCAGGGCACACCATCTTACCCCTCCATCTCATCTCGAGCGTCCCGGTCACCTCTCCCGCTCCCCCGCCACACCCTACGCGCCGACCGTGGCGCCGCGTAGGTTCCCTCCCTAGGATCCATGCTCCGCCCCCGCCAAGCCTGTAGCCTCGTGCTACGTTGGGTTGCCGTGCTGTGCGTCGCCGTTGCCGCGCCGCTCCTCCATGCCACTGAAGTCGTCCGGACGGGCGAGCATCTCCCCGCGCTCGTCGGCGAATCTCCCGAGGCCCTCGTGGGCTATGCCTGGGACGGGGCCCGTTGGACGGCCGTCCCTGTGCAGGTCGATGAGCGCGAGTGGGTCGACGCGATGGTCGCCTTCATCGGGCGTGACCTTACAGCGTGCTTCAGCCCGGCGTGCTTCGAGAGCGTCGGCCTCGTCGAGGTGCTCGACTACACGGACCCCGGCACGCTCATCGGGCCGGACACCGATCCCACGTTTGACGTGGACGACGAACTCGTCTTCATGGCGCGCTTCGCCGGCATTCCAGCCGCCACCAATCAGCACCCTGCGGGCGTCGTGACGAGCACGCGGACCGCCGTCGCGGCGGGTAGTGGTGTCGTCTACCTCTACGTTGCGAGCGGCAGCGCGGACCCGAGCGCGGGCGAAGACCTCGTAACCTACCGCTTCGCGCTTGCCTCGGGCAGCTACCCGGCGGACTACAACTTCGAGGGCGACGGCGACTTCAACGGCGGGGTCGCCGCAGGCGAGGACCTCGGCGCGAATCCGGAGGCCTCGTCGGTCGAGACGGCTGCCTACCGCACGGCGTTCGCCGACCGCTGGATTCAGGACGAGCTCTATGTCAAGAACGGCGGGGCGCTCGGGCCCGACTTCCTCGACCGCGCCAAGATTCTCTTCGCGCCCGGGGTCTGCGACCGCAGCGAGTGGACCGCCTCGGCGTCCGTCGGCGCCATCGTCGCCTCCATCGACGGACCCGTACGGGGCGTCCGAGCAGTGCGCGGCTTCAACTCGGGACCGCTTACCACGCGGACGCACTACTTCTACGAAACCGACATCGTGACCGTGACGGACCTGCGCGTCCACCCCGTCCCGTCGCTGATGGACTTGTACGACTACGCCTCGTCGGTTGCCGGAGCGACCTACGACAACGCCGAGAACGAGGGCCTCCTCATCGACGCGCTGCCGGACGCATTCCGTGCAGGCAGCCGCGCTGCGAACACGCCCCACTGGGAGGTCGTCAACGCGCCGACAGGCTCGATCACGACGGCGTTGCAGGTGTCTACGGACCTCGAAGGGCTCAACGCGATCACGACCTACTATGCGGACGGCGGCGATGTCTTGCAGTGCACGGGGGACACATCGGACCGCGGCACGAGCGGCGTTTACGTAGAGCAGCGCGTGCGTGACACCGACCCGCGCGACGAGGCTTTCTGGACGCTCGCAGGCCTCCGGCGCACGCGCCTGTCGTCGAGCGCCACGAGCCGTAGCGAAGCCGTCGCCTTCGCCGAGACCGCCTTCGCTCACTATGGCCCGACCCCGACGCGCCGGTTCGACGGTACGCCGTCGGAGGGCGGCGGTGTCGATCCTCCGCCTCCCCCGCCGCCGCCTCCCCCCCCACCTCCGCCGCCGCCCCCACCCCCGCCACCAGCAGACGGCGCTGACTTAGCGGTGACGTACGACGGCACCACGGCGACGGTCATCAACAACGGGCCAGAGACCGCTACCGGGGCTGAGGCCAGCTACCTCAGCGGGCGCGGCACGGTCTCGCTGCGGCTCCCGCCCCTCGCCCCTGGTGACCGGGTCACGCAGCGGATCTCGCCCGCAGACGACTGCGTCCGCGTTGCGGTAGGCAACCAGACCGATCCCGACCTGACCAACAACGAGGCGTGTGACGGTGACGATCCGCCTCCACCGCCCCCGCCCGCCGAGGGCGCTGACCTTGCGGTGAGCTACGACGGCACCACGGCTACCGTCACCAACAACGGTCCCGATACCTCGACAGGGGGCGAGGCTAGCTACGCAGGGCGGCGCGGCACCGTGACGCTGACCCTTCCGCCGCTGGCCCCGGGTGCGAGCGTGAGCCAGCGCATTGGCACGCCCGTCGACGATTGCGTTCGTGTGGAAGCGGGCGCCCAGTCTGATCCCGATCCGAGCAACAACGAAGCGTGCGTGGGTAACCGGCTCGCGGCGCAGGCACAGGCGCTCCCGAAGACAGCCCTCGCGAGTGTCGCGTATCCCAACCCCTTCAACCCCCGCACGACGATTGCCTACACGCTCCCCGCGTCGGGCCCTGCCACGCTCGCGGTCTACGATGCGCTCGGCCGCCGCGTCGCCCTCCTTGCTGAGGGGCTCCACGACGCGGGGCCACACCAGGCGCTCTTCGACGCGACGGATCTCCCGAGTGGGCTCTACCTCTATCGCCTCGACACAGCGCAGGGCACCGTGACGGGCCGGATGACGCTCCTCCGTTGACGTGACGCCGCGCGCTCAGTGCGCGTGGCCGATCCCGAGGGCTTCCTCGGCGAGCATCGGCAGAAACATCAGCGCGATCCCGAGCACGATCATCGCAAACTGCCACACCGACTCGATCGCGGGGTGGCTGTGGTGGTGCAGTTCGGGGATGAGGTCGCTCCCGGCGATGTAGAGGAACGATCCCGCCGTGATCGGCAGCAAGTAGGCCCCGAACGCCTCCACACGCGTCCCAATGAGCAGGGCCACGACCGCGCCCGCGACGCCCACTAGGCCCGAAGCGAAGTTGAAGGCCAGCGCCCGCCGCCGCGACATCCCGCCGTAGACGAGCACCCCGAAGTCGCCGATCTCCTGCGGCAGCTCGTGCAGCAGCACCGCCAGCGTCGTCACGATGCCCGCCGGGATCGAGACGAGGTAGGCTGCCGCGATCACCATCCCGTCGATCAGGTTGTGCGCGGCATCGCCGACGAGGTTCATCAGCGCGAACGGCTTCACGGGGGCCGGGACCTCGTGGGCGTGGGTCTCGTCGGCCACGCAGGCGGCAGCATAGCTCGACATCCCGTGGTCGTGGTGCCAGTGGAGGAACTTCTCCAGCACAAAGAACGCCAGCACCCCGACGAGCACGAGCCCTCCGACAAGCCGTCCGTCGCCGAGTTGGTCGTAGGCCTGCGGGATGAGGTGCAGCACCGCCCCGCCCAGCATCGCGCCCACGGCGAGCGCGACGAGCAGGAACACGAACCGCTCCAGCCGCGCCGCGCGCCACGACAGCGTAAAGAGCCCCACCAACGAGACGAGGCTGACGAGAAAGACGCTACCGACTGCAGCCAACCAGGGCGGCATCACAGGGGAGAAGGTGGTCACGGGGGCGAAGCCGAAGCTACGCGTCAGCGTGCCCTTCCATCGCGAGGAGAGCGTGAGGATGGGTACCCCCTGCATGATGGCTCCCCGGTCGACTGTGAAGGCGGTGCGCGGGGCGTTTGAAGGCGATGTGAGATCGTCCAGAGCGTCCACACTCTGCGAAACAGACGGTGCCGCGCTGCGTCAAGGGACCCGACGCTGACAAGCGCCCACTCCACGGGTGCAGCCGGCCGGCCCCGTAAGGCCGACGCGCTGCACCCGTCTTTTTGTGGACGCCCTCTGGGCACGTCCGTTGTCACTGGTTTTTTGGTCCTTTGTGGAAGGCACACAGGACGTCCGCTCCTCACCTGGCTGACAGCCTGGTGCTGACGTCCTCGCCGGCTGTGCGTCCACAATGCCTACCAGCCTGATCGCGCCTCAGAACTTCCTACTTCCCCCTTCGAACTTCTTTCTTCCCGAAGTGGACTTCTCCTTCCTGAGCGTTTTCCTCGACGCGTTCCTGCCGCTCTTCGTGGCGGTCAACATCCCTGGCATCCTGCCGCTCTACATCGGCCTGACGGAGACGATGGACCCGCGTGCGCGCTGGCGGCTGCTCGTGCGCGCCCTCACGGTCGCATTCATCCTCGCGGTGCTGATGCTCTTCGCCGGGCAGGTCATCTTCCAGACGCTCGGCATCACCGTCAACGACCTCCGGGTGGGTGGCGGGCTGATCCTGCTCATCCTCTCGATCACCGACCTCGTCTTCAGCGAGCAGATGCAGAGCCGTCGTACGGGCAACGGGCACCGACACGAGGACGACCCCGATGACGAGGACGCAGCCCTCGATGGCGGGGGCGAGGCCCCCGACCAGGAGTCGCTGGCTGTCGTCCCGCTCGGTATCCCGCTCATCATCGGCCCGGCGGCCATCACGACGATCCTCGTCTCGCAGCAGAGCTACGGCTACGCCCCGACGCTGCTCTCCGTCGTGGTGAACATGGCGCTCGTCTTCACGGCGTTCCACTTCGGCCCGCGTCTGCTCGCCGCGCTCGGCCCCAGCACCTCGAAGGCCATCGCTAAGGTCGCAAGCCTGTTCCTCGCCGCCATCGCCATCGCGATGATCCGCGTAGGCATCACGAACATGCTGCGATAGAGGCCGCGCTCGGGCGGGGCTTGCTTGCTGCGCTTAGACCTCAATCTGGTGCTCCCTATTCATGGTGGGGTAGGGCGTGGGGAGGAGGGGGTAGTCCATGCTCGACACATCCCACTCCCTGCCCTCCACGTCCTACAGGCAACTCGAAGCGTGGGTCTAGGTCCGTAGCTCACGGTTTGAGTTGAGCGCGAGGATCCACGCAACCCTTGCTGTGAGGCCAAGCCCACCAGGCCCGCGCTGGTCGAGCTCTAGCCCGGACTTCACCCGAAAGCATCGGACCGGGCGGGGTGAGCGCCGTAGCTTTCTCGCGCACTCCTCGAACTGGCCCGACCTTCCATGTCCGACCTCCGCCCCAGCGCTCTTCGGTATCGCCGCGTCCTCCTCAAGTTCAGCGGCGAAGCCCTCCTCGGCGACAAGGCCTTCGGCATCGACCCCGACATCCTCGAGCACTACGCCGCGGAGGTCAAGCAGGCCGTCGAGGCCGGGGCCGAGATCGCGATCGTGATCGGCGGCGGCAACATCTTCCGGGGCGTCTCGCCCGCCGGGCGGCAGATGGCCAGCCGCGCCCATGCCGACTACATGGGCATGCTCGCTACGATGATCAACGCGATGGCGCTGCAGGACGCGCTGGAGCAGCAGCACCTCGACACGCGCCTCATGTCGGCCATCGAGATGGACACGATCGCGGAACCGTTCATCCGCCGCCGCGCCGTGCGTCACCTCGAAAAGGGCCGCGTGGTCCTCTTCGGTGCCGGCACCGGCCACCCCTACTTCTCGACGGACACCGCCGCGAGCCTCCGCGCCGCCGAGGTCGACGCCGAGGTGATCCTGAAGGCCACGAAGGTAGATGGCGTCTACACGGCCGATCCCGAGAAGGACGCCGATGCGCGCCGCTTCACCACCATCGGTGGCGACGAGGTGCTCCGCCGCAACCTCCGCGTGATGGACATGACCGCGATCACGATGGCCAAGGAGTCGAGCCTGCCCCTGATGGTCTTCGACGGCACCAAGCCCGGCAACCTGCTCCGCACGCTCCAGGGCGAACCCGTCGGCACGCTCGTCCACTGGGGTGCCGACGAGCCGACGTTTGCGAGTGCGGCCGTGTAGCCGTGACTCCGTGATGCCGTATGTGCTCACACAGACCGTCACGCTGAGGAGCACGTTCATACTTTCAGACATTCCTACGTTCACACCTCCCCACGCCTCCCCCTAGTCATGATCGACGAACACTTCCAACTGATCCTTGAAGAGGCCCGCGAGGGCATGCAGAAGTCGCTGGAGCACCTCGCGCACGAGCTCGGGCACATCCGCGCGGGCCGCGCCAACCCGGCGATGGTGGAGGATGTCCGCGTGGACGCCTACGGCTCGCAGATGCCGCTCAACCAGGTCGCCACGGTGAATGCGCCGCAGTCGGACCTGATCGTGATCCAGCCGTGGGACAAGTCGATGCTCGGAGCTATCGAGCGCGGCATCATGCAGGCCAACCTCGGGCTCAACCCGACCAACGACGGCGTGCTGATCCGGATCGCGGTCCCGCCGCTTACGGAGGAGCGCCGCCGCGACCTCACCAAGCAGGCTCGTGCGAAGGCCGAGGAAGCGAAGATCGCCGTGCGCAACGTCCGGCGCGGTGCCAAGGACCAGATCGGCAAGACGTTCAAGGCCGAAAGCCTCTCCGAGGACATGCGCTACGAGGCCGAGGACCGGCTCCAGAAGGCCACCGACCAGTACACCGGCAAGATCGACGCGATGGTGGACAAGAAGGAGACCGATATCATGACGGTCTAGGACTATCATGACGGTCTAGGGCCGGCGCAGCGATCAGAACGTGTAGCCCACCGTCGGGCGCAGCAGCAGCGCGTCGAGGTCGGAGAACGCGCTGTCGTGCTCGAACTGCTGCACCTCCGCGGTTAGCCCGAAGTGCAGGCGTCCGTACTCGACGGCATAGTGGATCCCAACGAGCGCGCCGAGCCGGATACCTCGTGATTCCCCCGTCACAGCGAACGTCGTGACCGTCTGGTCCAGGTCGGCGTCGTATACCTCGCGGACGCGCACAGCGCGACCGGGCCAGAAGCGGGCGAGGTCGTCTAGGTAGAACGCAGCCTCTTCCTCCGTGGTGACGTTCACCAAGGACTCGAAGCGCTCATCGTCGTGGTAGCGGAACGCGCCGCCAGCGTGGATGCCTAGGTGGTGCGTCAGCCCGCCGCGCTCGAAGCGCACGAGGCGCTGCTTGGCGACGACGCTCAGCCCGAGGTGCCGCCGTGCGTGGTAGTCACCGGTCTCGAAGAGCGCGACCTCGGACAGGTCGGCGGTGTAGAGCCCCTCCGCGCGTACGCCGACGCTGAGCCCGTGCCGGACGGGGTGGTCGGCCGCGAGACTCACGGTCATCGCTACCAGGTCGCCCGTCGGGAGAAACGCCTGGCCGAACCCTATCGAGACCACGCGTTCCTGGACCACGCGTTCCTGCGCGAGGAGGCCCGGAGCCACGAGCAGGGCCAGCATCAAGACGATGTGTCGAGTCACAGAAGCAAACATGGGACGTCGGGGTGGATGCGAAGCAGGTTGTTTTTGTAGGATCAGCACTCGGACATCGATGGAGTTTGACCGCGTGACCGCCTAGGCGTCTGACAAGGCTACACTTGGTGCCGCACAGGCTGCGAGCACGGCGTCAGCATCGCGCAGGGTTTCGGCGTCGGGCCCGTACGGTTCGCTGTAGACCGTGTGATCGTCTCCAGATCTGATGCGCTCCAGGTCGGCGGTGACGCGCAGAAGACCGTCCACGTCTGTAACCGTGAGGATGTGGGTCGCCCGCACGTCTCCAACGAGGATCAGAAAACGTTCCCGCTCGTGCGTCCGGCGTTCAGCACGCACGAATACGTCCCGTTCCGCATCAGCAACCGTGTAGCCCAACTCGGTCAGGGTAGAGAGCGCACAGTCGAATACGTCAGGGCCAGCGTCCACGGTCTGTGTGACTGGAGGTTGCGGCGTCGGGAGCAGCGTTGCACAGCCTGACAAGGCTGCAAGTAGGATGGTCAGGGAAAAGGCGCGCATGGGGTGGGTGGATTTTGTGGGATCTGCACTAGGATTCGTCACGGAGCGCGCTCATATTTTGGATTCCCGCTCCCGGAGAGGTGCCCGAGTGGTTGAAGGGGCTCGCCTGGAAAGCGAGTGTGCCGGTTATCCCGGTACCGAGGGTTCGAATCCCTCTCTCTCCGCTCCGACGTGGCGCGCTGTGCGCTTCGCCGCGCCTTCACGCGCGAACGTAACGCTTTCCCTTCGAAACGTCCAGAGGCTGGTACCGTCCGGTGCCAGCTTTTTTCGTAGCGCCTCTTTTCCACCCCACTCCCCGTCTTCAACGCGCGATGCTGGAGAGCATGACTGGCTTCGGACGCGGCACCGCCCGCGTCGAATCCACCGAGGTGACCGTCGAACTGCGCTCGGTGAACGGGCGCTTCTGCGAGGTGACCGTGCGTGGTCCGCGTGCGCTCGGGGCCTACGAGGACCAGATCCGCAACGGCCTCCGCGACCGCCTCCAGCGCGGCAAGGTGACCGTCTCGATCACGCTCCAGCAGGCGAGCGCTGAGGCTCCGCTGAAGGTCAACGCCGCTGCTGCCCAGGGCTACGCCGCGCTGCTACGCGACCTCCACCGCGCCGCTGAACTCGACACGCCGATCACGCTCGACCATCTATTGCGCTTCAGCGACGTGCTCGTGCCCGACGAGAGCGACGAGGCCGACGAAGCCGCCTGGGCTGCGACCCAGCAGGCCGTCGACGACGCAGCGGCCGCGCTCGAAGCGATGCGCCGCCGCGAGGGCGAAGCGCTCCGCGTGGACCTCGCCGCCCGCGCCGACGTGATCGAAACCGAACTCACCGCCGTCGAAGTCCGTGCGCCGCTGCGGGTGACCGAGCACCAGGCGACGCTGCGCGAGCGCCTCGCTGCGCTGCTCGACGACGAGCGCCTCAACCCGGATCGCCTCGAAACCGAGATCGCCGTCCTCGCCGACAAGCTGGACGTGACGGAGGAGTGCGTCCGCCTCCGCGCCCACCTCGACGGCTTCCGCGCGGCGCTTGCGGCGGACGAGCCCGTCGGGCGGCGGCTCAACTTCCTCGCGCAGGAGTTCAACCGCGAGATCAACACCATCGCCTCCAAGGCCAACGACGCCGAGATGGCGGCGCGCGCCGTGACCATGAAGGAGGAACTGGAGAAGATTCGCGAGCAGGTGCAAAACGTCGTCTAGCGCCAGAACGCGTTGGTCGATATCCTCGTGCCACGTGTAGACTGCGCCGCTCATCCACTCTGGTGCCCCAGCGCATGAAGCTGATCGTTCTCACGGCCCCGAGCGGCGCGGGCAAGACCACCATCGCCCGGCGCGTGCTCGCGGCCTTCCCGCAGCTCTCGTTCTCCGTCTCCGCCACCACGCGCCCCCCGCGCCCCGGCGAAATCGACGGCGTGCACTACTTCTTCCTCACCGAGCCTGAGTTCCGCGCGCGCCTTCGCGCCGACGCCTTCCTCGAACACGAGGAGGTCTACCCCGGCCGCTTCTACGGCACGCTACGCACGGAAGTCGAGCGTCGCGCCGCTGACGGGGGCGTGCTGCTCGACATCGACGTGAAGGGCGCGCTCAACGTGAAGCGACGCTACGCTGTCGGCGCGCTCACGCTCTTCGTCCGTCCGCCCTCGCTGCACGTGCTCGCCGAGCGTCTCAGCGACCGCGCCACCGAGACACCCGAGACGCTACGCCTCCGCCTTGAACGCGCCGAACTCGAACTCGGCTACGCCGACCGCTTCGACCACATCGTCACCAACGACGACCTCGACACCGCCGTCTCGGAAACCCTCGCCCTGGTGGGCACGTTTCTGGGCGGCTAAGCCTCTTGCATTCCCCGATCCCGACTGAACTCCATGTCGCTCAAGACCCTCGACACGACCAAGCTCGCCGACAAGACCGGCAACCTCTACGAGTCCGTGGTCGTCCTCGCCAAGCGCGCCCGCCAGATCGACGCCCGCGTGAAGCAGGAACTCGACGCCAAGCTCGCCTACTACGACGACCTCAGCCTCGACGCCGTGGACGAGCTCCGCAGCAACGAGGACCAGGCGCGCATCTCGGTCGAGTATGAGAAGAAGGCGAAGGCCAGCCTCCTCTCCGCCGACGAGATGCTCGGCGACGAGATCTACTTCCGCAACCCCAACATCGACGAGTAGGGTGCGGGTGAACGGTTGATGGTGGATGGTATGAACCCACAGCCGGCAGCCGACAGCCGACAGCTAGCAGGCAAGCGCCTCCTGCTCGGCGTCACGGGCAGCATCGCGGCGTACAAGGCGGCGGGGTTGGTCCGCGCCTTCAAGAAGGCCGGGGCCGAGGTGCAGGTGCTGATGACGCCCGACGCGGCGCGGTTCATCACGCCGCTCACGCTGGGCACGCTCTCCGAGCGCGAGGTGCTCGTAGAGATCTTCCCCGAGGGCCCGGGTGGCTCGTCTGAAGGAGGGGGTGGCTCGTGGACGAAGCACGTCCACCTCGGTCTCTGGGCCGACCTCTTCGTCGTCGCGCCTGCCACGGCCACGACGCTCTCGAAGCTCGCCCACGGCGTCTGCGACTCGATGCTCACGGCGGCGGTACTCTCGGCGCGGTGCCCGCTGCTCGTCTGCCCGGCGATGGACCACGACATGTGGCTCCACCCCGCCACGCAGCGCAACCTGCGGCTGCTGCGCGAGGACGGGGTCCATATACTCGATCCCGAACACGGCGAACTGGCCAGCGGCCTCATCGGGCAGGGACGATTGCCTGAGCCCGAGGCCATCGCGGCGCACGTGGCCACGTTGCTTGCGGAAGAAGCTGGCGACGCTCCTTCCCCCGCCTCGTTCCCCCTGAAGGGTCACGAGGCTGTCCCCCTCACACATGAGGGGGACAGTTCGAGGAGCGGAGCGCGAAGCGCGAAGTCGCCGCAGAACGGGGGGAGCCGTACGGCGCAGACGCTTGTCGGCAAGACGGTCCTCGTGACGGCTGGGCCGACGCGCGAGCCCATCGACCCGGTGCGCTTTCTCTCGAATCCGTCCACGGGCACGATGGGGTATACGCTGGCCGCCGCCGCCGCCGCCCGGGGCGGAGCCGTCACGCTCGTGAGCGGTCCGACCGCACTCGACACGCCGCCAGGCGTCACCCGCATCGACGTGACGACAGCCGCCGCGATGCACGCCGCTGCGATGCAGCACGCGGACGCCGACCTCGTCATCGCCGCCGCGGCCGTCGCCGACTACACTCCTGCTGACCCGAGTCCGCACAAGCGAAAGAAAGAGGCCGACCGTGACGAGGTCACGCTGCGCCTGCGCCGGACGCCGGACATCCTCGCGGCAATCGGGGCGCAGAAGCGCCCCGGGCAGACGCTCGTCGGCTTCGCACTGGAGACGCAGGACGGCCTCGCGAACGCCCAGGCCAAGCTCGCCCGCAAGCACCTCGACTGGATCGTGCTCAACTTCGCCAACGAGGAAGGAGCGGGCTTCGGGACCGGCACGAACCGCGTCACGCTGCTCGGCGCAGACGGGACGCAGCACGACCTGCCCCGCGCCGACAAGGCCTCGCTGGCGGGCGTCCTCCTGGATCACGTGATCGCTACGGCAGGAGAGTCGGCCTGACGCGGCTCGCCTGGACCGGGCGCGTTCGCGGCGATTTCGCGAGGTCGCCGTCTCGAACCGACGGGCGTACGCGTACTCTGTAGCGTCTTGTATTTCCTCGCTGCCGTCCTCGCGTCATGCCTTCGCTCACCTCGAAACAGCGCGCGCACCTGCGCGGCCTCGCCCATGGCCTCCGGCCTGTCCTGCATATCGGCAAGGAGGGCGTGACCGACGCGTCCGCCCACGCGCTTGCCGATGCGCTACGCACCCGCGAGTTGTTGAAGATCCGCATCCTCGACGCGGCTCCTGAGGATGCCCGGACGACAGCGCACGCGCTGGCTGGACGTCTCAGCGAAGTCCACGTGGTGCAGGTCGTCGGACACACGGCCGTGCTCTACCGCGCCGACCCCGACCACCCGACGATCCACCTCCCGCGCTGATTCCGACGTTGCCATGAACCGCACTGGCCACGCCGACTTCCTCGGCGTCACGAGCGCCCTCCGGCACTTCCACGACCACCGGCTCGACCCGGCCTACGGGGGGCAGTATTGGTGTCGCCTCCCCAACGGCGTCTGCGTGCCGATGGACAAATACGAGGAGCGACTCGCGGCCTACTACGCCGAGCGCGAGCGAACCGGACAGTCTGGACGGCCCGACACACGCGAGCACCCGGCTTCACCGACTGGTCGTGGTTACTGGCTGTAGCCCCCGTCCAGAGCGATCAGGAGAAGACGGTCCAGACCACCAGCACGGCCACGATGAGCAGACCCGTGAACACGAGGTCGAGGCGACGACGCTGCGGCGTCGAGACAGCGGCGGCGTTGATGAGGTCGTTCTGCGTCTCCGCGAGCGTCTCCTGATCGGCCGTGGCGAAGGTGAGCCCGGCGATCTGCTCGCGCGACGGCGGGGCCGTGGCGAGGCTCACGGCGACCAGCGTGATCGTGCATACACCAAACAGCAAGATGGCCATGTGGAGGAAGTTGACCTCGGCAAACCAAGCCAGCGCGGGGTTGGTCAGCCCGTCCTTCTCTGTGCCGTTCAGGATCTCCAGCACAAGGCGACTCATGCCCAGCACGAACCCTATGAGCAGTGAGGTTAGGGCCCCCTGGGCATTCAGGCGGCTCCAAAACAACCCGAGAAGAAAGACAGCAGCAATGGGCGGGCTGATGTAGGCCTGGACAGACTGGATGTAGACGTACAGACCGCTGTCGTTAGCCTCCACGAGCGGTATCCAGGCAAGCCCGAGAATCGTCAGCCCTACCGTCGAGAGCCGCCCGACCCAGACCAGACGACGCTCGCTGGCATCCGGGTTGAGCTTCTTGTACACGTCCCACGTGATGAGCGTCGAGCAGGAGTTGAACACGCTCGACAGGCTCGACATGAGCGCCGCGAGCAATCCTGCAATCACGAGTCCGCGTAGGCCGATCGGCAGCAGGGTGGCGACGAGCGTTGGCAGAACCTCGTCCTCGTCAGCGTAGCTGAGCATACCCTGCTCTGAAAGCACAAACGCGATCATGCCCGGCAGCACGAAGATGAATAGCGGCAGCAGCTTCAGGATGCCCGCGAAGATGGTCCCCCGCCGCGCCTCGTCGATGTTCTTGGCCGAGAGCGTTCGCTGCACGATGAACTGGTCCGTGCACCAGTACCACACCCCGAGGATCGGCGCGCCGAAGAGAATGCCCGTCCACGGGAAGTCGGGGTCGGTCATCGGCTTCCACATGCTCAGGAAGTCGTCCGGGACGCCCGCCGCGAGACCGTCCCAGCCGCCGATGGCGCTCAGGCCAAGGAGCGTCACCGCCAGCGAACCGCCGATGAGCACAAAGGTCTGGATGAGGTCCGTGTAGAGCACCGCGCGCAAGCCGCCGAAGACCGTGTACGCCCCCGTCGCCACGACGACGATGAGCGCGCCCGTCCAGAACGGCACGCCAACCGCGCTGAAGACGACGGCTCCGGCGAAGATGGTCACGGAGATCTTCGTCAGCACGTAGGCGATGATCGAGATGGTGGCGAGGTACCACCGCGCGCCCGCTGAGTAGCGTCGCTCCAAAAACTCCGGCATCGTGAAGACGCCGCTCTTGATGTAGAACGGCACGAACACCCACCCGAGTAGCAGCAGGATCAGCGAGGCCAGTACCTCGAACTGGCCCGGCGCGACGCCCGACACCGCGCCCGATCCGGCGAGCCCGACGAGGTGCTCCGAGCCGATGTTGGAGGCAAAGAGCGAGGCCCCGATCACGAACCAGCCGACGTTGCGCCCGGCGAGGAAGTAGTCGGCGGAGTCCTCCGCATTACGGCGGCGCTCGCGGATCGTAGCACCGATGGCGACGCCGAAGACGACGAGGAAGTAGAGGCCGACGACGACCCAGTCGAGTGCAGCGAGCATGGGGAGGCTGGCTGGTGGGGAGAACGGCGCAGTATAGCGCCCGGCGTGGCACAGCGCGAGATGCGGGCGAACCGGACCGGCTCTCTTCTCGTTTCCCGAGCCTCGTCTCTGCTTCTGGTTCGCGCTCGTCTCGTGTCCTCTCGCCTCTCTTCCGCCCCCTGGGGCACACTGCCCGACGGCACCGTTGCCACCCTCTTCACGCTTTGCAACGCGCACGGCACGACGGTGCAGGTGAGCGACTTCGGCGCGCTGCTCCGCTCCGTGCAGACCCGCGACCGGGGCGGCGTGCTCGGTGAGATCACGCTCGGCTTCGACGGCCTCGATGCCTACCTCGACAACCCGTGGTGCATCGGGGCGCTCGTGGGGCGCGTTGCCAACCGTATCGCAGGAGGGCAATTTGTCCTCGATGGTGAGGCATACCAGCTTCCGGTCAACGACGGGCCTAATCACCTCCACGGCGGCGTGCGTGGATTTCACCTGCGACGCTGGGATGCCGAGCCGTTCGAGACCGCAAGTTCGGCAGGCGTCGTGCTCGCACTGACGAGTCCTGCTGATGAGGAGGGCTACCCAGGCACGCTCGACGTGACGGTGACGTATGTGCTCTCCGACGACGATGTCCTCGCGCTCGATGTCCGCGCCACGACCGACGCGCCGACGATCGTCAACGTCACGCACCACGCTTACTTCAACCTCGAAGGCCCAGGCGGCGACGTGTATGACCACCTCCTCCGCGTTCCCGCCGATGCCTATCTCCCCACCGACGCCGCGTCGATCCCGATCGGTGAGGTGCGCCCCCTCGCAGACACGCCGTTCGATTTCCGCGGCCCGACGCGCCTCGGCGACCGCCTCAGACCGGAGACCATCGCCGCCGATCCGCAACTTGCGCGGGTGAACGGCTATGACCACACATTCGTGCTCCGCCAGGAGGATGGACTGAACCTAGCCGCGGATGTGCACGCTCCACGCAGCGGACGCACGCTGGAAGTCTGGACGACGGAGCCAGGGGTACAGGTCTTCACAGGCTACGGACCGCACGCTGGCCTCGCGCTCGAAACGCAGCACTTTCCAGACGCACCCAACCAGCCCGACTTCCCCTCGATCGTGCTGCGCCCGGGCGACACCTACGTGCACCAGACGCACTTTCGATTCGGGACGACGCGGTGAGACTTCCACGGAGGCTTCGCGGGTGTGATGCGGAACCGCGCGGGCGGCGGCGTATATTGCGTGCTCCTTTGGTGACGTGGCCGAGTGGCTAGGCATGGGTCTGCAAAACCCAGTACGGCGGTTCGAATCCGCCCGTCACCTCCCGTCCGCAGGACGTGCGCGCCCCGCTTTCTCTTTGATGGCGGGGCGCGCTGCGTTCGTGGCAGTCTGAGGCCGTTCTCGCGTGACGTCAACGTTACCAGCACGGCGGTTTCGCGGCACGCCGCGCGTATCTTCGCGGGCTCCGCCCCACCCGGACTTTGCCACCCCTACGGCTTCCGCCTGCCGTATGTATCTCCGCACCCTCCAGCTTCACGGCTTCAAGTCGTTCGCCGAGAAGACCACGCTCCAGTTCGACCCCGGCGTGACGGCCATCGTGGGCCCCAACGGCTGCGGGAAGTCGAACGTGATCGACGCGGTGCGGTGGGTGCTCGGCGAGCAGCGGGCGCGGCTCCTGCGCTCGGACAAGATGGAGAGCGTGATCTTCAACGGCACCTCGAAGCGCCGGGCGCTCGGGCTCGCGGAGGTCAGCCTCACCATCGAGAACAACCGCGGCGTGCTACCGACGGCCTACAGCGAGGTCACGGTCGCGCGGCGGCTCTACCGCTCGGGCGACTCGGAGTATCTCCTCAACGGCACCGTCTGCCGCCTGAAGGACATCCTCGACCTGTTCATGGACACAGGCCTCGGCGCGGGGGCCTACTCGGTGATCGAGCTCAAGATGATCGAGGACATCCTGAGCGAGAACGCGGCGGACCGGCGGCGGCTGTTCGAGGAAGCGGCGGGCGTCACGAAGTACAAGCAGCGCCGCGCGCAGGCCCTCCGCAAGCTCGACGGCACCCAGGCCGACCTCACGCGCCTCCGCGATCTCACCGACGAGATCGAGAAGAACGTCCGCCGCCTCGCGCGTCAGGCGAAGAAAGCCGAGCGCTACCACCGCCTCGCGGACCGCCTCCAGGCGCTCGAAGTCGCGCTCTTTGCGCACGACTATGCCCGCCTCGCGACCGAGCGCGCCGCCGTGATGAAGGAGGCGATGCAGTTGCGTGCGGAGGTGGACCGTCAGCACGCGGCCCTCGCCCGGGGCGAAGCGGAGGTCGAGCAGGCCCGGACGGCGCTCGTGGCAGCCGAGCAGGCGCTCTCCGAGCAACAGCAGGCGCAGTTTGCCCACGCCGAGCGGCTCCGCAGCGCCGAGGCCGAGCAGCGCCTCGCAGCCGAGCGTGCGCAGAATGCCGAGACCACGCTGGCGCGGCTCGCCGCCGAAGCGGACACCGACACCGACCGCCGCGCTTCGCTCCAGACTGAGCAGGCCGCGCTCACGGAGCAGCGCACGGCCGCCGACACACGTCGCAGCGACACCGCGCAGTCTTCCGACGACGCACAGGCCGTCGCCGAGCAGGCCCGACGTGACGCCGACGCCCAGCGAGACGTGCTCCGTGCTGCGCAGCGCAGCGCTCAGGACGCCGCGAAGCAGGTACAGTCGGTGCAGTCGGCGCTGGCGCGGCTGCGGGACCGCCGGGCGCTCCGGCAGGCCGAGGCCGAGCGCCTCGACGGCGAACGCGCCGAGGCCGAGGCCCAGCGTGCCACCATCGCGACCGACCTTGATGCCGCCGACACGGCCGTCGCGGAGACGTGGCAGACGTTGGAGGCGGCACAGGCGGCCTTCACCGAGGCCGAAGCCGAGCGCGACCGCCTCGATCTCGCGCTCACGGAGGCGCAGAACGCGCTCCGCGACGCCCAGCAGACCACCGCCGCGCTCCGCACCGAAGGCGACCTCCTCCGCAGCCTCCTCGACACCCGCGAGGACCTCGACGCACCCGCCGCGTTCCTTCTCGATCAGATCGACTGGACGGACACCCCGCCGCAGACCGTCGCCGAGAGCCTGGCCTGTGACGAGGCCGACCGCCTTGCCCTCGACGCCGCGCTGGGGCCGTGGGCCGACGCCCTCGTCGTCCCGAATGACACGGAAGCGCACGCCGCTATCGCCCGCCTCCGCAACGCCGACCAGGGCCGCGTCACCTTCCTTGTCCTCGACCGGCTGCCCGCCCGCGCCTCCCGCGACCGCTCGCCGACCCCGCCGAACACGACCCCGCTGCGCGACCTCGTCCGGGCCGACGACACGCACCAGCCGCTCATCCGGCTGCTGCTCCAGAACACCTTCGTCGCGGACAGCCTGGAAGAAGCCGAGACGCTGCGCGAGGCGTATCCAATCGCCACGCTGGTGACGCGCGCGGGCGAGTGGACGAGCGTGCGGGGCACGTATGCCGGTGGCCCCGAGAAGCCTCGTGCCGCCGCGCTCCGGCTGGGTCGCCGCGAGCGGCTGCAGGACGTCACGGACGCCTTTGCCGAGGCCGAAGCACGCGTCACTGAGATGCAGACGGCCGTCGCGCGGGTACAGGCGGAGCGGTCCGCCGTGCCTGTCGCGGAGCGACAGCAAGCGCAGCGTGAGGCCCGCCAAGCACTCGCAGGCGCCGAGCAGGCGCACACGCGCCACGAGGCGGCGCGCCATAGCCTCGATCAGCGTCTCGAACGACTCGCAGCCCGCCGCACCGCGCTCGATGCCGAGCTCGCCGCCGAGGCCGATGAGGCCACACTCACGAGCGACCTCGACACGGCGCAGACGGCACTCGATCAGGCGCAGGCGGCACTCTCGAACGCGGAGGAGGCGACGCTGGCTGCCGACGCTCGTCAGCGCGACGCCCAGCAGGCCGCCGCCGACGCTCGCCTCGCCGCTGCCGAGGCCCGCAACGCCGCCGACAATCTCCGCCGCGACGCCGAGCGTATCGCCCAGACGCTCACTGACCTCGACGCCCGCGCCGAGCGCCGCACGGCCGACCAGACGACCGCCACAGAGCGCCGTGACGAAGCGCAGACGCAGCGGGACGACCTGGGTACCACCATCGAGACGTTGCGCGAGAAGAGCGGCGGGCTCACGACCGCCGTGGCTGAGGCCGACCTTGCCGTGCTCCGCGCCCGCAGTGCCGCCAACGAGCGCGAGGATGCCCTCCGTACCATTCGCCGCGCCCGCGAGGAGGCGCTGCAGGCGCTCAATCAGCGCGACCTCCGCCTAACCGAGATCCAGACGCGCCAGGCGACGCTCGCCGAGCGTGCTGCGAGCGAGTATGGCCTCGCCGCCAGCGATCTCGTGGATCGCCCGATTCCCGACGACTTGCTCACAGAACCCGAGGACGGATCGGCCGAGTCGGGAGGCGCTGCCTATTTCGACGCGGAGGAGGCTCGGACGGAGATCCCTGCGCTGCGGGACAAGATTCGGGGGCTCGGAGCGGTCAATGCGCTCGCGCTGGAGGAGTACGAAGAAGAGGAAGCCCGCCTCGAACAGATGGTCCAGCAGCGCGACGACCTCGAACGCGCCGAGGCAACGCTACTCTCGACCATCGACGAGATCAACACGACGGCAGCGGCCCGCTTCGCGGAGACGTTCGAGCAGGTACAGGTCCAGTTCCAGCGCCTCTTCAACGACCTCTTCGGCGGCGACGCCAAGGCCTCGCTCGTGCTCGACGGCGACGACCCGCTCGAAGCGGCCATCGAGATCAAGGCGCGCCCGCGTGGCAAGAAGCCGAGCGTTCTGACGCAGCTCTCTGGCGGCGAAAAGACGCTCACGGCCATCGCGCTCCTGTTTGCGATCTACCTCGTCAAGCCGTCCCCGTTCTGCATCCTCGACGAGGTTGATGCCCCGCTCGACGACGCCAACATCGGGCGGTTCATGACGCTGCTGCGCTCGTTCGCCGAGTCGACGCAGTTCATCCTCGTGACGCACAACAAGCTCACGATGGAGGCTGCCGACCGGATGTACGGCATCACGATGCAGGAGGCGGGCGTGAGCAAGCTCGTCGGCGTCCGCTTCGACGAGGTCGTGGAGGAGCCTGCGCTGGCGGCGTAGGGCTCAATCTGGGAGCCTCGTGGCGCTTTGGCTGAGGCTTCGAGGCTGGATTGGGGGCGTTGGTTTGCGCGTTTCGAAATCGGCAAGGGGCGGAAACGAGAACCTTCCACGCGCTCAGATGCATCATAACCCTTACGTAAAACCCTGGTGCATCTTTATAGTCATCCCCGCGCATGCGCTGACAGGGGTAGGTATTCACAGAACGTGGTCTTCTTGTCATCCTGAGCGTAATCCGCGAAGCGGATGAAGTCGAAGAGCCTGCCCCCGCGAACGCGGGGGATCTTGGTCGCATCTCTAAATCAAGAAGAGGCTTGGGTGCTGACCCGGAGATTCTTCGACTCGCTGCGCTCGCTCAGAATGACACCGTTTTTGTGAAAGCCTACCCTTACCAGCGCGCAGGCGAGGACCCACACGGGTGGCCTGTGACCGCCCGCAGCGCAGAGGTCCGACGCATCGAGGAGGAGGTACTTCTGCGCATCCCGCCGCCTGGAAAGAGAGGGAGCCATGCGCACGTTCGCCCGATCTGGTGGGTCCCCGCGGTCGCGGGGATGACTGGGGTGGGAGCATCGAAGCCGTACACTCCTCTTCCTCGTACTCGTATTTGGCCCTAGGGGTATTGCCACACCGCGTCCTACGCTCACAACTCCACACACCGGAGGCCGGTCACTGCGGCTCGGTCGCGGGTACGATCCCGGGTCAGGGCGCGGGCATCCCCCTTGTCACGGGCGCGCGATTGTGCGACCTTGGGCGTTCCCGCAATTGGCTGAGTTTGGTCTGCTTCTTGATGCCTATCGGACCTCTGGTACGCTTCGATATCCGTTCCCCGCACCGCGCCTCCTGACGGCGCTCCTTGCTGTCCCAGCTTCTGGTGCCCTGAACCTCACCGCCTCGCC
>JBCDFO010000040.1:0-20045 GCA_039177895.1 Bacteroidota bacterium
GACGAGCGCGTGCCCGACCTCGCGCCGCCGCCGCCCGCGCTCCCGACCGAGCCCTTCACGCTCTCGCTCGACAGCGCGCCGGACGACCTCCCCACCTTGGACGACTCGGAGGACCTGCTCGATGACGTGTGGACCTCGGCAGACGACTTACCGCCGCCCGAGCCCCTCGACGTGAGCCCGCCCGACCTGGACGCCCCCTTTGCACCAGGCGCTATCGGGAGCCTGTCGTCTGGGCTGGACGCGCCTGAGCATGCGGCCTCCGGCTTCGAGGACGCGACGGTGGAGGACGCGCCGCCCGCAGCGTTTACGGACGCAACCGTGACCGACGCCACCGAGGACGCCGGCGTGATGGAAGACGCAGAGGTGGTCATGGACGCGGACCTCGTGGACCCGGATGTCGTGGACGGGGCCGGCTTCGACACGATGGGCTTCAGAGAGACGACTTCGTACGAGACGGACGCCAGCGAGGAGGCGGACGCGCCCGATCCGCTCGCGTTTGCAGCGCCTCCTGCGTTCGAGCTCCCTGCGGTTGACCTAGGCGCAGACGACGTTGCCGCGGACGACCTTGCTGTGGGCACGTTCTCCGCGGACGGCCTGGCTTTCGATGAGCCGGTGACGGAGGAGTTGGATCTCGGCAACCCCCTCGCCCGCGACGAAGCCGCCGCGCTCGACACCGTGCTCGCGTTCGAGGACTCCGCCGCGCTGGACGGCCCGCCCGTCTTCGACGACCTGCCCGTTGACGATACCACGGACGGCCTAGACGCCCTCTTCGACGACGCAACGCCGAGCGGCGCCGCTCTCTCCGACTTGCTCGCGTCCGACGACGCCCCGCTCTCCAGTGACCCAACTGACGAGGATGTGGCCCCGTTGCCTCTCGGATCGTTCGATGCCGACGCGTTCGCTTCGGATCCGATGGCAGACCTCTTCCCCGTGCCTGACGAGCTTCCGCCCGTGACGCTTGCCTCGCCAGAGCTGGATGAGGCCCCAGCCGACGCCCTGGAGGCGGCGTTTGACGACGCCTTCGATGCGGCCGATGCGGCGACCGACATGACCTTGGACGCAGTGTCGACGGCCGATGCAGCGCCGACAACACCACAAGGGTTTGATCTACCACCCTTCGAGGCAGACGCCTTGAGCGATGAGACCGACTCTCCGTTGGATTCGGTGAACCTCGCTGCGCCAAACTCCGACGACGAGGCGGAGGACGAAGCTGCCCTCGAACCGACTGGCTCCGCGGTCAGTGACCTGGACGAGACCTCCGAGACCGAGGCCGACCCGCTGCGTCCTCCAGCATCCGAGTTCTTCGGCTTCGACGTTCCGGAGGACACGAGCTCGTTTCCCGACGTCGAGGATTTTCTGGCCATGGAGGATGACGAGGACCTCGACGCCATCGGCCTAAGCCTGGACGGCGCGGGCGCTGGCGACGTGGATGCCAGCTACGTGGACGCTGAGGACGCAGACGGCGGGGACGAGAGCCCCGTTGCCCACGAGGACGACGCGGCCTCCGAGGATCAGACCAGTGCGACCAGCACGGCGGACTTTTTCGGCACGTTCGCCATTCAAGACGCGCGCCCCGCTTCGGACGAAGACCCAGAAACCTTCGCCGAGGCCCCAGTGCCGCCGGATACGCCCGCCGACGGTAGCGCAACGCTAGACGTGCCCGAGAGCCCGTGGGCTCCCGTACCCGACCCACTCGCATCTGAGGGTGGCCTGCCCCCGGTGGAGTTGGACACGACGTTTGACGAGTTCTCGGCCGCCCTCGACGCCGCGCCAGACGAGGACACCCCTGACTTCGGAAATACAGCGGCCTTCGAGGACACGACCCTGGACAGCTCCATCCCCACTGACGCTACCTCCGACGAGAGCGAGGCAGACGACGGGACCAGCATCGCGCCGCACCTGCTCGGCGGCTTTGCCGCGCTCGGCGCTGCCGGTGCGCTGTGGTCGGACCGGGACGAGACCGAGGCTGGCGACGCCCCCCTCCCGGCCAACGCTGTCGGCGAGCCTGGTGCGGAGGACACCCTGATCCCAGACGAAGCGCTGGAGCCGCTCGACGCGATCTACGACGAGGTATCTGCCGAGGACGTACCCACCGACGAGGCGCCCACCGAGATCGCCCTCGAAGCCGAGCCTGAAGAAGCGGTGGCGGCGTCCGAGATCGTAGTGGAAGCCGATGCCTGGACCACGCCGGAGACGCCTGCCGCCCCTCCGGAGGTGTCCTCGTTTGCCCCCGACGACCCGGACGGCCCGCTCGGTGCCCCCTGGGGAATCGGCACGGCAGCCCCGGTCGCGCCAACAGGCGCCGCGCCCTTCCCCGACGGCATCCCGCCCGCCGACCCCGTCACGATGCCGCTGACCGCGGATCTGTTCGAGGAAACCCCGGCCCCCGCCGTGGCAGCGACGGCTACCGCGCCTGAGCCCGAGGAAGAGAAGCGTGCGTCCTGGCCGTGGCTCATGCTGTTGCCCCTGCTCCTCCTGCTCTCGTTTGGGGTATATGCCCTCTGGGAGCGCCTCGCGGCGCCGACCCAGGCCGAAGTCACCCTGACCGACCCCTCGGCTCCCCTCGACGCCACGGAGGAGGCGACGGCCACCGATCCGTCCCTAGCTGACGGTGCCCTCACAGGGGACGACGTGTCAGCCGACGACGCGATCCTGGACGACGCGGACGCGCCACCTGACCCGTTCGACAGCGACGCGTCCGCTGCGGACGCCCCTACCACCGATGCTCCCGAGTCCCTGCTCGCTGAGGAGCCGGCAGAGGAACCCGCGACCGAGGAAGCAGCACCGCCTTCCGGTCTCTACGGCGAGGGCCGCATCGACCTGGACCAGGGCGGATACACGTGGGTGGTCACGAATCCGGACGGCGGGCGCACGCCGGAGCAGCAAGCCGCGCAATACCGCGCCCAGGGCTTCCGTTCGGGGGTCGTGCAAGGCCGTGTCGAAGGCGCTGTCGTCGAGCGCGTATGCCTCGGACAGTTTGCCACGCTCGAGTCGGCGCGGGAGGCGCGGGGTCAACTCCCGGGCAGCGTGCCCAACAGCTCGTGGGTGCTGCGCCTGTCCTCACCGACGGTCGTGCGCTAACACGGATCGGGCCCTGACTCCGCGTGCAGCCGTGCCACCAGGCTGCTTCCACTCCCACTCTCCGCCGCCGCCCGCATGGGATCGTTCCTGTTGATCGCGCTCCAGAGCGCGCCCCTCGCCGCCGACAGCCTCGCGCAGACCGTGGAGGTCGTCGAGCGCGTGTCGCTGCTCAGCCTGCTCGTGAAGGGCGGCTGGACGATGGTGCCCATCGGGCTGCTGTCCGTGCTCACCATCTACTTGTTCGTCGAGCGCTTGCTGACGCTACGGCGGGCTGAGGCCGACCCCGAGACGTTCACGCAGAACGTCCGCGAGTACGTCCAGCACGGCGACATCGGCGGCGCGCGGCGCTACTGCCGCGAGTTCGACACGCCGATGGCGCGCATCATCCGGTCGGGCCTCGACCGCATCGGGCGGCCGATCAGCGAGATCAAGGAGGCCGTGCAGGCCGCCGGAAAGCATGAGACGTTCATGCTGGAGCGCCGCCTCGACCTCATCGCCTCGTCCGCTGCCATCGCGCCGATGCTCGGCTTCCTCGGGACGGTGATCGGGATGATCCGCGCGTTCCAGCAGATCCAGAACCTCCAGGGCAGCGTCAACCCGAGCGTGCTCGCCGAGGGCATTTGGGAGGCGCTCGTCACGACGGCGGCCGGGCTTGCGGTCGGCGTGGTCGCGCTCTTCGCCTACAACTTCCTCGTCAACCGGATCAACCGGACAGTGAACGACCTCGAGCGCGCCTCGACGGACTTCATCGACCTGCTCCAGACGCCGACGACGGCGAGCCCGCCGCGCCCGCTCCCCACGACCTACGCGTCCTAGCCGAGCTGTGCGATGAACCTCGACTTCTCGACCGGACGGAAGCCGCTCACGGTGTTTAGCCTAGCTGGGCTGACCGACATCGTGCTGCTGCTCCTGATCTTCTTCCTGCTCACGAGTTCGTTCGTGACGCAGCAGGGCATCCGCGTCAACCTCCCCGAATCGGCGGCGGGCGTGCCCGAGGAGCAGCAGTACGTGAGCGTCGCGATCACGGCCGAGGGGCTCTACTTCGTCGGCGACGCCGAGGTGGCGGAGGATGACCTCCCGACGGCCATTGCCGAGGCCCGTGGGGAGCGCGACGCCCTCGTCCTCCGCGCGGACGCCGAGGCCAGCGTCCGGCAGTTCGCCGCCGTAGCCACTGCGGCCCAGGCCAATGCGCTCCGCGTCCTCATGGCGACCGCGCCGCTGGAGAGATAGCTCAGATCGGCGGTACCACTCGTACCGTATCGGGTGTGCTGCACGCGTTCTTGTAGTCCACGACGATCTCCAGACTCGGACGCTCCGGGCGATACGTCTGTATGACGCTAGCTGGCTTGCACGACACGCGGAGCGGTAGCCAGTTGCTTCCGCTATGCTGGATCACGAGGAGGCGTCCCGGCCAGACTTCCTCCATGGGATGCCCTTCCAAGAAGTCGCGCCCCTCTCCCACGGTCGTGAGTAGCAGGGGACCAGGCCACCCATAGTACTTCGCTTCACTGGCACCGCTCCCTGAGACAGGAACGCTTTCACTCCGGTACCCTGCAGCGATAACGCCAGCGAGGACAAGTAGGGTCAGTACAACCCAGGCGACGATGTTCTTCACAACCTGCTCGCGTGTATGCCTCGATGAGTGACGCCCTCATCCGCGCCTGCAGTAGCTGTTGGATATTCGCGCGCTGCGGTCGCCCTCGGATTATGCTGAGCGTAGGCGGATGTGGTGCGACCCGTCGTGCTAGCACCTATTCTGCGACGCCGTGCGCGCCATCGTGAGCGAGCATGGCAGCTAGCAACAAAAAACGTGTGCAGGGGGACGTTCGCACGTCCACGCCTGCACACGTTCAAACGGGGCGCGGGTCTCCGCTAGTCGCGGCTCATGAAGAGGCTGAGCACGTACCAGAACATCAGCGCGACCGAGGCGAAGAGCTGCAGCGAGGCCGCCACATGCTTGTCCTCGGGGTAGTGGTGGAGGATGTTCGACGTGTCGTAGAGGATGGCGGCCCCAGCAAGGCCGATCATCGCCACGGAGAAGAAGGTACCGAGCTCGAAGCCGAAGAGCACACCCGCCACGATCAGCACGATCGCCACGATGAAGCCCCACCGGAGCATCCCGCCAAGAAATGAGAAGTCCTTGCGCGTCATCACGGCGACGGCGGTGAGGCCGGTGAAACCCATGAGCGTGACCCAGGCCGCCTTGTTGATGACGCCGGGGTCGTTGGTGTAGTAGGCCGCGATGACGAGCAGCGGCACGAAGATGATCGCCTGGGCGAGCACGAAGCCGCCGAGCGCGGCGTACTGCGCGACCGGATTCTCGACCGTGGTCGCCACCCGGCTGGCAAGCCAGCTCACGAGCACGAAGCCGCCGAGCACGAAGAGCCAGCTTACGCTCAGCATCGCCTCGGCCATCGGGACGGCGAGGCCGCTCGTGAAGAAGAACGCTTCGATGGCGACGAAGAGCAGGATCGCACCGAACAGGTGCATGTAGGTCCGCATGACGAACGACGCGCGGGCGTCCGCTTCGAGCGCGGCAACAGGATAGGTGGGAGTCTGCATGGACCGGATAGAACGGGTGAGGGTGAAATCAAGGACGTAGTATCGAACGAAGTAAGGCAGCGCGTGCGTGTGGCCGGTGGCACGACGGACTCGCTTCGCGTCCGATAATGCAGCGAGATCCCCCGCCTGCGCAAGAGGTCGCGCGCGGTTTTGCGACGGTTTCTATCTCAGGCATCTGCAGCGGCGCGCGCCCGTGTCGATTGGCCGAAGGATTGCTCGGGGGCGGGGGCTGGGCACGCATTGTGTGCTAGGCAAGCGCACCGTGCCACCGTCTCCTCTCCACCCCTCGCTTCATGGCCCAGACCAACCTCTTCCTGATCGTCTTCGTGATCATCATCACGATGATTGCCGTGGTGGCGGGCATGTTCGCGTACCAGTCGCACGACCGGCAGAACTCCTTCGACCGCATGACCGCCGAGTCGATGCGCGTCGCGAGCGACGTGCTGCTCTGGAAGGAGAAGAGCATCCGCATGGGCGGTGGCCTCGAAGCCCCTACCCTCTCGGTGCTGACCCTCGATCAGCTTGGCTACCCGAAGTACGACGCGGACAACCAGTACGGCGGCAACCGCTACGGCTACTTCGGCTTCGACTCGGTTGCCACGACGACCCCGTTGATGAACTACTACTCGACCGATCACCCGGACTTGCTCGTGCAGGTGCGCTTCTATGGGCGGCGCAACAACTGCTTCCAGATCCGCCGTGCGATCAATACGGAGGGCGACGGCACAGGCGAGTGGGCTTGGGTGGACCTGATCCAGCGCCCTGACGCCTGCAACGGCTGGTAAGCGCCGTCCGCGAGAGGCGCTTCTGGACAGCAACAGACCGACGCGCGCGCCACTGCTGCCCAGGTGCCTCGTGCGTCTGGACTCGACTCGGACGAACGTGGTGCACGTACACGCTGGCCCCCGGCGAATCCTCCGGGAAGCCCTTGCCAGACCGCGCCGACTCGGCGCGTTCTTTGCGTATCCTGCCCCGCCCGTCCGGACTACCGCCACCTAGCTCCCCAGGCCATGCGCGCCGTCGCTTTTCGCCTCGCCCTGAGGCTCGTTCCGAGCCTTGCCGTTCTCTTCTGCACGCTGACGCTCGCGCCTGCCACCGCGCAAGACCAGTCCCCGCTGGAAGGGCTGCTGCAGATCAACGACGAGGTCCACGAGTTCCTGCTGCGCCAGCACACGCGCGGCCTGCTCCCCGACGAGCACCTGACCAACCAGCCGCTCTCGGCCTACCAGGCTCAGGCCTACCTCGACCTGCTGGCCAGTAACCCCGACGCACGCGCGGCGATGACGGCCATTGACCGCCGCCTACTCGACGAGTACCGGGGCGTCGCGCCGGGCCCCGGGGTCGGCTTCGTGCGGAACTATGCGTCTGCGCTCTATCGTGACGGGCGCACCTTCATCGGCGCGAGTGGGGAGGACTATGTCTTTCAGGCGGAACCGCTGGCCTACCTCTCGCTCGGCAGCGCCCGCCAGACCGGAGCAGCGACCGCGTTCGGCGATCAGGTCACGACGCTGCGCAACACGCGCGGCTTCCGTATTGCCGGGCATATAGACCTGTCAGAGAGCACCAAGATCTTCGTCGAGTCGCGGGTGATGGACAACCAGTACACCCTACCGCAGGGGGCGGTCGTGGACCTGAGTCCCGACTACCGCCCCTTTGGCGAGCGCATCGGCGAGCGCGACTTCGACAACGGCGACACCTACGACTACTGGCTTGTCTCTGGCATCGTCGGCTTTGACTCCAAGCACTTCGAAGCTCGCTTCGGGCGCGACCAGAACCGCTGGGGCCCCGGCTATGGCAGCCTGCTGCTCTCCAACTACGCTCCGACCTACGACTTCCTCCAGTTCCGCACCCGCTTCTGGCGCATCGAGTACGTGAACCTCTTCGCTGCGTTCGTGGACCTGACGCGGGAGCGCGACGGGTTTAGCCGCCAAGTCCGCGCGAAGTACGGCTCGCTACACCGGCTCTCGATCGACCTTCCCTACGGCCTCCAATTTGCTGTGAGCGAGGCGGCCACGCTCGCCCCGACCGACGAGGACCGTGGCCCGGAGTTCTACCTCGCTTATCTCAACCCGGTCATCTTCTACCGTGCGCTCGACTTCGAGATGGGGAGCCCCGCCAACATGCTCCTCGCCTTCGACGGGCAATGGACGCTCCCGTCGGCCTGGCTCGGCAACCGAGGCGCGACGCTCTACTACCAGTTTGTCTTCGACGAATTCCGGGCGTCGGAGTTTTTCTCCGGCAACGGCTGGCGCAACAACAAGTGGGGCGTCACGCTGGGCGCACGCCTCGTAGACTTGCCGCTCCCCAACCTTGACCTGACGCTCGAGTACGCGCGCATTCGCCCCTTCACCTACACGAGCGCGAACCCCGCACGGGCCTACGTACACCGCACGGGACTGATCGGCCATCCCATCGGGCCCAATGCGCAGGACGTCTCCTTCTTGGCCACCTACCGCCCCATGACGCGGCTTTTGCTGGGGCTAGGCGGTGCGTTTACGAGCACCGGCCGCAATGCTGGGGGCAGGCCTGACGCCGATGGCTTTTTCAACTTCGGCAGCGATCCGCTCGTCTCCTACAACGAGTGCTTTCAGCGCGAGGACGCCTGCTTTGGCAACGGCAACGAGTTCGGCAACGAGGTCGGCCAGGGCATCGGCCAGACGCGCGTCCTCCTGGAAGGGCGCATCGGCTACGAGTTTCTACCGAAGCTGAACTTCGAGGTGGCTGGCCGCATCACCAGCCAGACCGACGACCAAGACGCCGACCGGGATTTCGGGTTTGTAGACCTGTACGCGACGCTTCGCTGGGGTCTCCCCTTCCAGAGCTTCCGTTTCTAGCGCCGCACTATCCGGCTGGCAGCCTCCTGGCAGCCTCGCGTGAACCCCTACTGGCCGCTACGCTCTGGCGTGGTGACGAGGACAGGCTCCTGCGTGCTGTGCCCGTCGCCAGCGTGCGGCGGGATTGGCAGGGGCCCATCGCCTGCGACCGCTGAAGCCGTCTTGGGCTGGCTGTCTGGGTGCTCTGGTGACACGTGCTGCGTATGACCGAGCAGCTCGAGGTACTGTCCTACGATGCGCTCCCACGTGTAGCGGGCTTCCACGCGGGCTACGGCACGTCTGGAAAGCTGACGCTGCAGGCCCGTCTCCGCTTCAACACTCTCAAGCAGGGCAGGCAGTTCACTGGACTGCTTGAAGTAAAGCGCCGCGTCGCTACCGACCTCGCGGTTGAACACGTTGTCATGAGCGATCACGACGTTGCCGCAGCCGAGTGCTTCGAGAAGAGACGGGTTGGTCCCCCCCACGGAATGGCCGTGAAGGTAAGCCACGCTATGGTAGCGGAGGGCCTGCAGCCGGTCCTGCTCGTACACGGTGCCGATCAGGCGGACGCGTGGGTCACGCGAGGCGACAGCCCGGATACGCTGGACGTAGTCGGTAGGCTGTGTATGGTCGCCCAGGACGATGAGCGGGAGGGGGCTCTTCGAAGCGCTGTAGCCTTCGATGATCTCGGTGACGTGGTTCTCCGGCTCGAAGCGGCATACCACGATGTGGTACCCTTTCGGCTTCAGTCCCCACTCGGCGAGGAGAGATGGGTCGGGCCGCTCGTGCAGCGCAGGGGCCCCGTAGGCAATCACATCGCAGGGCGGCATGCGGCGATAGCGCTGTGCCAGTGCCGTCTTTACGGCGGCGGCGTCCGCCACCAGGCGCGTCGGCGTGTGCATGGCGAAGCCCTCCATCGTGCGGAGGTAGGCCTTGCCGATCCAGTTGTACTTCTCACGCGCCCACTCGATGCCGTCCATGTTGATCCAGACCTCGGTACCGAAGAGCCGAGGCAGCCAGCAGAGCGCGCTCGCACCGTAGCCGAGCATGTAGACCACATCGAAGCGCTTGCGGGCACGCCACAGACAGCGGACGTCGTAGAGGACGGTCGTCAGGCTACCGAGGCGCGGCGTCTCGACAAACTCGAGGCGGACGCCCCGGTAGGTTTTGGGACGGCGCGGCGTGTCCGACTCACAGAAGACTGTTACCTCGATGCCTCGCTGGACGAGGCGGGTAGACAGCTCGTCTGCAAAGGTTTCGAAGCCCCCATAGTGGGCTGGTATCCCGCGCGTGCCTAGAATCGCAATCGAGCGGACGGGAGTAGCGCGAGGGATCACAGCGAAGGGACAGCGGGTGGGGTGGGAACGCGCCAGAGGCGGGTAGGTGAGGGAGCAGCACCCGATGGGAGCGCCTGGGGGCGCGTTCAGCGCACGCTTAGGGGCAGCAAAGAATACATACCGCGCCGGTAGGGAGCAAGCATCCCGAATCGCCTCCGCCAAAAATGGGCCAACCTTCGCAGGCGCTTCAGCGCCATACCACCGTGCGACTAGCCTCTCTTATCCGTTCCCACCTTCCTGGATGTCCAAGCCGTAGCCGAGCCGATGCATAAGCGTCTGGAAAATCCGCGCCACCTCAGGCATCAGCACGAAGGGCTCGTGGGCTCGGCCGGGCCGTACTTCCTGCTTGGCAAACGCACGGCACACGGCGTCGTCGGGGAGCGCGAGCGTCTGAAAGAGCGCCGCCAGCGTTGCCTGGGGGGAAGCCGTTAGATCCTCATACCGCACCAAGTGAACCTGATTCGGTAGGCGGTCCTGCGCGTCGAGCCCTGCCTGCATGGCGAGGGCCCACTCGAGAGCGGCGCGTTGCCGATGATCTCCGACGCTGCGTAGCGCCGGCACCGCTGCGGCAAGGTCCGGGGCCTGCTCTGCCGCGTAGTCGAGCAGGTGGTGCCACTTGCGGTCGTCGCGTCCCCACCAGTCGTGCACTTCGTTCCCCGATTCCACACCCAATCGCGTCGACCAGTCCTGGATGGACCGGCATGCGTCCCAGCCGTTTCGCACGAGAAACACGAACTGGGCGTCGGGAAAGAGCGCGCGCACGAAGGCGACGCGGAAGACGAGTTCGGGGTACTTGTCCAGGAGCCGCTGGCCGCGCACGGCCGTGAGATAGGCCCCGAAGAGGTGGTGCGCCTTACGGACCCGTGCCGGGGTGGCCTCTTCAGCGTCCAGGTAGAAGCGCGCGGGTCCTGAGGCATAGCTACCGATCACGTCCTCCTCCGGATGGATACGATGCCAAAGCGCCTTGGGCTCGTTGAGAAACGCCACGGACCGATGCATCGACAGCACGGTTCCGAGCAACGTCGTCCCACTTCGCCCCGTCCCAATGATGAAGATGGGCCGCTCGACGGCACGCACGGCAGGCAAGGCCAGCGCCACACGCTGCAGGCCAAACACGAGCGGGTTGATCCACCGGCCTCGGGTGGTGAGCGGGCGCCCTTCCACGAGCGCCCAGCTAACGAGGCGACTGAGGGCCTTCGTTGGGCGCGTGCGGACGTACCGTTTGGAGAGTTGGGCAGGCATCCTATCCTTCACCTACGCCCACGGCGATCGTGCGCGTCGTTTCTCGGGTTGGCATGACGCGTCTCACGCAGAGCGGGTTCGTGTGAGGCGGCGGCGGAGTGTCTCCCGGATGTTGCGCATCCGCCCCACGTTGATGGCGAGTGCCGTGCCGACCTGCAGCGGCCACACCGCAAGGCTGCCCGCCAGCGCAACGGGATTGGGCCGGACAGCGTCGCGTGGGTAGCCATGCGTTCCGAGCAGCGCCGCATTGACTCGCTGGCAGAGGTACCGCTCCGTCCGCGAGAGCCCGCCCTGGCTCCACCGCCCCGCGCGCGCCGTGTCGATGCCCGTCGCATCGGGCTCGTCCGGCTGGTTCGACGAACCGATGCGGGGGACCGCGAGCATACCGGGGTCCCACGCCAAGCCGAGGAAGGCGCAGACGCGCTGCACCGTCGCCGCCGGATCGGCCACGAGGTCTTCGAAACGGACGGTACAGACGCGCTGGTGCGCTGCGACCTGCCCCCCGTGCTGCACGGACGCCTGCCAGAGCATGCTGATGGTGAGCGGGTGGTAGTTGAGGCGCGCACGGAGGGCCTCACGCAGGGGGATCCGCGTCCCGCCGAGGAAGTGCCGCCGCCACTTTCGTTTTTGCGAGAGCAGCACATCTCGTGCGTCCCGGACCATATGGATGACTTGGGCCTCGGGATAGGCGTCCAGGATCTCCTGGCCGTAGAGCACGTTGCGCGGCGTCTGGTCACAGGGGCGCGGGGCTCCACGCCGCGTGGCTTCGTAGTGCAGAAAGAGGCGAAACACCTCCAGCGCCGTCTGTGCAGGGGCATCCGACGTTCGAGCTTCGTCCAGCACCTGGGCAGCCTCCTGGCTGAAGCGAGCCGGGTCACCCTGCGTGAGGTAGCCGTCCCGCTGCACGCAGAGCAGCTTGGCGAGCAGCTTCTCCGCTGCCTGTCGATCCAGGCGCTGGCCGGCCTCGGTGGGCGACCAAAGCTGCTCGAAGAAGTGCAGTTCGTGGAACGTGAACACCGAGGCGTGCCGCCCCAGGATGCGGCCCATCATTGTGGTGCCGCTCCGACTGCTCCCGACGACGAAAATCATAGCAGCCCGGCGTAGACCTCTCTGAGACGCGCATAGTGGCGGTCGGGACCAAACTCACGCTCGGCTCGGGCGCGCCCAGCGCGCCCCATGCGCTGCGCCTCGCCGGGATGCGCCGCCATCCACCGGATCGCTGCGGACAGGGCATCCGTGTCGCCCGGTGGCACGAGGAGGCCGGTCTGGCCCTCCGCAACGAGTTCGGGGATGCCACCGATGTCGCTACCGATGAGCGGACGGGCAAACGCCATCGCCTCCAGGGTGGACATCGGGCACAGCTCATAGCACTCCGAGGGCTGCAGGCACACGCGACTTTCGCGGATGAGGTCGTGCAAGCGTGCTCCGCGCTGGAAGCCCAGGAAGCGGATGTGGTCGGCCCCCAGCTCGGCTACGCGCGCTTCGAGCGCGGCGCGCTCCTTGCCGTCGCCAACGACGAGCAGCGGTAGCTCCGGCACGCGCGCTGCCGCTTCAATAAGGGTATGGACTCCCTTGAGCGCTTCGAGCCGACCGAAGTAGAGCGCGTAGTCGCCTGGCGCTGTGCCGGGCGTGAAGGCGGCGGCATCCACGAAGTTGTGGACGGTGCTCATCTTGCCCGTTCCCAACCCGTAGCTGAGGAGCTTGCTACGCTGGAAGTCGCACACCGTGATGAAGTGATCGATGTGGCGCAGATCGCCGGTGGCGCGGGCGATGTAGGCCTCGGCCACGCTTGCCACGGTCCGCGCCAGCGAGCCTCGGTTGCAGCGGCGCGGCAGCGCTTTCCAGAATTGATGCCCCCCACACGCCTCACAGGGCGTCCCGTTCGAAAGGAACGAGTAGACCGGGCAGGCCAGCTTGTAGTCGTGGAGCGTCTGCACGACCGGCACGCCGGCCTTGCGAAATTCCGCGAGGATGGAGGTGGTGAGGTGGCCGTAGTAGATGTGGAGATGAGCCAGGTCAGGCCGGGCTTCCTTAAGAAGTGAGGCCAGCGCCTGCGCCGCCTCGCGCGAGTAGAAGAAGCGGGCGAAGTCGCTCGGCCGCCGTCCTTCTGGATCGACACCGGTCGGGAAGAAGCGCGCCCACGGCGTGGGCTGGTTGTCGGGATGCGCCGCCGCGAACGGGATGACCTCGTGCCCCCGCTCTTCGAGCAGCGCCTCCAGCACGAGCATGTAACGGTCGGACCCCCCAGCGACACGGTAGTGGTGCCCGACGTTGAGCACCCGCGCGGGGGCCACGGCGGGCTCCGGCGGGACAGGCGCTGACGCCCCAGCTCTATGGATACGTGATTCGATCATCGGACGACGCTTCGCCAACGGCCTCGGCTTCCTAGCACAGCGTGCCGAGTGCGGTTCAGTTGTTAGGAGGCAACGAGCATGGCCTTCGCCGGACGCTCGGGAGCGGCACGCTCCATGCGCGCATAGATCCCAACGGACATGCCTGCCACGAGGTAGTAGTAGAGGTAGAAGTACGGCACACTGAAGAACATCATCGCCACAAAAAGCGACACGAGGTGCAATTTCACCGTGAGGGCCCAGGAACGCGTCCAGGCCGACTGGGACGCGCTCTCTATGCGGAGCGCGAGGCGGTAGAGCGCCAGCTGTTGGAGCAGCAGAAACGAGAGCCCCACGATGCCGCCCTCCAACAGCGTACGCAGGTAATAGTTGTCGAGCGTAAACAGGTCGTCGAGCGACGTGGCGAGGTTGCGCTGCGCGCCGTACCCGAGCACGAGCACGCGCGGGCTCGCGGTGATGAGTTGACCGACGATCACGTACTGGGCGAGGCGCTCCACCGTACTCGCGTCCTGCGTCACGTCGAGGTCGCGGTCGAGGATCGCTCGGTTCACGGTGTTGAGGAGGAGTTGCAGCGACCCGACCGCCGCGATGAGCACCACGGCAATGACCACGATGCGTAGCGAGCGGGCGAACCGCCCCTGCCGGAAGACACGCTGCAACACCGCCGCGCCAACCACCGAACCTAGGTTGAGTAGCCCCGAGCGGCTGAGCGTCCGGAAGAGCACGGGCAGCAGCGCCACCAGCGCCACCCCGGCGATCCACCGCCGCTGCCGCCCCCAGCGGAACGCGAACGCGACCAACGGTACGCTGAGGCAGAGAAAGGTGGAAAGCTGGAGCGGGTTGGTGAACGTGCCCATGACCCGGTACAGCCCCGTGCGCGTCCGTCCGCTCGGGTCGAAATCGTCCTCCGTGCGAAAACTGACCTCCACGAGGCCATCGAGCAGCGGGCTGCCCTTGATCATCCCGGCGAACGCCCACGCCTGGTTGACGAGCACCGATGCCGTAACAATCAGGCACACGGCTACCACGTCCCGGCGCGTCTGGACGGCCAACAGGGCCAGCAGCACCACGTTGAGGGTGATCAGGTAGTCGTTGACCAGCGCCGAAATCGAGCTAATCGGCAGGCCCCCCTGCAGAAACGTCGCCAGCGTTTTGGTGGCGAACACGCCGACGAGCGCGACGGCCAGCAGCTTGTGCTGGCGCAGCAGGCGGAGCCCCTCCCGTACGCGCGCGTCGCCGAGGACCAGCAGGAGGCCCCACACCAGCGCCAACGCGGTGAGGGTCACGAACTGCATCGACAGCGCGAAGCCCTCGCCCGACACCCCGACGGCCAGGAGTCGGGGATACGTGGTGTAGAGGAAAAGCACCAAGAGGAACGCCCAGCGGATGCGGTGCAACGCTAGGGCTGCCACGGCCATGCCGATCCCGATGTAGAGCGCAGCGAACATGCGTCAGGGCAGGCGTGGTGTCGTGGCGGGCAGGAAAAAGAGCACGTTGATGCGGAAGAGCCGGTAGGCCATCCACGCCGCCATCAGGTTTTGCAGCACGAGGCCAACGGCGGTCGCAATGCCTGCCCCCAGCACGCCCCACGTCGGCACGAGCATGAGGCAGCACACGACCGCTACCGCGGTCGAGACCCCCATGATGTTGCGCAACAAGGGCTCGTAGCCCGCCATCGCCAGCAGGTGGCCGACCGGCCCCACGAGCGAGCTCACAAAGTAGCCAAACGCCATCACCTGCAGGCTCGCCGCCCCCTCCGCGAAGCCGTCCCCGAAGAAGCCTAGCACCCACGTCGGCACCACCATGAAGGCCACGAGCGGCGCGAGCGCCACCAGCGAGGTCAGCAGGGCCGCCTGCCGGGCGATCTGGCTCATGCCTGCTGCGTCACGTAGCTGGTAGACCTCGGCGAATTTGGGCGCGGCCACCGTGTTCGTGGCGAGGAGCACGAAGCCGGTCAGCAGCGCCGTCCGTAGCGCGATGTTGAAGACGCCCACGTCGGCGCTCGTCGCCCAGATGCCGAGGGCAAACGTCGGGAACCAGTGCAGGACGCTCGTCGCAATCCGCACCCAGAAGAGCGGCCAGCCGCTTTCGAGCAGGGTCTGCGCGGGCGGCAGGGCCTCGCGCGCGTTGTGGTCGCCGTCCTGCGGTAAGCCGCGTCGCCAGAGGTAGAGCCCCACCAGGCTCCCACCCAGCGCCGCTCCGACGTAGGCCCCTACCGCGCCTTGGACCGCGAACGGTCCGGTAAGTCCGACCAGCAGCGGGAGCAGCAGCAGCGGCACGATCACGTTCTGCACAAACTGGGAGGCACTGAACCGCTTCACGCCACGCAGCAGGCCCGCATACACCCACACGAGCCCGAACGGCATGATGGACAGGCTCATCAGACGAATGAGTCCGGCTCCGTCCTCCATCCCGAACAGCTGCCCAAGCCCCGGAGCAAACGCAATGGTGCCTGCGGTCGCCAGCCCAAGCGCCACCAAGGCGATCTGCATCCCACGGCGCTCGTAGCCCCGCAGGCCGCTCCAGTCGCCTTCCGCGAACCGAGCCGCCACAAAGCGGACGAGCGCGAGGTCCATCCCGACGCGCCCTGCCGTGGCTGCGAGCGTGACCACGCTGAGCGCCAGGAAGTACTCGCCCGATCCGACCACCCCCAGCGAGCGCGCCAGCAGCAGGTTGACGCCAAACGACAGCGCGGCCCCAGCCACCTTGAGCACAAACGCGGCCGCCGTTCCGCTGAGGAGTTCACGCGTGTGCCCGTCGAAGCGGCCGAGCACGCGTTGGGAGAACCGGGAGGAGGGAGCCTGCAAAACAGGGGCGACGCGTGTGTGGAGGCTGGACGCGCGGGCTTGGTCGAGGCGCTAGTTTAAGCGCGGCTCGGGCGTCGGGAGGAAGAACAGCGGGTTGATTCGGAAGGTGCGCCACACCCACCACGCCGCGAGGATGTTCTGGAGCGCCATCGACGCCGACGTCGCGAGGGCAGCTCCCAGCGCGCCGAGCGAGGGAATGAGCAGCGCGCACCCGGTCGCCAGGAGTGCCGTCGAGACAAGCGTGAACGTCTGCATCGAACGCTCGTGGCCGCTCATGACGAGGAGGGTGCCCACCGATCCCGTGACGAGGTTGATGACATAGCCGACGGCAAGCACCCGCAACACCGTGGTGCCTTCGAGGAACGCCTCGCCGAAGAGCCCGAGCACGAGGTGCGGTACGGCCAGCAGCGCCACCAGCAAGGGAATGGCGAGTAGCGTCGTCAGCATCGAGGTGCGCCGCACGAGCCGCGCCAACTCCAGCGCCTCCCGCTGATGGACGAGCGCTGCAAACTGCGGGGCGGCCATCACGTTGATCGCCATCAGGACGAACCCGGCCAGCGTGATCACACGCACGGCGATAGCGAGGATGCCGGTTTCCGCGCTCGTGGCCAGCGCGCCGAGTAGCAGGACCGGCAGCCAGTTCGTCAGCACGCCCATGATCGCGATGCCGTGGAGCGGCAAGCTGGTGGTCGCCAGCGTCCGTACCGGGAACACGGACGCGTCGCCAGCCGGGAGCCGCGCATGCCACCAGAGCGCCCCTACGAGCAGCCCTCCGGCCGTTGCTAGCGCGTAGGCGTGGAGCGCGTGCGTCACCGTTGCCCGCCCCATCGCATAGAGTGCGCCCAGCACGAGCAGCGTGAGCACCTGGTTGAGCACCACCTGCACCAGCTGCGAGGCGGCGATGTCGCGCCGCCCACGCAGCAGTCCGGCGTAGATCCAGGCTAACCCGAGCGGCACCACGCCCCAGGCCACAGCCCGCAACGAGGGGGCCAGCTCCGGCTTCCCAAAGGCGGCCCCGGCGAGCCATTCAGCCCCGACCGCCAGCCCGAGGGCCCCGACCACGAGCGGACCGATCGCCACTCCCAGGCTTCGCCATGCCAGGCTGCGCACGCGCCCCCATGCGCCCTCCGATGCCTCAGCCGCCACGAAGCGCACGACGGACTGGTCCACGCCTACGCGTCCCAGCACAGTCACGACGGAGAGCGCCCCGAGCGCTAGGTAGAACTCGCCCGTGCCGTCCGGTCCAAACAGACGCGCCACGGTGTAGCTCAGGGCGAAGCCTGCTCCGGCACCGAGGACTTTCGCGGCGAGCGCCACCGCCGCCCCGCCGACGAGGTCGCGGGTGTGAACGCCTAGGCGGTCCAGCCAGCGAGCGACGAAGCGAGAGGGAGCATTCAAGGCGGCGGGCGACCAACTCGGGAGACAGCCAACGTCTGCAGCCGTTCGCTCAGGAAGCAGCGGTAGGCTGGAGCCCAGCCACAACGTCAGCAAGCGCCGCATGCCAGTCGGCAGGCGCGATGCCGAAGGTACGCGCGATGCGGTCCGTTTCCATCCGCGAGTTGGCAGGCCGCGCGGCAGGGGTAGGATAGGCCGTTGCCGGGATCGGCTCCACGCGCTTCACCACGAGGGCTTCGTGGCGGCGCGCTTCCGCGAAGATGGCGTCGGCGAAGCCGTGCCACGTCGTGAAGGGGGCGCCGCAGAAGTGGTAGGTGCCCCAATCGTCGTTGCGCTCGGTGGCCTGCTGAAGCGCCGCTAGCGCAGCATGTGCGATCGCGCTAGCTGGCGTCGGCCCGCCGTGCTGGTCGGCGACGACCCGCAATGCCTCGCGCTCGCGCCCGAGGCGCAGCATCGTCTTGACGAAGTTGCCGCCGTGCCGCGAGAACACCCAACTCACACGAAAGATCAGGTGCCGGTCGAGCACCGCGCGTACGGCCTCCTCCCCTTCCCATTTGCTCACGCCATAGACTCCGAGCGGCGCAGCCGGATCGTCTTCGACGTACGGCTCAGACTTCGTGCCGTCGAAGACGTAGTCGGTCGAGAAGTGGACGAGCGGGATGCCAAGCCCGGCGCACACCGCAGCGAGGGCTGCTGGGCCGTCTCGGTTGACCGCGAAGGCGAGCTCGTGCTCGGTCTCAGCCCGGTCCACGGCGGTGTAGGCTGCGGCGTTGACGACGGCATCGGGGCGCTGCGCTCGCACGGCGGCGCGGACCGCAGCAGCATCGGCGAGGTCGAGGTCAGCGCGTGTCAGCGCGATAGGCTCCACGCCGTGCTGCGCCGCACGCGCAACGAGTTCTCGGCCGACCTGGCCGTTCGCGCCAGGAATGAGTACGCGCATCGACTCAGCGGACCCCGTCGCCTATGGATTCAGCGGGCAACTCCGCCAACGTCAGTTCCGCGAGCGGCTTGAGCGCCTGGTCTTTCTTGGAGAGCGTCGGCTCCGCAAACGGCCAATCGATGCCGAGCGCAGGGTCGTTCCAGAGCACACCGCCCTCGTCCTCGGGGTGGTAGTAATCGGTGCACTTGTACTGGAAGTCGGCGACCTCGCTGAGCACGCAGAAGCCGTGCGCGAAGCCTGGCGGGATCCAGAGCTGCCGGTGGTTGTCCTCGGACAATTCGGTGCCCGTCCACTGCCCGAAGGTCGCCGAGCCGGGGCGCACGTCTACGGCCACGTCGTAGACCGCGCCGCGCGGGACGGAGACGAGCTTGCCCTGCGGATACTGCTTCTGGAAGTGAAGCCCTCGCAGCACGCCGCGCCGCGAGCGCGAGTGGTTGTCCTGCACGAAGCGATACGGGATGCCCGCCTCCTCGTAGCGTTCGGCATTGAACGTCTCTAAGAAGAACCCCCGGGCGTCGCCGAACACACGCGGCTCGACGATCAGCACGCCCGGGAGGTTGGTTTCGATGATGGTCATGGTGGATTTACGATGTGAGGTTTTTGATTTTCGATTGGTGATTGTGCTCGGCTTCCAAATCGGAAATCACCCATCTCAAATCGTCAAATCCGCCGGGTGGCGCTGGGCGGCCGCCTGGTCGAGGAGCTTGAGCAGATACTGCCCGTAGGTGCTCTTCGCGAGCGGCGTGGCGAGGGCCCGCAGCGCGTCGGCGTCGATGTAGCCCATCCGGTAGGCGACCTCCTCGGGGCAGGCGATCTTGAGCCCCTGCCGCGCCTCGACGACCTCAACAAAGGTCGCGGCTTCGTGGAGCGACTGGTGGGTACCGGTGTCGAGCCAGGCGGTCCCGCGCCCGAGCACCTCCACGTCCAGCATGCCGCGCTTGAGGTAGGTTTTGTTCACGTCCGTGATTTCGAGTTCGCCGCGTGCGGAGGGCTCCAAATTCTGGGCGATGTCGGTCACAGCACCATCGTAGAAGTAGAGCCCCACGACGGCGTAGTTCGACTTCGGCTTCGCGGGCTTCTCCTCGATGTCGAGAGCGCGCCCATCGGCATCGAAGTGGACGACGCCGTAGCGCTCGGGGTCGCTGACGTAGTAGCCGAAGACCGTCGCACCGCCCTGCTCTTCGACACGCGTGCGGGCGCGGCGGAGAGTGTTCGTGAGGCCCTGGCCGTAGAAGATGTTGTCGCCCAAGATGAGGCTCGCCGGTTCGCCCGCGAGGAACTCCTCGCCGATCACGAACGCCTCCGCAATGCCGTTGGGCGCGTCCTGCACGGCGTACTGCAGGTCGAGGCCCCACGCATGACCGTCGCCGAGCAGCCGCTGGAAGTGCGGCAGGTCGTGCGGCGTCGAGATGATCAGGATCTCCCGGATGCCCGCCAGCATGAGCGTGGTGAGCGGGTAGTAGATCATCGGCTTGTCGTAGACCGGCATGAGCTGCTTGCTGAACGCGAGCGTCAGC
>JBCDFO010000041.1:0-19482 GCA_039177895.1 Bacteroidota bacterium
CACGGCGGTGCCCTGGCGGGCCATGAGGCCGCCGCGGGCGTACTGCGTGCCGCCCGAGAAGGCGTCCATCCGGGCCGTGAGCGTGAAGGCCCCGTCCTTCGGCTGGCGGACGAACTGGAACGCGTCGCTGCCCGCCGGGCCAAGCTCGCCGCTGGCGCTCAGCGTGAACGCCGCGCCGTCAAACGTCGTCTCGCCCGCGTCGACGGGGCTGCCGATGTCGCCCGCGACCCACGGAGCCGGGACCTCGCCCGCAAAGTCGTCCTCGTTCTGGTGCCGGATGCGGAGGATCTGACCCGTGGCGATGTTGATGTAGTGCATCAGCTTCGAGCCGGGATCGTAGCGGAAGCCGACCACCGCGCCCGTGTTGGTGCTGAAGACCGTCTGGCTCTGGAAGCGGTCCTGGCTGTCGAAGCGGCCCGTCGCCATCCAGCCGTTCGGGTAGTCGGCGTAGAAGAGCACGCCCTGGTAGGCCGGCGGATAGCGGTTGCCGGTGTAGAAATCGCCGATGATGATCGCGTCGCCGCGCAGGCCCGCCGGGAAGGAGTTGGACGGCTGGTTGGTCCAGTAGAGCGACGGGTTGACGGTCTGCGCCTGCGTGTAGGTGTCGCAGCCGTTGGAGTCGGGGTTGGCGCGCTGGTACTCGTCCTGGGCGAACGGCCCCTCGTAGCAGGGCCAGCCGAAGTTTTCACCGCCGTCGCGCGCGACGTTGATCTCCTCCCAGTTGCGCCAGCCCACGTCGCCCATGAAGACGGTGCCGGGGCGGCCTTCGTTGACGTTGCGTGAGCCGGTGCCGGGGCGGATGGTGATGGTGAACGGGTTGCGGAGGCCGTAGGACCACACCTTCGAGACGTTGGCGTTCGGGTTGCCGTTGTAGAACGGGTTCGACGGGTAGGCCTGCCCGTTGGCCGGGTTGATGCGCAGGATCTTGCCCGCGAGGCTTTCGAGTTGCTGCGAGCGGAACGCGCCGATGTCCTCCGACTCCGGGAGCGGGTCGCCCGGCCCGAAGCAGGCGTCGTAGAGGCCGCCCGCGTCCATCTGCTGGAAGCTCGCCGCGTCGCCCGTGGAGACGATCAGCGAGCCGTCGTCGGCGAAGCGCATCGCGTCGTTGACGTGCGAGGTGAAGCACGCCGGGACGTTGTCGAGGATGATCCGGCGGCTCGACGTGTTGGCGCGGTCGCCGTTGGCGGTGTAGCGCACGATGCGGCCGAAGCTATCGCGGATGCTGTTGTTGTCCGCGCCACCACCGGGGTTGACGCTGTAGAAGACGTAGACGTACTGGTTCTGCGCAAAGTTGGGGTCGATCGCGACGCTCGTCATGCCGCGGTCGCCCGAGTTCAGGACTTCGTCGGTGAGGCTCAGGAACGGTGTGTTCAGCTTCTGGCCGTTCTTGACGATCATGATGCGCCCCTGCTTTTCCGTGACGAACAGGCGCCCGTCTGGGGCAAAGGCCATGCTGGTCGGACTGGCAAAGGAGGAGGACCCGGCGGCGTTCTCGAGGAAGAAGCCGGACGGGACGCTCTGCGCCAGGGCGGAGGAGCTAGCAAAGGCGACGCCGACCGCGAGGATCAGCGCCGCGAACCGGTAACGGAGCGACATGGGGGGTGAGGGCTTGCACAGGAGGAAGCGGACAGCGCGCGCTGTAGCAACTCGCGCGCCAGAGCCGTTTGCCTCGCCCATTCGGTCACGCCTCGGTTCCGCCTGGCGTCAGCATTGTCTCATCCTGAGCCGCGGCTGTCTCAGACCGCCCTCGCTGTCACGCCTCCGTTCCGATCTGTGAGACCAAACGTACCGGACCTCCCGCGCCGCGCTGCTTGCTAGGCGACACCGATGCCGGGCGTTACGTTGCCTGCGCCGCCGCCGCTCACCTTTTTCTCGCTCGCCATGCGCGTTCTCGTTCTTGCCCTGATCTGTCTGGCTACACCACCAACCTTGGCTCAGACCGAGCCGGTCCAACTCCTCGACGATGACGGAGCGGCCGCCATCGCTGCCACGGAGTCGCTCCTCTTCCTCGGCGACATCTTCGGCGCCTCGGACAACGACACCGATCCGCGCGGCATCGAGGTCTACGAGCAAGACAACGCGGGACAGTGGGTCTTCAGCGTTCTCATCGAGACGGGGGAGTTTGAGGCCCGCGCGCTCGATGTCTCCGACGACTACATCGTGGCGAGCAACTTCGATCCTCAACTCCGGCCAGAACCAGGCCAACGTCCTGATGAGGTGCGGATCTACGAACGGACTGGAGAGCGCTCCTGGACGCTCGCCGCCTCCATCACGCGTGACGACTTGCCGGAGGCCTCCGAGTTTGGCCGCACCTTGGCGCTCTCGGGGGATCGCGTCCTCATCGGCTCACCGATCAACGCCGGGTCGACGAGCGATCAGCCACCAGGGCGCGTGTTCGTCCACGAGCGCAACGCATCGGGGGACTGGCCAGAGACGGCCGTGATCCAGGCACCCGCCGACGCTCCAGATACGGCCTTCGGCAGCGGGCTCGACCTGGACGGCGACCGAGCCGTCATCAAGATCACCGACACGAATGCGTACGACTCCGACACGTTCGTCTACGAGCGCCAGTCTAGCACAGACACCTGGCTACTGGTCAGCGCCCTGGAGCGCTCGACTTTTCGAAGTGTCGTGGCTTCGCCTTCCGTAGTTCTCGCTGGCGACCTCTTGCTCAATGTCTATCGAACCATCGTTGGGTCGTCGGACTTTCTGGGGACCATCAACGTCTATCGACGCGCTCCGGGCGGAGGCTGGACGTTGACGCAGACGCTAGAGACCGACAGTAGCATCGGGTCCCTCTCCTTGGCAGGGGACGTCCTTTTTGCTGGCACGTCCAATCGAGACGTGGAGAGCACCCGAGCAGTGGGAGCGGTCTTTCGCTTCGGTCAGGACGAGGACGGCGCTTGGAGCCCGACCGAGGTGATCGAGCCTCCTGGCGGCCCTAGGCCCTTCCTCTTCTTCGGCTCACGCCTGGCTGTGAGTTCTACGTCCCTCTTCGTCGACCAAGTCGGGGACCTGGCGATCTACCGATTTGGCGCGGTCCCTCCTCCGTCGCACGACCTGCCTGAGCCCTGGGTCGCCGCCGACCTCGGCGCACCCGTCGCACCAGGCTCCACCATCTACGACGACGCCACCGACCTCGCCACCGTCACCGCCTCCGGCGACATCTGGGGGCCGCACGACCGCTTCCAGTTCGCCTACCGCCCCCTCGTCGGCGATGGCTTCATCGCCGCACGCCTGACCTCCATCGCACCCGGCAACGACTTCGCGCTCGACCCCTGGGCCAAGGCGGGCATCATGATCCGCTCGTCGGAAGATCCCGGTTCCGCGCATGCCTTCCTGCTCGGTACGCCCGAGCGCGGCCTCCACGTCCAGTACCGCACCGAGACCAGCGCCGAGATGGAGAGCATCGTCGCGGGCGAGGCTTCTGAAGGTGGCTTCGCCCCGACGTGGCTGCGGCTCACCCGCGCGGGCGATGTTCTCACGGCTGAGACCTCCGACGATGGGATCACGTGGCGCGAGGTCGCCGCAGGCGTGCTGCCGCTGCCCGAGACGGCGCTCGTCGGCCTCGCGGTAACCGCCACCGACCTCGACTACGTGGGGGCGCTCGCCACGGCCACGTTCACCGGCATCGACGTCGTCGAGACGGGCGCGCACGCGGAAGAGGAGGAGCGCTCCGATGCCTTCGCGGGCACGGACGCGCTGACGGCTATCGGCGTGGCGGCCTATCCGAATCCGTTCACGAGCGCGACGACGCTGGCGCTGGACCTGCCGCTGAGCGGGGCCTACGAGGTGGCGGTGTACGACGTGCTCGGGCGGGTGGTGCAGCAGTGGACGCTCACGGAGCAGGCGGGGGCGTCGGCGCAGGTAACGGCAGATCTGTCGGGCGAAGCGGCGGGCGTCTACGTGGTGCGGGCGCGGCACACCGAGAGCGGCGTCACGGCCACGCGCAGGCTGCTGCGGGTGCGGTAGGCCACAGCCAGGCATGGCGGGGCGCTACTTTGCACGCCTTTCCCGCTCGCTCCCTTCCGCCATGCTCGCTGTGTTCCTCCCGCTGCTCTTCGCGCTGTCGTCAACAGGATCCGTCGCGCCGGACTCCACAACGGCGCCCGTTCGCGTCGGCGTCGTAGGGCTCGTCCACACGCACGTCCACTGGATCCTCGGGCGCGAGGACCGGGGTGATATCGAGATCGTGGGCATCGTGGAGCCCAACCGCGACCTCGCCGAGCGCTACGCCGCGCGGCACGGGTACGCGATGGACCTCGTCTATGCTGACCTTGACGCGATGCTGGACGCCGCGCAACCGGAGGCGCTGACGGTCTTCACGACGATCAAGGCCCACCGCACCGTCGTCGAAACCGCCGCCGCGCGGGGCATCCATGTGATGGTCGAGAAGCCGCTCGCGATCAGTCTCGCCGACGCCCGCGCGATGGCCGACGTTGCCGAGCGGGCGGGCATCCACCTGCTCACGAATTACGAGACGACGTGGTACCCGAGCGTCCACGAGACGCAGCGCCGCGTGGAGGCGGGCGACCTTGGCCCGCTGCGCAAGATCGTTGTGCACGACGGGCACCAGGGCCCGCAGGAGATCGGCGTCAACGCGGAGTTCCTCGACTGGCTCATCGACCCCGAATTCAACGGCGCGGGTGCACTCTTCGACTTCGGCTGCTACGGCGCAGGCCTCGCGACGTGGCTCCTCGACGGGCAGCGACCTACGTCGGTCACGACCGTTACGCAGCAGATCAAGCCCGAGGTCTACCCGCTCGTGGACGACGAGGCGACGATCATCCTGACCTACCCCGAGGCGCAGGCCATCGTGCAGGCGTCGTGGAACTGGCCGTTCAACCGCAAGGACATGGAGGTCTACGGCCGCACCGGCACCGCCCACGCCGACGACGCGACCACGCTGCGCGTCCGCCTGGAAGGGGAGGAGGCGGAGACGCGCACCACTGTTGCGCCGCTGCCCGTACCACACGATGATCCGTTCGCGTACCTCGCCGCCGTCGTGCGCGGGACCGTTGATCCGGGCACCGACCTCTCGTCGCTGCCGACCAACCTGATCGTCATGGAGATCCTCGACGCAGCGCTCCGATCAGCGCAAACGGGCGAGACGGTGGCGTTGGAGCGTTGATTGTAGCTCCCCTCCTGGACAGGAGGGGGTGGGGGTGGTCGAACATCTGGGCAAGAGGCTTCGCCGTGCGCTGCTGGTCCACCCCCTCTAACTCCCCCTGTCCAGGGGGAGAACTGCATGTGCTTTTGCCGATCAGCCTCATCGAGCACGGCCATAACACGCAACACATCTCGACTGACACGTCACGCTCCCGGTAAGGACTAGCGCACAGAGAGGGCGAGCCTGCACACGAACCCCGTCTAGACTTCGCCAAGTCGTCACGGCAGCGCTGCATCAATAGGGGGAGCGCCCGGTTGATCCAGGCTGCAATCACGGATGGAACGACGGCGCAGGGTGCGTCGGTGTTCTCTCTGGCCTGGGTTCGACGCCCCCGAAACGGGGCGCACCGGCACCTGGAACACCACGCATACCCATGACCACGACCCCTTCCGACGCGCCCACCACGGGCGCGCCCGCCGCTGCTACGGCCATGAACGACGCGGCTATCACTGATGCGCCTGCGCTCGACCATGCCGAAGGCACCGCCTCGCCGTTTGCGGCACTCGGCCTCGCCGATGACCTCGTCGCGGCGCTTGACTACGTCGCCCCGACGCCGATCCAGTCGGCGCTCATTCCCGTGCTCCTCGACCGGCGCGACGCCATCGGGCAGGCGCAGACGGGGACCGGCAAGACGGCCGCCTTCACGCTGCCGACCGTCCAGCAGATCGCTGAGGCGCGTGCGGAGACAGACCAGCAGGCCGTTCGCCTCCTCGTCCTCGTCCCGACGCGCGAGCTCGCGACGCAGGTCTCAACGGCGGTCTACACCTATGGCAAGCCGCTCGGCCTCGCCGTGCTGCCCATCTTTGGCGGCGCGCCCTACCAGCGCCAGATCAAACGCCTCCGTCGCGGTGTCGACGTCGTAGTCGGCACCCCAGGCCGCCTGCTCGATCTCATCAGCCAGGGCGCGCTCGATCTCTCGGCCGTGCAGACGGTCGTGCTCGACGAGGCCGATGAGATGCTCTCGATGGGCTTCGCCGAGGACCTCGAAGCCATCCTCGACGCGACGCCTGCCGAGCGCCAGACGGTGCTCATCTCGGCGACTATGCCCTCGGGCATCCGCAGCCTCGCCAAGAAGTACCTCGCTGACCTCGAGGTCTGCCAGGTCAAGCACTCCGCCGAGACGGCCTCGAACATCGAGCACCGCCACTACCTCGTCCACGCCCGCGACAAGCCTGGCGCGCTCGTCCGCCTCCTCGACACCGAGACCATCGAGAGCGCGCTCGTCTTCGTCCGCACGCGTGCTGAGACGACGCAGGTCGCGCAACTCCTCCAGGACCACGGCTACGCCGCCGAGGCGCTCTCAGGCGAGATGTCGCAGCCGGCCCGCACCGACGTGCTCCGCCGCTTCCGCGCGCAGCAGATCACCGTCCTCGTCGGCACCGACGTAGCCGCGCGTGGGCTCGACATCGACCACATCTCGCACGTCGTCAACCTCGACCTGCCGTTCGACCCCGAGGTGTTCGTGCACCGCGTCGGGCGGACGGGCCGCGCCGGGCGCTCCGGCACGGCACTGACGCTCGTGACGCCGAGCCAGCAGGGCGCGCTCAAGGGCATCGAGCGGGCGCTGAAGCACGACATCCCCCGCGCCACGATCCCGACGGTCGAGGAAGTCGAAGCCGCTCGCGATGCTGCGCTCGTCCAGAAGCTCGATGGGCACCTCGCGGCCGTGAAAGACCATGGCGCGCGTAGCCGCAAGCTCGTCCTCGACCTTGTCGCCGCTGGGCACGACCCGATGGACGTCGCCGCAGCCGCCCTCGCGCTCGCCGGGGCCGACACCGAGCGTCTGATCCCGGAGGTCGGCACCGTGAAGCCGCGCAGCCACCGCGACCAGCGCTCGAACCGCCGCGACGACCGGCGGAACGACCGCCGCGATGACTACCGCTCGCGCGGCCCGCGACAGCGCCCGTCGCCGCAGCCGCAGGAGGAGGGCATGGTGCGCCTCCAGATCAGCGCGGGCAAGCGCAACGGCGTACGCCCTGGCCAGGTCGTGAGCGCCCTCGCCCGCACGGCCGACATCCCCGGCAAGACGCTCGGCCGCATCACCATCGACTACGGTACGACCTACGTGGACGTCCCCGAGGAGCACGTCGGCAAGGTGCTCGCGCAGGACAGCTACCGCTTCGGCAAGCGCATCGCCCAGGTCGAGCGCGCCTGATTTTCGGGTATGGATGTGCAGGGTTCTGGGCGTACAGGCATAGATCAGCATATGCACTCCGACCCCGACCCCAGGCCCCCCAGCTTGTCATGCTGAACTCGGTTCAGCATCTCAGCAACGCATTGATACATCGCACCCGTCAGAGATCCTGAACCCAGTTCAGGATGACGCCATGGGGTGTTACCAACTCGGTGGGCGCTAGCTCTCAGCGGTCACGGTCACCACGACGCTGCCGCGCTTGCGGCCTCGGTCCACGTGGCGGTGCGCCTCGACGATGTCCTCGAACGGCACCACCCGGTCGATCACAGGACGGTAGGCGCCTGCTTCGGCGAGGGCAACGAGTTCACGCTGGTAGTCGGCGGTGCCCGCCGCGTTGCCTGCGATGAGGCGCTGGTTGGTCGTCCAGCCGATGAGCGGCGCGCGGAGCATGTCTGAGAGCCCGCCGAGCACCTGAAGGAGCCGCCCGCCTTCGTTGAGTACAAGGCGGCTGCGCGCGAAGGGTGCTGTGCCTGCGGTGTCCATCACGAGGTCGTAGCGCTCGCCGCCATCCGTGAAGTCGCGCTCGGTGTAGTCGATCACGGCGTCCGCGCCGAGGCTGCGCACGAGGTCTGCATTGCGCGTGCTGCATACCCCCGTGACGTACGCGCCGCGGTGCTTCGCGATCTGCACGGCGGCGGTCCCCACACTGCCCGAGGCCCCGTTGACGAGCAGCCGCTCGCCCGGCTGGAGGTCGCCGAGCCGGAAGAAATGCAGCGCGGTAGTGCCGCCGAACGAGAGCGCCGCTGCCTCTTCCCACGAGAGTACCGTCGGCTTCGGCGCGATGGCCCCGTCCGCCGCGACCGCCACGTACTCGGCGTGCGCCCCCAGCTTGCTGTCGCTGTAGGCCACCACGGCATCGCCGACCTGAAAGCGCGTCACGTTGGCCCCGACGGCCGCGACGGTGCCGGCTAGCTCCGAGCCGAGGATAGGCTGGCGCAGCTTGCGGAGGCCGAACATGAGCCGGACCGCGAGGCCGAACCCCGGTGGCACCGTGAGGCTACGCACGCGCCAGTCGCCGGAGGTCACCGTCGTCGCATGGACGCGGACGAGCACCTCGTCGGGACCCGGTTGGGGCGTGGGCACTGCCTGGATTCGGACGACCTCAGGCGACCCGTACGCGGTGGCGACGGCAGCACGCGTCGTCGCGGGGACAGTCGCAGGGGAGGTGGGCATCGGGATAGAGGCGCGTTGCACATCGAGCGATGCCCGCCCCTACGGGTGCCATACCCGCCGGGTGCGTCTTCGCACTAAATCTCCCGCCGTATGCGTCTCCCCGGCGTGTGGCGTAGTAGGCGTTGGCCACCGAGACCACCAGGTACTCGGGATGCATTCCCAGTTTGGTGTCGCTGTAGATCACCACCGCGTGGCCTGCCAGGAAGCGGGTCACGTTTTCATCTACGACACGCCTCACGGAGATCACCTCCTAAGCTCTGTAAATCCGTCTGCAACAACCCTACCTTCGCGATCAGTCGCTTGGAATAGGAAGCCTAGTTTCGCGCACAGCTTTACGAATCTCTCGACCTTGTTCTCCTTGAGAAACTGCACGAGTAAGTTGGCCAGTGCGTTGGCCTGAGATACAAACGTGGCAGCACGAGGGTGACTGGCTAACGGACCATAATGCTCCGTAACAAACGTCGCGACATCATCCATTTCATCATCTGTGATGAACCCGTCCATCGCAGCAGCTCCCCAGACGAAGAGCGGATTCTCTGGTAGGGATTCCGGAGCTATATCGGGATCGGTCTGCCAGAGCCGCTCGATTGATTCAAGCGACTCTTGAGCCCAGTCCCGTATCGACTCACGCGTGCCTAGGAAGGGGAAGCTAGGCCCGTTCACTGTGATGACTGGGTTCTTTGGCTCGTCAGAGTCTGTCAACGCGGCCAGTTCGCGAAGTCGACGTTGCATGCCTGGCGTGTGAAGAATGAACGGGAGGGTCTCCACGGAGTCAGGCGTCATCACGGAAAGTATCAGGCCTGGGACCTTCGCCTTATGCATGATCGCTAGAATGCTTGAGTAGAGCCGATTGTACTCCGAAGTCATCATATCGAATAGAGGGTCGCCCACACGAGCCAGCAACTTTCGATTCAATCGACCAATATCGTACTGAGGGGAGCCGGTAAGAAAGAGAGGAAGCTCCTTGATGTGGAAGCCGAGGTGGTATCTCCGCACCTTTAGAACTACCCTTTTTCCGTCGGGTAGCGTCGCGTTGAAAACGATATTCTCGGATCCGATGCCAGCAATCCCATCCACGGTCGCCCCACGAGGCCCGATGAACTTGAGACCGCTGAGCCATTGTTCATCAATCATGATTCGCCTCTGGATTGCAGCGACTAGTTAGTGGCAGCGTCTACAAGGCTATCGTAGGACCGCACCCGGACCCCAACGAGTAGGTCGTTGAACTCACTAAGCCCACTGCGTTGCTGGGCGGAGAGCGCATTCCGTCTGCCAGCGAGCACAATGCCCGCGAAGTCAGACCGGAGATCTTGCAACAGAGCGGACGCCATACCCGGATTCTCCGAAACCCAAGCTCGCGTCTCGGCCAGCTTGTCCACACACCGCTTTAGCGACACAGGCACATCGCCCCCACGACCAAACTCGCCCAAGACGACAGGGTGAAGCATGACGAGCTTCCAAGACCACTGGCTCTTTGTAGGCTGATATTCTCCAAGACAAAAGTCAATGTCCACCCCTCCTAGTGTTATCGAGTGCCTCGCCTGGCTTCTTCGAGACATTCCGAGAGCGGAGGCAAGAATCCCGGGGTGGGCACTTAGAAAGTCGCGGACCGCCGATGGCTTCGGTGTCGTCTCTAAAAGTTCAACCAAACGCCGAGAGAGCAGCGGAGTCGCGTTGGCTGGAGAGCTAGCGTCGTGCATCACGACATCGATGATCGCAGATGCGACAGCCTCCATGCCCTGTGCAGTGTTTCCAGCCAGGCGATCTGCGAGCATTGGGGATGTTTGGGCCAGTGTTTCCTTGGTGAGCTCGTGCCAAACGGGCAAGAGGACTTTCCTACCCGCCTCCTCCCGCGCAAATAGCCCATTCAACTCTCGGGCAGGCCACCGCTTTGCGAGGAAGCTCTGACTCAACACGACTACTCCATAGCGGCTAAGTGCCAGGCCCTCGTCTATCTTCTCTCGAAGGCTATCACCGATCTTGAGTTCGAAACGATCAAGCCAAACCCTTAGGCCCGCAGCCTTCAAGCGATCATAGAGTGGTAGCGCTACCGACAGCTTGTCTTCGCTCGCGTGGCTTATGAATACGTCCCATTCCTTCATCGAATGTTTCTGGCGTGAGCTTCAGCAGCATCTGATTAGCGATCTCTTGTCGCTGCATCAAAATATAATACGTTTGACGAATGGATAGAAAAGGCGCTTAGAGGAGTCTACAACCCACGCATGCCTGAGGTACCTTTTGAGTTTGAACGGTTCTCATCAATGCAGCTTTACCGTGTAGGTCTATTGGATGACATGCAGCCTCACACCTCCTCCCCCGCCGTACGCGTCTCCTCGGCGTAGAGCGCGGAGAGCTGCTGCGTGAGCGGGCCGACGGTGCCGTCGCCGATCACGCGGCCGTCGAGGCGAAGGACGCCCGCGAGCTCGCCCATCGTGCCCGTCGTCGGTGCAGTAGACGCCCGTCGTGGAGAGGCGGCTTGCGGGATACCATGCAAGAGCAAACCACACTATAGCCAGCAATGGGTAGGCAGCGTACGTCGGATCAGATCGTTGGCATCGTGTCACGATTTGCCCCGCGCGCCTGCGATAAGAGTGTCTCGGCGAGCACTCGAACGGCGTCTTGGTTCGCTTCGTCGTGGATGAACGGGTCGTGCTCGAACGGTCCCGTCCGGCTGGCGAACCCGGACGCCTGGAGCGAGCGGTCGAGGACGAGCCGGATAATGTCGGCGGCCGCGTCGGACGGCGCACGGGTGTCGGCCCAGAACAGCGGACGCATGAGCCGACGCATGAGCGGAGGTAGCTCCCGACGAATCTCGGTGTCCACGGCCCCCGGCCCGTACCCCCAAGCTGGGACGCCGCGACGGGTGAGGCTAGCTACCCAGAGGTCGTTGGCAAGCTGGGCCTGCCCATGCGCCGCCATGCCGGTTCCCAGATCCGACGGCTGCGCCAGCGTCACCTTGTGCCGGTCAGAGAGCCTGCCGCTCTCGGCCGCCGCCACGTTGACGACCCGCGCCTCGTCCGAGAGCTGGATTCCATCGGTCGTGGCAACGCGCGCGAGCCACGATGTGACGATGTTCTCGTCGATTCCCTCGACCGTCCACTTGGAGGCGGGCTTCAGCGTGCCGACTGCATGGACGACCGCGTCAAACCCGTCTTCCCCGGCGACCCCATCGGCCTCTGCTGCTAGACGGTCGGCTTCGGCGATCCGTGTGAGGTCGCCCGTGAGCACCGTGATCTGGCCTGGTAGGCCGGACGCACGGCGCTCGACGGCCCGCGCCTTCGCCTCGCTCCGTCCCAGCCCGACGACGCGCCACCCCCGCTCGGCGAGCCCGACCGCGACCGCGGCTCCGATTCCGCCCGTAGCTCCCGTCACGAACGCCGTCCTCGGCTCCGGGACCGCGCGCGCAGCATACGGCTCGCGGCCCCATCCCCACGAGGGCCGCGTCCCACGCTCGACGGCTACGATGGCGGCGACAAACGTCACCACGTGCATGAGTTCGAGCACGATAATCTCGACCGCGCCCGCCCCTTCCAGCCCAGCGAGGGGCGTGGCAAACGAGAGGACGAGGACGACGACGGCGATCCCGAAAAATGCCCACCGCGCCCGGGAGCGCCGGAGGACGAGGCCGAGGGCACCCCGGAGGAGCCCGGCTCCGACCACGCCCGCTATGCTCGCCAGCACGACGGGTGGGACCGCAAGCGGCTGCCCCGCCGCCGAGGCGATTACGTCGGGACCGAACGCGCCCAACTGAGTAGCGACAACAAAGAGGAGGGCGTTGACGGCCGCCGCAGCGAGCGCGCCGATGAGAAGAGAGCGAGTGAGCTTCATAGCCTTCTATGTTTAGTGGTGAACAGTTGCGCTGATCGTGAGCCTAGGTCCTTCCCCAGCGCGAGGGGTTAGTCCAGGCCCCGGTCCAGCCGCGTGAGGAGTCGGTGGAGGTGGTCGAGTTCGTCGGGAGACAGCGCCGCGAGGCGGTCCTCGATGAAGGCGTCGTGGGCCGGGATCTCACGGTCGAGGAGCGCGCGGCCCTCCGGCGTGAGGTGGACAGCCTTGGTCCGCCCGTCGGGTACGCGGTGGACGTAGCCCTTCGTCTCGAGCTTGGCAAGGAGCTGGCTCACGTTCCCCTTGGTGGTAGCGAGCTGGTTGGCGAGGTCGTCTTGCAGCGCTCCCTCGGCCCCGCCGACCGCAGCGAGCAGCGCGAACTGCCCCGCCGTGAGGTCGAGGTCGGCGAGCGGCCCCTCAGCCGCCCGGCCCACCTTTTGGGCCACACGGACGAGGCGGAGCCACGTACGGACAGGAAGCGAGCGAGCAGTCATTGTATAGCACTAAACATTTACTGGAAGGCTGGGTTCCCCTCGACTCAGCCCTGGTGCCCAACGCGCTGGAGCACCTCCATCGCAACGAGGTCCACTTCTTCGTAACGCTCGGTTGCGGACGGACGGGTCGCCATCCGCTCGATTTCTGGCCGAAGTTCGGCCAAGACAGCGCGATCCATGTCCTGCAGCAGTTCCAGGCACCAGTACTTCCAAACCCCGTCATCCGTCTCGAACACGCGCCGCAACGCTGGGACGAGCGGAAGGCCCACCGACGCCAGAAACGGCGCGACAATGCGGGCCACGGGCCAGTTCATGTCCTGAATCCATTCGAGGAGATGAGGGAGCGCAGGAGCTACGGTCGGATAGCCCAGCGCCACCAGCCGACGCGCAGCATTCTCGTCCATCTTGGACGTGATGCGAGGCAACTCGGTCGGTCCCGGTTCAAGCAAGGAGGGGCGGCGTTCGCCGTGGTATTTGGCCGTGGCAGGAAACTCGAAGCGTAGGGTCGCAAGCACGTGGCTGACAGAGAGACACCTCACACGACCTCCCCCGCCGTGCGCGTCTCCTCGGCATAGAGCACGGAGAGGCGCTGCGGGAGCGGGCCGACGGTATGCTCGTTGCCGCGTTTCATTCAGGCTGGTCTTGCGGCGCCCGGGCGCTGTCGAAGAACTCGACAAACGCGAATGAATCGCGCTGTTCTTCTGGACATCGGACTATCCGGGTGGCTTTGACGAGGCTCCCACCGAGCGACCCACCCTGCTCGACTTCACGGGCGCGAACGGCGGAGGTGTCCCACCGAACGAGATGCTGAATCACGAAGTCCGAATAGGTCAGCGTGTTTTCGTCTATCGTGAGGCTATCGCTCGGGACAAAGTCAAAGGCGCGGGTTGGCGTCCAGACCGTACCGTACGTCAGCCCAGTCTGGATGTCGAAGGCGACGAGGAAGAGGGCCGTGTCCGCATCCGGCACGAGTCGTTCTACTCTGCCCTGTGCAGCGCTGACCGGATCGAAATCGACAGGTACAACCTCTGCCGATCTACAGCCGACCAGCACGCCTAGTGCGGCCAGGATTGCGGATAACCCGCTGACACGGAAGCTCTTCATACTACCTCTCCTGCTGTACGCGTCTCTTCAGCGTAGAGCGCGGAGAGCTGCTGCGTGAGCGGTCCGACCGTGCCTTCGCCGATCACGCGGCCGTCGAGGTGGAGGACGCCCGCGAGCTCGCCCATCGTGCCGGTGCAGAACATCTCGTCGGCGCGGTAGGCGTCGGTGGTCGAGAGGCGGCGGACAGCGTGTGGGATGCCGTGCCGTGCGCACAGGTCGAGGACGGTCTGCCGCGTGATGCCTTCGGGGCAGGCATCCGTGTGGCTCGTCAGCACGGTGCCGTCCTTCACCAGGAAGACGTGCGTGCCGTTGCACTCGGCGATGAAGCCCGCGCGGTCGAGCATGAGCGCACTGTCGGCCCCGGCCACGTTGGCCTCGATCTTGGCAAGGATGCTCTGGAGGAGGTTGTTGTGATGGATCTTGGGGTCGAGGCAGTCAGGCGGGAAGCGGCGCACGGACGCCGTGATGAGCGTGAGGCCGCTCTTCCGATAGACCGGCGCTTTCCACTCGGGCAGCACGATCAGCGTGGGGCCGCTCTGGTTGAGGCGCGGGTCCATGCCCGAGGTAATCTTGACGCCGCGCGTGAGCGTGAGGCGGACGTGCACGCCGTCGGTCATGCCGTTGGCCTCCAACGTGCGGCGCAGTTCGGTGCGGATGTGGTCGAGCGACGGGATCTCGGCGAACGCGAGCGCCTTGGCCGAGTCGCGGAGGCGATGCAGGTGCTCGGTGAGCCGAAAGACGCACCCGTCGTAGAGCCGCAGCCCCTCCCAGACGCCGTCGCCGCCCTGGACGACGCTGTCGAACGGGCTCACGCCCGCCTCGTCGCGGTGGACGAGCCGCCCGTTGATGTTGACGATCAGGTCGGCGTTGCGCGGGTCGGCGGTCTGGAGCATCAGAACGGTGTGGACGTGTGCAGGTGCGAAGGTGTGAACGTAGGAAAGGAGGCCGTCCCGAGCCGGATGCCTCCCAATGCTGGCGGCCAATAGCTGACAGCCAACAGCCCCCTGCTATCCCTCTCTCCAGGCCACGGGCAGCGTACTGCCGGGCGGGGGCGGGCCGTCCGTGAACCCCGTGGCGTAGCCGAGGTGGTGCCAGAACGTGTCCCAGTCGGGCGGGCGCACGCCGAGGGGCTTGCCGTCGTGGGTGCGCCCCAGCACGACGCCTGCCCAGCGCTCGGCTACCGCTGGAGGCACCGCCATGAACACGAGCGTGTCGCCGCCTGCAATCTCCAGCGTCACGAGCGTCGTCCCGGTCTCCGCAAACGCGGCCTCGATGGCGCGGACGGCCTCGACGTAGCCCGCGTGCACCTCGGCACGGCGGTCTTCGAGATAGTCCTCGTAGTTGTCCTCGTCGAACCAGTCGTCGTCCTCGCTGAACACCTCGGGGAGGAGCCGCTTCAGCGCCTCGGGTAGCGCGATCTGCTCCTCCCACTGCTCGAAGATCTCGTGCTGGTACTTGTCCTCGGCGGCCATCGTGTAGCCGCCTTGCATCAGCTGGCTCACGAAGAAGCGGAAGACGTTCTCCGCGTCCGTGTTGTACTGGGTGATGTAGAAGCCGACCTCCTCGGTGGTCCGGGGCGGATTCGCAAGGGCGACCTCGACGGCGCGCACGAGGGCGTCGTTGCCCCGAGACAGGTCGGCGGCAGCGTGAAGGAGAGGAACGTCGGGGGACATCGAGAAAACGAGAAACTAGAGAGACGAGAGAACAGAGAGACGGCGTGTGGGCTGCCAAGCTACCGCCTCCCCCGTTTGCGCGGCGCTCTCTCGACGCCCCTGCTTCGATCACCGTCGCCCGTGCGCGTTCGTTCGGCTCACGAGCCGCTGCGTGGGAGGCTGAGGGTCTGCGTGACGTAGATATCCTGGTCGTCGTCCGCCGCCACGCCGATGCCCTGGTTGCGGTAGTCGGCCGAGAGCATGTTTTCGCGGTGGGACGGGCTCGTGAGCCAGCCCTGCACGACCTCTGCTGCGAGCGACTCGGGCGTGTGCCAGCGGTAGGTGACCGACTCCTCGCCCAAGCTCGTGCGCTGCAGCGTGCGGGTGTCCCAGAGCGCGCCCCGGAAGAGGTTTTCGCCGAAGCGGCGGTAGGCATAGCCCGCTGCCTGCGCGCGCTGGTGGGCGAGCTGCCCGGCGTCGTCGCGGTGATCGAAGAAGCCGACCGTCGCCATGCGCTCGCTGTGGCTGCGGGCGAGGCCGTCGAGGGCATCGTCCGGGGCGAGGCGGTCGAAGCCGCGTTCGGCTCGGGCGTCGTTCACGGCATCGAAGACGGCGGCTTCGATGGCGATGACCGATAGGGACGGGGGCGGCGTGGGGACCTCGTCCGCCGCCTCGTCGAAAGACGCTTCCTCAGCCGGCTGGACCTGGATGCAGCCGCCGATGAGCAGCACCCCGAGGAGGCACAGGGTGGGCAGGCGTAGGCAGTGAACGAGAGGCAAGGCGAAGCGCACGGCGAGGAGTGAAAAGCAAACACAGAGGGGAGCACACAGCTAGACGCCGCGCCTTTGCGTAGGTTGCGGCTCAGTGCGCCTCGGCCTGACGCCCCATGCGGATCCTACTGGAAACCCGCGCGTTGGGCCGCGACCTTGATGGTCACAGGCTCGCGCCGACTCAGGCCCTGACACCCACCTATGGCCTTTCACCTCCCCTCGTCGTTCGCGCGCCAGAGCACGCTCGCGGAGGACGCGCCGCCGACCTTCCGCGAGGCCCTGCGCCTCGTGCCGCGGCCGCCGTCGTTCGCCCGCTGGCTGCTCGTAAGCGTGGCCTACGTGCTCCTGCACCGCCTCCTCCTCGCTGGGTCGATGTGGCTGAGCCTGGAGGAGGGCTACTCGCTCTGGTACCCGCCCGCCGGGCTCGACGTGGCGCTGCTCGTCATCTCCGGGCCGTGGTACGTGCCGACGGTCGTCCTCAACCAGCTCCTCGTCATCGAGGTGTGGCTGGGGGCGGACAGCTTCCTGGGCGGGATGGGATGGGGCTGGACGCTCGTGTATGCGCTCGGCCAGGGCGTCGTCTACGGCGGGGTTGTGAGCCTACTGCTCACCTCTGCCCGCTGCAACGCACGCCTCCGGACCGTGCGCGACGTGTCGTTTTTTCTCGGCGTGATGGTGCTCATCGCGCCCTTCCTGCTAGGCCTCTGGAAGATGGGCGTGCTCGAAATCACGGGGCGCATGGACGCCGAGGCGTTCTGGCCGCAGGTGCTTGCCTACACCATTGGGGACGGGACCGGAATCGGGATGCTCGTCCCGGTGCTGGTGGTGGCGCTGCGCCCGTTCCCCTCGCTCTGGTGGGACCAGCCGCTGCGGCCCTCCGAAGGCTACCAGCGCGTGGCGCGGCCCGCCCAGCTCCTCGAAGGGGGGCTGCTGACGGTCGTCTCGCTTGGCCTGGCATGGCTCATCTTCATCGGGCGGGCAGGCGCCGCGCTGGAGTTTTCCTACGTGCTCGTCCTGCCGGTGCTCTGGCTGGCCGTACGCTACGGCATGGAGGGGGCGGCGCTGGGCGCACTCGGCGTCAACGTCACGACGGCGTTTATCGTCGCGCCGTCGTCGATCGGGGAGACGAACCCGTACGCGGTGCAGCTCGGCATGCTGATGGTCACGCTCGTGGGGCTCTTCCTCGGGGCCTATGTCTCGTCGCGCCGCCGGACGCGTGCCCGGCTGGAGCAGGCGCTCGCCCGCGCGGAGCAACTCGACGCGATGAAGCAGACGATGCTGCTCAACCTCTCCCACGAGCTCCGCACGCCGCTCACGATGGCGCTCGGCGCCGTGGAGATCCTGCACGAGGAGGCCCCCCCAGACCACCGCCCGCTCACCAACAGCGCTCGCGGCGCCATGACAGCGCTCACTGACACCCTCGACCGCGTCGTGGACCTGACGCGGCTCGGCACCGGCGACCTCGCTGTCGTACTGGGCGAGGTGGACCTCAGCGCCGTCGCCCGCCGCCTTGCAGACGACCGCGCGCCCCAGGCCGCTGCCCAGCAGCTTCGCATCGTGATCGACACGCCGTCTCATCCGGTGCGGGTCGTGGCCGACGAGGACCTGCTCCAGCGCGCGCTCCGCCCCGTGCTCGAAAACGCCTTCGCCTACACCGACGCGGGCACGGTCACGCTCCACGTCGCCCGGGAGGACGACACAGGCACGCTCGCCGTCGCCGACACCGGGCGTGGGATCGAGGCAGCGCGGATGGCGACGCTCTTCGAGACGTTCGCGGAGGAGGGCGATGGGTACCGCCGCCGCCACGACGGCCTCGGCATCGGGCTGGCACTCACGCATGGGCTCGTCGAGGCACAAGGGGGCTGGGTGAGCGCTACGAGCGCCCTCGGCGCGGGATCGACGTTCACGCTCCGCTTCCCGCTCGCAACAGCCCCGGAGCCGGCCGCGCCCTCGCCCCGCCCTGCTGCGGCACCGCACGCGTAGCACCATCCGTCCAACGTGGCACCATCCGCCCAGCGTGGCGCTATCCGCCCAGCGTGGCGGGGTCCACCTCCACGAGGCGCTTCTGCGTCAGGGCGAGCGTGCGGGCGGGGTACTTCTTGATGAGCCGGTAGTCGTGCGTCGCCATGAAGACGGTCATGCCCTGCTGGTGGAGGCGCATGAGCAGCTTCTGGATCTCCTCGCCCACCTTCGGGTCGAGGTTGCCGGTCGGCTCGTCGGCGAGGAGGAGGAACGGCTCGTTGGCGATGGCGCGGGCGATGCAGACGCGCTGCTGCTCGCCGCCCGAGAGCTCGTGCGGCATCGCCTTGGCGCGGTGGCTCACGCCGACGCGGGTGAGCACCTGCGTGACGCGCTGCTTGACGAGCTTGCCGCTCTTGCCCGTCGCGTAGAGCGCGAAGGCGACGTTCTCAAACGCCGTCCGGTCGCCGAGCAGCTGAAAATCCTGGAAGACGACGCCGAGCGAGCGCCGAAGGTAGGGCACGTCGCGCGGGCGGATCGAAGCCGAGTCGTAGTCGCCGACGGTGATCGTGCCTTCCTCGGGCTGCTTGTCCATATAGAGCAGCTTCAGGAGCGTGCTCTTGCCGCTGCCCGTCGGGCCGATGAGGTAGACCAGCTCGCCCCGGTTGATGGTGAGCGAGAGGTCTTCGACGACGGTGCGGTGGCCCCCGCCCGGGGTGTCGTAGCCAGCGGTGACGCGGTCGAACTCGATCAAGGCAGTGGGCAGCGGCTGAGGGGGCGGGCAGCCCAAAGGTACGGCGGCTGGGGTATGGGGGCATGGAAGTGTTGGGGTATGGGAGTGTGGGCGTGTCGGGGTTTGAGAGCAGGTGCTTTGCCATTCACCTGCCTTCGTTGAGCGACCCCAGCTTTAGCGCTGTATGGTCGTCTTGCCGAAAGTCCGCCAGCGCATGAACTCCCACACTCCCCACCCCCCATACCCTCTCACCCAAACTGCAACCTCGCAGCGGGAATCTCGAAGAGGCCGGGCGAGCCCCTCTCCTAGCCTCCATGCCTCGCCTCCCGCTCCACGCGCTGCCCGTCGCGCTCCAGACGCTCCGCACCAACCCGCTCCACACGACGCTCTCGACGCTCGGCATCGTGATCG